>JAAFIA010000074.1 GCA_013298545.1 Bacteroidota bacterium | reverse complement strand
GTAGGAAGAGCAGTTTTCTCATGGGTGTATAATTGTGAATGTACGTATGACACTTAGATCAATTTCTTCGATTTTAATAAAATAAATACCATTTGGTAAATCTTTCGTAGATATCTCAAACGTTGCAACATTTACTTTTTCTTGTTGCAAGAGAATTTGTCCAGTTGCGGAAAAAATAGTATATACATAAGATTCGGAAGCATTGGAGGGATTTGAAATAGATCTGATGGAATTGGTGAAAGAAAGATGTTTTTTTCTTTTAACACAAGTATCAGATGGTTTTTAGTATTGTAGGTGGTTAAGCACAACGAAAGAGAAATAAATAAAAAAAAGCGTTTCATGTTTTGTGGATTAATGATGAACGACAATGCGCTTTTTGCGGTTTTTTTGGCGAAGAGCATGTGTTTAGTGTTCGCGCACGAAGTAATTTGTAGGTATATATTTATCCCAATCGCTATACGGAAATTCATATACACGAAGTGTATCGGGATGGTCAAGAACAAGGCGTATTTTTATCGTAGAGAGGCCACGTCCTTCAATATTGGCAGCGATAGAACCTGAATTGGTTTGATCGGTTATCTCCATACGACCTCGTTTTGTTTTTCCGTTTTCGGTCAAATAGACTTTTCCGTTTGAGCGCAATTCCAGTTGATAGTTTTCGCCAGATTCTGGCCAACGGCGGTAAGCCAAATATATTTGAGTCTGATGGCCATATTGTCGTATTCGTATATCAGAATACACCCAATTCCATTTGCCAAGAAGGCCCGCCAAATGATCTTGGGGGATATCTTTCTTGCAGGTGGTTAAGAGGAGGCAAAGAATAGGAAGTAGAAAAATAATTTTTCGGGTCATTGGCGTTTAAACAAGATACAACCGAAGATAAGTAAAATATAAAAGAAAATCGGCATCCGTAATTAAACGAATGCCGATTCTTGAAATCGAAATTTCTAACGATTACTCAACAACAACTTTTGAAGTTGTAGAAGCATTACCAGCAGTAACATTTACAAAGTAAACGCCAGCAGCAAGGTTAGCTGTGTTGTATTGGATGTTGGTAGCACCAGCAGCCATATCGCGGTTTTCAGTCATTACGGCCTGACCCATTGCGTTGAACATGGTGATTGAAACGTTCTCAGCTTTTACCAAGTTGAGGCTAACGTTGATCATTTCGTTTGCAGGATTTGGGAACAAGTTTACTGAACCAAATGAAGCAACTTGCTCATTGACACCAATAGCAACGTTGAACGCTGAGGTTGGGAAATTGATGTTGTCAACATAATAGTGATCAGCAATAGTAGTCATATCGTTGCTTCCGTTACGGGTGTTTGAGTTGGTGGTAGGAACCATCCAGCCGCCAACCATTGGAAGCGCCGTGTTTGAGTTGTAGTGGAAATAGAAATCTTGTGATGTGGTGAACTGAATTTCAGCAGTTGCCATGTTGGTTGTAAGGTCGCGACCTTTGCCATACAAATCGCCGAAAGCGTTTTCGCCACCACCAAGTGAGAAGTCACGTGTATCAGTCCAGCAGTAGAACAACTGTTCACCATCTTCGCTACGTGAAATTTGCATACGGGCATCGGTAGCAAGAATAGCAGAACCATCTGTAAAGAGGGAGTTGTTTGCAGCTGAAGTTGACATCAAAGAGTCAACCAACCAAGCGTCCCAACCTGTAGAAGTTGTGAAAACATCATACATATAAGCTTTAGCCAAAGAGCCATCGCCACCACCTGTACGTGTCCATGTGAAGCCGAGTGAGTCGTTGTCGTCAGAAGCACCGCTACCAACTTCGCAGAAGATGTGCAGGTTACCGTTGTTGTCAACAGTAATGTCAGAACCTTCGCTTTGGCTAAACCATGCTTTGGTTGTGTTGTTTGAAGCTGGAATCAAGAATTGCTGAATCGTAGGATTGGTTGCAAATGATTCGAGTGGCAAGCGTGTCCATGTAGTACCAGCATCTATTGTTTTATAAGTAATAGGAAGGAAAGTACGCTCTTCGCTTGTAACAGCAGCATTGTCAACACCGAAGAATACAGCGTAACCGATCATACCGTTTGGTGAAAACGCAAGGTGTGTGATTGTAAACGCATCAGCCGAACCACCAGATTGGTGGAAAGCAGGAAGAATAGAATCTACAGTCCAAGTAAATGTGTTTCCAGAAGGTGTAGCTTTGGTGATCGCAGCACCGCGGAAAGCTTGAGCAGCAGCCGTTGTTCCATTTACGTCAGCATAAAGACCTGCTGTTACCCAGCCATGCATAGGTGTAGCAATCATGCTGATGCGTGGGAAACCAAGCCCTGGTGTAGCATTACCACCGTTGTCATAAACGTTGTTGGTAAGGTTGGTGTTGTTGAACTGCATGTTGGTGTGGTAGTAACCATTCCAAGCACCTGAAGTGTAAGGACCAGAACTCAACCAATAAGCGTTTGCCATAGAGGTATTGTTTGCTGGATTGAAAATAGCACCAGAAGGGTAACGGTAAAGACGTGTACCATCGTTATCATAATAGATTGAATCCCATGCTGCACCATTGTTGAGTGTCCATGTAGCTTGGATTGTTCCGCTATTTGAATTGCCACTACCTGGGTTTTCAAAACTTTTGCGGTGTGTAAACAAAACAGCACCCAGAGCTTCGTTTGCTGTTAAGCACTCAGATTGAGAAACGAGCAACGTAAAACCGTTGTGTGAACTACAGAATTGGTCACCAACAGCTTGTACACTGTTGCTGCCGTTTCCAGAACGTTGAGAATTTTGCGATTGGTTGTAGAAACTCATCGATTCAGCATCAGCTTGACTTTTTTTGCTAAGCGTCAAATCAACTTTCTTCACACCATTCACAAGCGGAGCTTGTGCCATCAGTCCGAGACCGGCACCAAGACCCATAGCGAGGAGTAACCCTTTTTTCATTGGTAGATAGTTTACAGGTTTATATTTTGTGTAAAATTAGATAGTGTGCAAACTTAACGAAATAATAGGAATAACCAAATACATGTTTGCTCATTTATGCCATTCGTCCTATAAAAAGCCCCAATTCTCCTCTATTTCAGACCATTCGGCCTTTTAAGCAGGTTATCAACAGTTTTTGAACCTTACTGTATGCCTCTGTGTGTTTACTTAATTTTAACTTAATGTGCTGATAGGCAATATGTTGTTGAATGTATTCCTGTGTCAATATGTGCTGGAAGCAATTCATTCGCGCTGACAATCACCAAATTGTCTTTTTTCTTTCAAAAAAGCCACTCGAAACCCTTCAAATTCCCTACCTTTGTCGTCCTTTCAAAAGAAAGTAGATCAGGCGGTACTGGTCTTGTCTCATCCGCAAATTGATGCCGCGCAATTTGTACAACAGCATACAGCCATCATCATGGCAGAAACCACAACCAATCCGGTGCTTCCAGAATTTGACTGGAATACCGTGGGTAAAAAACAGGATGTTTATACACCTGAAGAAGTTGCCCGCCTCGAATCACTTTATAGCCAAACACTCAAGTCTGTGGTTAGCCACGAGACTATTGAAGGCGTTATCGTTTCGAAAAACTTAAAAGAAGCCGTTGTAAACATCGGTTTCAAATCTGACGGTGTTATCCCAATGTCAGAATTTCGTTACAATCCCGATATCAAAATCGGTGATAAAATCGAAGTTTACATTGAAAGTCAGGAAGACAAAAACGGCCAATTGATTCTCTCGCACAAGAAAGCGCGTGCAATGAAATCATGGGAACGCATCAACTCGGCAATGGCTTCTGACGAAGTTATTAAAGGGTATGTAAAATGCCGTACCAAAGGTGGTCTTATCGTTGACGTATTTGGCGTGGAAGCATTCCTTCCAGGTTCACAAATTGATGTGAAGCCAATCCGCGATTACGATATCTATGTTGGTAAAACAATGGAGTTCAAAGTGGTGAAAGTAAACAACGAATTTAAAAACGTTGTTGTATCACACAAAGCACTTATTGAAGAAGAACTCGAAGCACAAAAACGCGACATCATTTCTAAACTCGAAAAAGGACAAGTTCTTGAAGGAACTGTTAAAAACATCACCTCTTACGGTGTGTTTATCGATTTGGGTGGTGTTGATGGTCTTGTGCACATCACCGATCTCTCTTGGGGACGCATTGCTCACCCAGAAGAAATCGTTAAGCTCGATCAGAAACTCAATGTGGTTATTCTTGATTTTGATGATCAGAAGAAACGCATTGCACTCGGTCTCAAACAACTTTCTTCACACCCTTGGGACGCACTCAGTGCAGAAACCAACGTTGGCGATAAAGTTAAAGGCCGCGTAGTGGTTATTGCTGATTACGGTGCTTTTGTTGAAGTTCAGCCTGGTGTAGAAGGTTTGATCCACGTTTCAGAAATGTCGTGGTCGCAACACCTCCGCAGCGCGCAAGACTTCCTCAAAGTAGGCGAAGAAGTAGAAGCCGTTGTCCTCACCCTCGACCGCGAAGAACGCAAAATGTCGCTCGGTGTAAAACAATTGACTCCTGATCCTTGGAAAGATATCCTCGATAAATATCCGAAGAATTCGAAGCACACCGCTAAGGTTCGCAACTTTACCAACTTCGGTATTTTTGTAGAACTCGAAGAAGGTATCGATGGACTCATCCACATCTCTGATCTTTCTTGGTCTAAGAAAATCAAGCATCCTTCTGAGTTTACCAAAATTGGCGAAACCATTGAAGTGATTGTTCTTGATGTTGATGTTGAAAACCGTCGCCTCAGCCTCGGACACAAACAACTCGAAGAAAATCCTTGGGATGTATTCGAAACCTTGTTTGTGCTCGGTTCAGTTCACAAAGGAACGATCACCAATATCAACGATAAAGGTGCCGTAGTTCAAATGCCTTATGGCGTTGAAGCATTCTGCCCAAGCAAGCACTTGCTCAAAGCAGACGGCGGAAATGCTAAAGTCGAAGAAACGATTGACTTCAAAGTTCTTGAGTTCAACAAAGAATCAAAGAAGATCATTGTTTCACACCGCAATACAAACGAAGACATTGCTATCGAAGAAAAAGAAGCACGTCCGACAGGTAAAAAAGGTGGCGACAAAAAAGAAGGAAACGACGAAACCAAGAAAGCCGTGAAAAAAGTAAAAGACAGCCTCGAGAAAACAACCCTCGGCGATGTGTCTGCACTGGCAAGCTTGAAATCTTCACTCGAAGAAGACGAGAAAGGTCAATAAGTCGTTACGCATACCAAACGAGCCTCCTCGTTTGGCCACTAAAAACTACGCCATGGTTTTTAGTTCTCCCATCCTGACACAATCAGGATGGGATTTTTTTTATAGCAAATTTTCTTCGCGCGATTATTTTTTGTGTTGATACTTGATGTAAGCCTTTTAGATGAGAGACATGAGACATGAGACGAAATACCGCATCAGAAACAGAGCGGAGTGCGCGTTATACTCGCTCTGTTTCTTCGCTCTTCGCTATAACAACGATGCGGTCTCCTGTCTCCTGTCTCTTGTCTCAAGTCTCATGTCTCTCGTCTCATGTCTCTCGTCTCATGTCTCTTGCCTCAAGTCTCATGTCTCATGTCTGAAGTAAATTCTATAAACCCGCACACAGTATGCGTTTTGGTTCTAAATCGTTACATGAATAGTAACGTTTTAGAACCAAATTACAACCTCTGCTTTTCTTTCTCGTATTTGCATTTGATTGGCAAATGATTTCATATTGTTTCTGAATATGCCGTTTAATGCTGCTTTTTTGAATGAACTATTCAAATATACACTTTTTTGTTCAAAGCGAAAATTGAGTTCAGACCTCATAGATCTTTGAGTGAAATAATACCTCAATAATATATTGAAAAGAATGTAAGTAAGTCCATTTTTTCAAATTAATAGTGTGCGCTAAATTTGAAAACAACCCACCTCCGTAATTCGAATATTATCGGGTGAAATTGTACCGATACGTTTCGCTATTTTTGTAAAAAATGCCTGTGATCTACCTTGACAATAATGCGACTACAAAAATTGACCTCAGAGTTCTGGAGGCAATGATGCCTTTTTTGACTGATAATTTTGCGAACGCATCAAGTACACACAAATTCGGCGTTACAGCTAATGATGCTGTTGCCAATTCAAGGAAAACGATCTCAACCTTGATTGGATGTGAAACCAACGAACTGTTTTTTACATCTGGATCAACAGAAGGGATTAACCTAATTATTAAAGGCATTTGGTCTGAGGCAAACGAACGAAAGGAGATTATTACGCTTCAGACCGAACATTCAGCAGTTATTGACACTTGTGCTGCATTAGAAAAACAAGGTGCAAAAATTACGTTTATTCCGGTTCACAGTAACGGATTAGTTAACCTCGAAATACTTAAAGCAACCGTCTCAGAAAAAACACTCTTAGTCAGTGTTATGTATGTAAATAACGAAACAGGCGTAATTCAGCCAATAAAAGAGATTTCAGAAATTGCACATAATACTGGGGCATACTTTATGACGGATGCAACACAAGCAGTAGGGCGAATACGATGTAAGGTTGATGAATTGGGAATAGATATGCTTTGCTTTTCAGGGCACAAGTTTTATGGGCCAAAGGGGATTGGTGGTGTATTTATAAGGCAAAGAAGACCATTTAGGGTTAAACTAAATGCGCTTTTGCATGGAGGGGGGCATGAGAAGGGTGTGCGTAGTGGGACGTTAAACGTTCCCGGTATTGTAGGTATAGGTAAAGCAGCGGAGATTTCTGAAAAGGAAATGAAAAGAGATCAGGAAAGGATTCAAGAGCTGAGAGATTATCTTGAAAGTACATTGCTAAAAATAGAAGGGACTACTATAAATGGGGATTCTCAAAATAGAATATACAATACAACCAACATCCGGTTCAATGGAATTGATAGTGATGCTTTGATTATGGGATTAGATGAAATTGCAGTTTCAAATGGTTCGGCTTGCACGGCTAATTCAATTGAACCCTCTCATGTATTATTGGCAATGGGACAAAGTGAGGACGACGCGTTTTCTGCGATAAGATTTAGCTTAGGTAAAAACAATACCAAAGCAGAAATTGACATTGCAAGTAAACAGACTGCTTCAATTGTGAGGCATTTAAGAAATTTAATTAGCTGAATTACTCTAATTATTAATTTCAACTTGTTCTGGTAAATTGACCTCATCATCATTTAAAACTTCTCGGTATTTCAAAAGAAGTTTAGGTACTTTCTCTTCTTCAAGTTCTCGAAGTAAATATAGTACAATATCGTAAGCAAGGCTTTGAGATGCAGTCTTAGCCTCCATCTTACCATTTTTCCAAAGTATTTTATTTAGTGGACTTTCAGGCATTACAAATGAAATTTTGTTGACATCTTCAATAAATCGACCACCATTACCATATTTCAAAAAATAATGCACATATAGATTTGCAAGTAACTTAAATCCAACAGGTCGAAAAAGAATATACTTATTGGAATTTCTTACAGTTTTTAAATCTAATGTCTTCTCGATAAAGAACATCCGAAAATCAGGGATACCATTTATTATCAAGTCCAAAAATGTAGTTGTAATATTCAATAGAGATTGAACATTAACCTCATCACAGTCAATTGTTTTAGGTGCTTTTTTATGTAATTTTTTGAGGGCCTTATTAATGCTATTAATACCCAATAAATTAGTGAAATGTGCATTGTCTGTGCTTTCCATACGAGCACTTTCAGTAAGAGCAATAATTTTACCACCTTCAAAGAATTTGTAATTTGCATAAATACGTCGAGTAACTATTGCATAAATATCTTCTTCGTCTATCTTTAATGTATCACCCTCAGATACTTTTCTTGCGTTTTTATTTATGTCAGAAAACAGTTTTCGAGTGCGCTTTCGTCCAAGTTCATTATCAATATGTGCAACGAAAATAACAGAATATTGGTCTTCGGCTATTGAAGCCTCCGCCTTTTTGTCTTGGATGGCTATTTGAATACCTGCTACTCTGTGCTGCCCATCAATAGCAAAAATCTTTTCATTCCCAGAGAAAACGAGGAATCCCATTGATTCTTTTAATTCTTTAAGATTTTCTTCAGATAATCCAAGACTTTCTGAGTTGCCGAACTTAAATTCAATCCATTCAGGAACTTCATCCCAAACACCTGCAATAATGGAATTAAAGAAATGAGACTCATTAGTGAGAAGGTATTTCGCTATTGCCTTTTTTCTTTTGTTCAAGTCTCGTTGCAGAATTTCATCGAGTGATTCTGCTTCTCGAATTTTTTGAGCAGGTCTAATCAGCTTTGCAATTTGATTTGCACTGAGCAATGACGAATAAAACACCCAGTCGCCAATCGTTCCTCTTAGAGTAGGGATCACAATTTTTGTGGTAGTCATCAGAAGGCTTTTTTTGATGGTTGCAGTTCAATTGGAAAATCATCTTTGTTTGCAGGTGGGTAGAAAAAACCAATTAATGCTTGCTCAAGCTCTTTAAGAATTTGCGTCGTTGTGTTTGCAAGAAAAAAAGCAACATGGATATTCTCTTTATACCTTTCTAATAACCTCAATACTGCGCTTCTTTTTCTCACCTGTTCAATTCTAAAATAATCTTTCAGTCTTATTTTTAATGGTCGCTTACTATTGTTTTCACCACTAATTCCAACATACATTACGTATTTAGATAAGTTATATAATTCATCTTGACTTTGCACAATAAACATGTAAATACCAGTGTCGTTACTAGTAATAATACTATCAATAAGATTGAGATTGGTGAAAACATCCGTGTACTTAAACTGATTCCAGTTCAATGTAATACCATTATTAACTATTGCATTATTAAATCTTTGATAAAACAAATCCCAATTTTGTCTATCAAGTCGAAAACTTTCTCTTAATTCTCGATTTCTACTGGATTCGCTTCTTGACATAATAGTGTCATACTCAACTCTTATACTAGCGTCCAGCATATCAATGGTATTTTTTCTTAAAGCCATAATTTAAAGTTTGTAAAACTGGCTAATTGGAAATGAGTCCAACTTCTTAAACTCTTTCATATTAGTAATCGCAAGCCCTGGTTCAATCTGCTCCATACTTCTTGCCAAAGGCTTAATATCCTTGTCTCCAAGACCGAGAAACTTCAACATGCTCTTGATATTCGTTTTGTCTTTTATTTCAAGAAGGAATGCGGTTTCGCACATCGAAGAAAAATCAAAACTGGGTTGATTAAATTCAGCAATACCCTGAGAAACGAGTATGACTGAAACTCCTTTAGAGCGAATCTCGCGCAGCATACGTTCCAGAATTTCCTGCGATTTCTTTTCCTTGAAAACAGTGTGTGCCTCATCAATAAGTAAAACATATCTCATTGATTGTACTTCATTTTCAACAGGAGCATTATTCATATTCATAAACACATTGTAGATATAGTTTATGAGAAGGAAAGTACTGGTCAAACGAATAGAATCAGGCATATCGCCTGATAAACTCAAATAATAATTCTTGTTTAAAAAAGTCTCTTTAGGATCAACCTCATAGCTGAAGGGCTGTAGTTCTGTCATGGTTGTCATATACTCATGTAACCGACTACGCTTGCCCCCTTCGATATTTTGCACATGGTTATATATATCCTCAAACGTAGGATAATTGCCAGATTTCATTTCATCAAATGCTTGTCTGGTAGCGTCTTTCAACGTTTGCTCTTGAACTTTGCCTAAACTGGCATACTTAGTGATAATTTCGACGAATTTATTGATCCCCATTGCTCTTGTCTTCGCATTTACGTTATCAATAAATGACATTGGATGCAGGGGAAATGGAACATCGGGAGCATTTACAAACTTGGCATTTGTACTGCTGAAAAATGATTTTAGTTTTGTCTCATCCTCTTTCTTTAGACCTTTAAAATCGAGATAAATAAAATTAACTGCCCCTTTTGATTCACCAGAAATCTGTTTTAAAATACTCAATGCAAATTGAGTTTTGCCTGTCCCTGAATTTCCAGCGACTGCAATATGTTGGTTATTATGTATTGTTGTATTGTTAAGTCGCAATAAAATTTGTTCTCCTGATTTTGTTTCACCAACATTAATTACAATTTCGCCGTTATGTGAGCCCTTAGAAATGTCTTGTCGTGAATTTTTAATCATCCCAGAAATCGTATCCGCTTCTTCGATAGCAGAAATTCCTCGATCTACATTGTCAATCAAAAAGTCAAGACCTGTATAGTTTTTATTATTGTCAAATAACTTATTAATGATCTCTAAGCCATGATCTACGTGCATCTTAATATATTTGGGAATATCCTTGTCGGTTTTGGGAATTTGATAATGCTGGCAAATTAAAGCCACGTAGAAATCTCGGTATTTACCAAGTAAAATATCTTCCTTGTATTCCTTCCCTTTTGAATCTTTAAGGTCTTTTACCAGATCAAGTTTGATTTGGGAATTTATCGAATATGTCAAAGCGATACGAGAAATAACGTTCTCGTGATTTAGCTTCATTCGTCTGGTTAGTTCCTGAACAACCTGTTTATTGAATTCGGATGTGCGTATATTAATCTGCATTCTTGTATAGTTTTTTGTAAGTTCGGAATAAGTTCTCCGGTTCTACTTGGAGAAACTCCGATGAATCCTCATCACGGTTATTAATCAAGTATGCTTGATTGATTCTTGGCAGGATAATATTATACTCATCTTGGGTCATTTCCTTATTAATAAGCGGAAAAATGACTACTTGTTCAGAAACACGAGGATAGAAGTTGCGAACAATATTCTCGGCGTGGTCATCGTCAAATTTCTGCATTGGGCTATCAATAAATACAGGAAAGTCAATGTCAGATTCTTCCACAAGCCCCATTAGCAAGGAGGTTGCATACATTTGTTGTTCACCTTTTGATAACGCTTCTTTTCTAATTAGCTCATCACGCGAATTGAAAAGATTGATCTCCATGTCTTCACCTATGAATTGAACTTCAACTCGTTTGATGAAGTTCTTTTTGTGCATAAGAGATTTTAAAGATTTTAGGATTTCATCTTCAAGAGACTTCTTTTTCGCTTCTTTAAATGTCTTAATAAACTCCGTTAGAGTTCCAATTAGTTGGCTTGTTGTGTCATCCTTTTCTTTGTTTTGCTTAGATACCTGAATGCGTTCTTGAAGTTCATTAATCTGTTTACTTTTTTGAATCTTCTCTTGTTCTTTAATTCCTTTTGTGTTCTCAGCCCCACGAATTTTGTTTTCTAACGTCTGAATTTCAACTTCAATAAGATTCCTAGAATGACGATCTTGAGCAACTATCGGATCTTCAGTTTTCGATTCTGCATCTTTTATTTTTCGTCGTATTGAATTCAGTTCAGAAATAACACGCTGATATTCTTCATTTAGTGTTTTGAACTGATTACCAAAAGAGTACTTTAAGTGGTCTATAAGCGAGGTAAATTCACTTATTTGGTTGTCTGTCATAACGTGAAGCTGAACTGAACCGACCGGAACAGATTCAATATCAGAAAAGAAATGCTTTTTGATAATTTCCTGAATCTTATCATGGAAAAAGGTCGAAATGCGGTGATCTACAGGGAGATCAAAAGACTTTTCTTCAGTAACAAGCTCATTAATAACGCTATTTATTTTTTGTTCCACATCATCATTTTGAAATTTTGCCTTCTCGATTTTTTGTTCCAGCGCAATTTGGCTCTTAATATCAATCAATTTATTACCTGCTATTGCAAATGGAACTTCGTCATAAGACAGTTTTAATTCTTCCTGAATAGCAGCTAAACGTAACTCTAACTTGCCTTCTTGATCGCGTAATTCAAGAAGTTCTTCCTCTGTAATTACACTACCTGCACGAATTAACTTTGTAAGATACTCCTCTGATTTTCGTTTTTTATCTCGTTTCTCTATTTCAAATCCATCACAATCTTCTGTTAAGCTCTGGATAGAAATATCAATATTATCTATTTCAGTTTGTAATTCGTTGAGCTTTTGACGTTCTTGAACGGAGGCCGATTCTTTGCGAAGGTTGGTTCTAAATTCCTCTAATTCATTCTTCATATCCTCGTACTTTTTAATTCCAAGAACCTCAGAATATGCACTGCTTAATTTTCGTCTTTGCTCTGCGGTGTTAATCTCCGCAAGCGAAACAATTTTCTCAGCATCAAAAAAGAAAAATTTAGCTATTTCTTTTGGTAGTATATAATCACGAATAAACATTTCAGCACCTACCATTTTTGCTAATTCGTTTTCCTTTCCATCTACAAGAATTACTAATTCATCATTATTTGTCTCACTATCGTTACTACGAATAATCTCAATCTCATTTGCATTTATACCTTGAATATTAACATGTGAAAAAGTAATCGAGACTGAAAAGCGTAGGTTTCTTCCTTGTTCTTTCCTTGAAAGCCTATTTATACTATTGGTGATATATTTTTGATAACCACCTGCATCTACAATTTCTTTTTTATAGAGTTCGTCAACATCCTCCATTTGGCGGCCATATAAACACCAAACAAGCCCCATTAGAAATGTTGTTTTCCCGAAGCCATTTTTACCACTCACAATAACAAGATTTCTCCCTTTTGTAGTGGTTAAATCAATACTATTATTGCCGTGATAAATACGGAAATTATTGAACTCGATTTGCTTAATCTTCATTTTATCGCAGGGGTGGATTTTGCTTTTACAAAGTTTGTAATTCGCTGTTCAATGTCATTTTGAAGTCCTCGCTTTTTAAGCATAAGGGTTTTGGTTTTATGAAGTTTGAGCAGATCTTGTAAGAGATTATATTCTGCTTCATCTTTGCACGTTTTCTTCAGAAGTTCGTCCTCCTGTTGGTTTTTTTCGTCTTGTTTACTCATTTTTACACCGTTGTTATAGACGTTGTTGTAAATGTCTGATACCCGATGAGAAAAAATCCCATCTCTATACCAGATAATTTGAATTGCAACTAATTCTTGAGGATTAATAAGTGTTATATCGCCTTGACTTTCTTGAATTTCTTTTTGAGCCTTCAAAACCCGTTCCAACATTTCGGCTCGATATTGTGAATAATATGGGCCATGTGCATTTTCTTTTATTGTTCCATTACGTCGTTCTTTTTGCCTGAAAATTTCAGGATGCTCTTTTGTGTGAGACAACCAATCTCTGAACTCTACTAATGGTAACATCCATTCCTCTCCATTTTCGATGAGTCCTTCCATTGATTTGTCCTTTTTTACAACAGTACAAACCCAACAGCCAAAACGACTATTTCCGCAACTTGGTGTTGTTTTGTCTATAACCAAAGGGCAATCGCCACTATTGGCATTTTTATATAATGCAACTAGTTCTTTATGCGTTCCACCCCAAGCGGCTTTTGCCTGCATTAAATATTGCCAGAGTTCATTCGTTTTAACATCTTTAATTGCCGCAAAAACCCAAGCATTTGGCAATACATGCCTTCTAAGCCTTTTTCCCTTACGTTCGTATGAATTTATGGAAGCAGCCCTTTTTGCGCTCTCGTCTGATCGAGTACCTAATAGCAGAATTGCCTCTCCATGCTTATTAATTTTCTCTAATATGAACTTGCTGGTTGGGTTAATCTTTAATCTTTCTGTACACCACCTGAAAACACTACCCGGCGCAGGATAACCTTTGCCTATAAGATTAACCCAAAAGGTATCTTCAAGCGATGGGGTTGTCTGAGTAACGCGAATTGGCATGTCTTGATCTACAGCAGCTTGTTGAATTTTTTTTAATGTTCGCTCTATAAAATCAACTATTCGTGGATTTTCCACTAGTGTATCGTTACAAACAACCCATACGTCCCTAGTATGTCTTATTTCTTTTGGTAATGACTTGATTGCATTCCACGTAAGTTGTAACAATAATGTTGAATCTTTCCCACCACTAAATCCAATAATCCACGGACGACCATTATCATCTTCAAGAAATTGATCTCTAATTTCAGATTCTAACCAACTTATATCCAGCATGTTAATCAATGATTATTTTTTTTAATATACTTTTTAGCTTAGACAGACAATTATGTTGCTATTTATTTGCCGCAAAGTAATAATTATTGCTGATTTATTCCAACTGTCAGTGAGTTTGCATTAGAGTTTATATACTAAACTTTGATCGTGCACCAACAAAAACAGAATGTTTATCAATACGTTTGATTGTTTACTAAAAGATTACCTCCAAAATATTAATCTGTCTAATTCAGTCTTCGAGTTCTAATTATACTATTATGAAGCAAGTACACATGTAGATTCAAAGTCCGGTGTTAAAGACAATTGATACAACGTACTTTCAAAACAGAGCGTATCTAAAAACTTGATTCCAAAATTGCTACTCGCAACCGCCGAACGACATGCTAACGAAAGGTAAAATGAAAAAAAATACTCTTGGTCTTGTATTAAGGTTTCGGATAATTTTCCTTCAACATATTCTTATTGATTTGTCCCGCCCGAAAACCCTCCAAAACTTGCATAATTGCTACCAGAATGTGTAATTTGAAATCCGGCTGCGTTATTTGGAACATGAAGTCCATTCTAAACATCCGGTGTACAGTTACTATATAAGTCAGGTGTATTGATTATACTAGGATTGATCCAATTGTTTGCAAACTCCAGTTGACCCGTCATAAACGGGCATTGGCTCGTATCCTCAAAACTTGGATTAAGTACCAAATTAGGGCCAAGTGCATTCTGAGCCTTAGAAATAAGGCTAAACAATATTTAAATACGAACCCTAGTTTTTTCATTTTTTGAAAATAACCGCCGAAGGCTTACCCGCCCACAACCATTCGCCCCGCCTTGCGCTCTATTTCACCTTCCAAAACCCGATAAAAATAAACCCCTGCTGCCGTATTCGGATAGTACAAAGGCCATTGATGAGAACCAAGCGGCAAAAAGCGTTTTTCGACCACTTGCCCAAGCATATCGTAAATAATTATTTCCCCTTCTTGCTCAAAAGAGTATTCAAGGGTAAAATTCCCGTCTGTTGACGGATTAGGAAACAAATTGATTGCCGGATAATAGGGTGTTGGATCGTTGGGCGTTGTGTCGGTTAGGAGTTGTACAGAAACATCGTCAATGTAATAGTAAGAAGCATAGCCAAAAGGATTAACCCAAATTGTATCATGGTCAATCAAGGAATCAGGACGAAAAATACCGATGATAAAATGCTTTTCGCCGCCGTGTGCGGTGTATTTTCCTGAAACTTCAATCCATCGGATTGTATCGCCGATCACAAAATCAGATTCAAAGTCGGGTGTTAAGGAAAGTTGGTAAAGCGTGTTTTCGTAATACAAAGTGTCTAAAAACTTGATCCCAAAATTGCTACTGGCAACAGCCGAACGACCTGCTAATGAAAGGTAAAAGGAAAAATAATATTCTTGGTCTTGTATTAAAGTGTCGGATAATTTTCCTTCTACATATTCTTTTTGATTTGTTCCACCTGCAAATGCTACAATTCCTGCATAATTATTTCCTGTCTTTGGTATTTGATAACCTGCTAAATTATTTGGCGTGTGAACGCCATACCAAAATTCAGGTGAACAGCTACTAAATAAGTCGGGGCTTTCGGCACTAGGATTTTTCCAATTGACTGCAAATTCTAGTTGATTTATCATTAATGGACATTGGCTTGTGTCCTCAAAACTTGGATTCAGCACCAAATTAGGGCCAAGCGCATTTTGAGCCTTAGCAAAAAGGCACAAAAACACTAAAAATACAAATCCTATTTTTTTCATTTTTTTGAAATAACCGCCGAAGGCTTACCCTTCGGCGGTATTTACTCTACTAAGTTACTGGTTTTACTTCACAATGACCAAACGTTCTGTGTATCGGGCCTCACCATTGACCGCAATACGAATCATATAAACGCCTTGTACAAAACTGGACACGTCTATATTGGTTTGATTTGAACTACTCTGTTTGCTCAGTATTAATTTTCCAGTCAAATCAAAAATTTCAATCAATCCATTTTCTGTTCCTGTTAATTCAAACGAAACTGTTACTTCGTTGGTTGCAGGATTTGGATAAATGGCTGCTGTTTGGTTTTGTGTTGGTTGGCTTTCTGTTTCAGCAGCACCCAAACGCGACACATTACCCGTAGCATCATCGACACTAATATTGAGTATAGCACGAGCCGCATAAACGCCCGATCCTTCTATTGGTGCATTGAGTGTAGCAATGTTCCAAAGTGTCAATGAATCAGCAGCAGAAAATTCAAATACTCCTAACAACCACGAACGGCTATAAATTTCGGTAACTGTTTTCAGGTTGTCGTCCATTGTCGAACTCACCGGAATACTTGTATTAACGGCCACTACTTGCCCTTGATTTGGAATGCTTGCCTGTTCTTCGATGGTGCGCGTTAAGCCTGTTGCGGTGTTTTGTTCTGCTGCAAAAAAGTTTTGGTACATGGCATCTTGTGGCGTGTTTAGATTCAACCAGTTTGGATTTTGCTTCAACATACGGTGTGCGTATTTTTTAGCAAAATAGGTTTCCTGTGGACTTAGACTAGACGGGTTATTTTGCAATCGTGCCACCAAATCACCAATAGCCTGTTCGCGCTGTTGCACCGGAGCAGGTGGTAACTGGTAAATCGTTCCACATAAATCGGGTGTATTACCTAAAGATTGCGGGCCATTAGCAGGTAAAATAAAACTTAAAAATAGCATTCCATTAACCGGAGCAGCACCCGTATAATACCAATTAATCGCAGGTGTTACCAAACCATTCAAATCCTTGTTCGTCGAGTTCGTCCACGTATTTCCCGTCGGTGTAGGATTACCGTTTTGGTCAAGAATTTGCCGTCCAATATCGGCGGCGGCAAAATTGAAACCGTTATAGCAGCGTGTCAAATCATTACAAGCAAGAACTGATGAAGACGAAACACCCGTAGCATAAATACCATCACCCATACGTGTAAGCGTATTTTGATACACAAGCGAGGTAGGCGAACTCTCAACAGAAATACCTCGCAAATTGATTGCGTTTGCCTGATCGTTCAAAGCCCAATTTCCGGTAGAACGGCTAATCGTGTTGTGGTCAACCGTAACGCCTATACACCCTTCCAAACGAATACCGTAGTGCATAGTTGTAAACTGGTTTTTGTTCTTTTGGAATTTCACTGTATTCGTAGTTACAAAACCTGTGTTTCGTCCGTCGATATTTTGCAGCCAAATACCCGTTTTGAAACGTTGGATATTCAGATTATTTGCAATGACAAGGTTTACGATTCCTGTAAGTACACACGAAACCCGAATCCCCGTTCCTACTTGCGCCGAAGCAGGGCTAGATTTTTGAGAAATATTATTTCCGGTAATGAAAACGTTTGAGTTATACGCATCAACCACATTGATTGCCGTACCCACCGAGAAGGTATAGTTAGCAGTTTGGTTTAGGGTATTGTTGCTAATATTAATCCCACGTTGGTTGTTGCTTTGAATGGTAACACCAAAATTGCGGCAATTGTTGATTGAGTTATATTGAATGTCAATCGTCTGCTGCTTTCGGGCATTAATTCCAACTTGGCACGAATCGAAATAGCAAATTTCATTTGCCAAATTGCCGCCAACTTTTAAGAGAAACGGAAACGGCGGGTTTGCGGTTTGCTTTTCGCCTTCGGCATAAATCCCTGTTCCGCTTAGAGGGTAAAACAGGCTGACGTTCATTTTTGCAAAACGACAATTTTTAACCGTTGTATTTGCGCGGTATGAAGCTACACCAATGTTAATGCCTCGAAACACATTTTTATTTGTTGTACTGGTAGCATCCCCCACGACTACTTTAGCATCTGAAATTTCAACCCCTACAAGTGTTTTTGTGAGTGTTGGCGGTAAGGGCGGGAATGCTTGCCAAAATGTATTCGGCATCGAAAAGACGGTATTTTTAATAACTCCCTGATGTTGGTTTTGGTAGGCTTTTACCACAACCCCTTTGATGTTATTTTTGAGGATTGAATTTTCAATCAAGTAGTTTCCACCATTAACCGATACGACACAGTTTTTAGCCTGTTGCAACTCTGAACCGTTTGTAATGGAAAGGTTTGCTTGATCGCCATTGATATAAATACCGTCCCACATATAATTACATTTTTGCGTGATTTTGCAATTACTAATCGTAAGCGATTGCGTTGGCAGAATATCAACAATGGTATTAGCACCCATGTATAAATTATTCACATTACTTAGGCTAAAGGTGGTGTCGATGACAAACAAACCATTTATCAAAAGCGAGGTTGGGTGAAAATCTGTTCCGGTGATGTATTGCTGTAAGGTCGGATCAGTAAGAACGGACTTTGCGGTACGGCTATTTAATTCGATAATACCTGCCGAATTGCAACACGGCGGCGCGGTAAGTGTATCAAAGGACTGGCAATCGGTAACGGTGTCTGTTGCCAACAAAACTACATAGCCGCCGTTTGTACTCCAGTTGATGTCGATACCCGTTCCAACCAAGACGTGCGAAATATCACCAACCACATTTACCCAATTGTAAACAATATTAGGTTGATTGAGCGGCTCGTAATGCTGAAAACCTGAACTGCAATCGTTGTACAAAGCTCCGACAATACTAGCATCCGGCGGCAATGGCGAAACAACCTGAATAGTTACACTCAGGGTTTGTCCGTTGACTGTTGTAACCGTTAGGGTAACATTGTGAATTGTTCCAGTTGAAGTAAAGGAGTGGTACGGATTGGGCAAGGTGCTTGTATTGCTTGCGCCTGAATTAGGATCGTCAAAGAACCATGACCAAGTTAGAATGGAATCAGAAGGGCAAGGGAATTGATGGGTGAACAAAGAAGGGCATCCGGCGCGATAGGTAAACGAAAGCCCACCATTGACTGTAACCATAGCACCGTTATTGATGGTGCATTTAGCAAATGGAATGATTACAGTAGAAGCGTAAACGTTTGTTGACGTTGGGTTTGAGAAAATGCGCGAACAGTCCGAAGTATCACAGGCAAAGGGCGCAAAGAAACTAGACCAAGTAATTGTTGCCGCCATCGGATTGAAAGGCTCAGTAATATATACCGTTTCATTTGGGCAAATGTCAAAATCAGAAACAATAAGCGGATCAATGATTGGCGTAATTGATATGTTGTCTATATAATAGAATGCCGCTGTGTAGCTAGAATAAACAGTATCGCTTGGAGTAACAGGTATTGGAAGTTGCGCGGCATCGGTTTCAAAATTTCCAATCATTATATATTCTTCGCCGCCCGTTGCGGTATAAACGCCGGAGATCAGCACCCAATTCGTCGTATCAGTAATGTAGTTTGATTCGACAACGGTAAGCGGTGTTTGTGGTGGAATATACTGTGCGTTTGGCCCTTGTGAAGGCAAGCTAGTAACGAAGTCAGCACCAATATTTCGACCTGCATAGCCGGAATAATTGGCAAGGGAAACATAAAAAGACACATTGAATTTTTGTCCTGCGGGCATATCGTAAAGCAATTTTGCCGCCACGTATTCCCGTCCATTTACTTTTGTGCTTTGGTAGGTATAAAACCCTGCATAACTGTTGCCGTTGTTCGGAGTTTGCCAACCCATGTAATTCTGTGGTACATCAACATCAATTGCACCTGTTGTAGAAAACAAGTCCACCGATCCGGCGTTTGCGATTGGCCCAAGTTGTTCAAAGGGGCAAGCCTTGTTAATTTCTGCATAAGTCAACGGGTTTGGATTGTTTGGGTTTCCGTCAGGATCGGCAATATGTTCAAGGCTTCCGTTACACATCATATCACAAAGCGGATTGGATGGAAACAAGGACGTATCGCAATCACAGGGGTAAAGTAAATCTACCAAACTAGTTTGACAGAGTGTACCGGATGATGCTGAACCGCTATTTTGAATTTCAATAAAATAGGTGTTCCCTGCAATAACGGGAAGATTTGCTACAAGCCCTTCGGGTTCAGGCGTACCCGATGCAATTAATGTAGTTGCATTACACAATCCTGAATGAATGTTTAAGGTTGTGTTTCCTAACGTTGCACTCCATGTAACCCGTAAGGTTGTACCGGAAGGAACAACGGAATACCAATTTGAGCCATTGCTCAAATTTAATGTGGTACACGTCTGAGTGAGTGCGCTTGCCGTTGCACAGGTGTTTTGTGCGGCAACTTGACCCGTATCGAGGGCAAGTGCGAGGCACAAAATGGCTAGAATTTTAGCTATTGATTTCATTTGATTTTGTTTTATGTCCGCTACAAGCGAACCGATTAGCGATACCGTTTAAGCCTTTGCGATTGGGGATGACAAAGGAATTAAACGTAAGTAGGCGGGGATGTTGCCTGTATTGGTATGTACTATTTGGGTCAAAGTTCAGCTTGTGTTTTCGGACATGGCTTTACTTAAACAAAACCCGCTGGAAATTTTTTTCTGTTCATGTTATTGGTTGTAAATGTTCGTTTAGTAATTGTATTATTCAAACCAAATTATTT
>JAAFIA010000073.1 GCA_013298545.1 Bacteroidota bacterium | reverse complement strand
CAACCCCCAAATTGAACGCATACCCCGATTGGTAATAAAAACCGCCCAGCCCGAAGCATCGCCTTGTGGAACGCCATGATACCAAACCGTCAAAGAAGACGTATCGCCCACGTTCATGGTATTGGCAAGATTGATTTGCAATAAGGTATCGTTGTATAAATACGTGAGTGCTCCAGAAGCATCGGTAATCGAATCGATGGTGAGTTCGAGCAAATCGAGGTTGAGTGTATTGACGTTGTTGATACGTGGCGCGTAGCGAATGGTTGTACCGCCTTTGATCACTTTGGTTGTAAAGTCGGTAATGTCGAGGCGAATGGTGTAGTGCAGCATATCAACGGTATCGCTTCGCAAATTGGTAGCGAGTGCGGCTTCATTCAAACGCAAGGCATCGGCATTGCGGTGATTTTGCTGGCAAGTTGAGGGTTCTTGTGCAAAAAGAATTTGTGTCAATGATAGGAGGCAGAGGGAAAATATTTTTTTCATGTGGTAACGCTTAGATGAACTAACATTTCGTGACGTGAAAATACGATTTTTTGAAAGAATACTTGCTCTGACTTGCTTAATGAGGTTAACAAAATTTGTTTTAGCGGAGAGGTTCATAAAACCTATTTTGGGCAATAACTACCAAGAACGTTAAATCCATTCTTCGAAGGAAAACTTTGCGCCCTTTGTGTCAAGAAAAATAGCAGCATAATATTGCTACTCACACCACCAAAACAACTTTCGTTCCAGTGGCTTCGCCCAGACCGTTTTTCAAATCAATGATTTCTAGACTGCTTTTTTCTTGTCCCGATTGATTGAGCAATTGTAGCCGTTCTTTGGTGATTTGTAAGGCGGCAGATTCGTGTTTTTCGTCGTTGTTTTGTTCCCGCTGTTTCGCCTGCGCGCGCCCCACGCCATTGTCCTCCACCTCGCAACGCACCAGTGTTCCCGATTTTAAAAAACGGATCGTAATTTTTCCTTGCGTTTGCAAATGCTGAACGCCATGCACAACCGCATTTTCGACAAAGGGTTGAATGAGCATCACCGGAATGGTGGTGTGATCGGGATCGAGTTGCGGATCGGTTTCAAGCTCAAACACAAATCGGTTGCCATGACATAACTGTTCAAGCCCTAAATAATTTCGCAGCAATTCTGTTTCTGCTGCCAATGTGGTGTGCGTGGTGCGCGAATTTTCTAAGGTAGCCCGCATCAATTTTCCGAATTTAGCCAGATAACGTCGTGCTTCTGCCGAATCGTTGCGCACAATAAATCCTTGAATCGATTGTAAGGCATTGAAAATAAAATGCGGATTCATTTGCAAACGCAAGGCTTTTTGTTCCAATTCCAACACCTGTTTTTCGAGCGTTACTTTTTGCAGTTGTTCGATGTTTCGGCGTTGTGCGCGCCGAATGCGCCACCGTACAAATAAAAAGCCAAGCACTACCACACCTGCTGCAACCGCAATCCGAAAAGGCCAAGTAGCCCAAATTGGAGGCGTGATGCTAAACACATATTTTAATTCCTTACTCCAAACACCATCCGCATTGCGCGCTTGAATGATGAACGTGTAATTCCCTGGAGGTAAATTGGAAAATGTAGCCTGACGCTCGGTGTTTTCGGGTGTCCAGCCTTTATCGAAACCTTGCAATTTCCACCGAAAACGTACGCCTTCTGGATTGCGTAAATCAATGCCTGTAAATTCAAAGCGCAAATGATTTTGAGTGTAAGGCAATTCGAGTGTTGCCGGAACAGGAAACCAACCCGATGTATTTTGTCCGTAAACCGTTTCTTGAATGGGATCAAAAAAAAGACGAATGGAAGTGAGGTGAACTTGTGGTGGTTCTGTTGTGGTAAAATCGTATGCTTTGCGGTAACAAGTTGCTCCGAAAATGGTACCGAACCACAAGGCTCCTGTGCTATCCATACAAGCAGCATTCAAACTGGTTTCGATTCCGGCTAGGCCTTCGCCTTTTCCGTAATGGCGGATCGACAAAATTTTTCCATCAAGCGCAACCTGTATGCGATCCAATCCTTTTTCGGTACCCACCCACAAATCGCCATCTTGGTCTTCTTGCAACAAATAAATATTGTTTGAAGCCAATCCTTCTTTTTTAGAAATCGTGATCCATTTTTTTCCATCATATCGCGAAACACCACCGCCCGCCGTACCAAACCACATCACGCCAGCACGGTCGGTATGCACCACGCGCACGGTATTGTTGCACAGCCCTTCTTTCTCGGTAAATTGTTGCACTAGTTTTGTCCCTGTCGAATCAGACCACAATAGATACACACCACTTCCTGCACTTCCAGCCCAAATAAATCCGCGCTTATCTTGTGCAAGTGCAAAAAAACGATCGTTGGTAATTCCGTTTTTGCGGCTCAGTTTTGTAAACGCATCGCTTGATGGATCGTAGATGCAAATGCCGCCACCTGCCGTAGCAAACCAAATTTTGTTGGAGTCGCTGACCAAGATGGCGTTGATGAAATTGGAACTCTGCCCATTTCCGCGCGGATAATGACGAAACGCACCATTCTTGAGGCAATAAATACCATCGCCAACAGTTCCAAACCACATGCCGCCAGCCGTATCTTCGGCCATGCACCGCACTTTCGATGAAGTAAATCCTGCTCCTTCATAATAGCGTGTATAGTATGTTCCATCGTAACTTGTTGCGCCACCCGCTGACGTGCCAAACCACATTGTTCCTTTTTTATCGGCATACACGGCATAAATCCATGTGCCCATATCGCCACTTTTGTCGTTGTAATGAATAAAGCGTTCGCCATCCAAACGACAAACACCGCCGCCCGAAGTGCCAAACCAAATATTTCCCCAACGGTCTTCGAGCATACACATAACCACATCGCTACACAAGCCTTCGCGCTCTGTAAAGGTTTGTGTTTGTTGGTTGGCAATGCGTGTAACGCCATCGGCTGTTGCTGCCCAAATGCGGCCTTTGCGATCGGTAATTAAAAAATGTGTGGTGTTGTTGGCCAATCCCTCATCTTGTGTAAAACTGCGGAAAGTATTTTTTTCTGGCGTACACAAACCACCACCATACGTTGCAATCCACAATTTTCCATCACCATCGCGCGAAATGCTGCGCACACTATTTACAGGCAAACCTTCGTCATGTGTAAAACGCGTCAGCTGTTGATTTTTGTAATGCACCAAACCGCCTTCTGTACCAAACCATATACTTCCATCGGTATCTTCAAACAGCGCATGTACACGATTGGCCGGAAGGTCGCGGTCGCGCTGAAAATGGTTTACAACGGCATCATCTTTCAGCACAAAAATTCCTGTATCGTCGGTGGCCACCCAGATATTGCCCAATTTATCGGCAACAAGGGCATTGATGGCACGTTCGGGATCGCCAGGAAGAACGATTTGCTGAAATTGTTTTCCATCAAAACGGCAAAGACCTTCATCAGTACCAATCCAAACAGCACCATTCAAATCCACTTCGAGACAGCGGATGAAATTTCCGGCCAAGCCATCATCTTCTGTCCATGTTTGAAAATGAATACCATCAAACCGACTCAGGCCGCCCCCGCGCGTGCCCAGCCACAAATAGCCACGGGTATCTTCGGCAAGCGCGTACACCTGCGACTGCGCAAGGCCATCGGCAACAGAATAATTGCGGAAATTGAATTGTTGCGCCTGCGTTGGAAAGGCATTGAAAACGAGACCAATAAGCAGGAACAGAAACTGACGAGCGGACATAACACGAATTATCGCTTAAAATTAGCCTTTTCCTGAACTTTTTGATACAACGCGTGTACAGAATCGTAAATCCATTTCGTACATTCACGAAAAAGCAAGAATCGATGCTTAAGAAATTAGTTTTAACACTTTGTTGTGTTCCCTTTTTGGGGCTGTTGCATGCGCAGATGAATTCGGGCAGTACCGATGCGTCTTATGTGGCTCCGGCATTGTTGGAGCCGCAACAACTGCAATTTACCGCAGATGCGTACCTCTCGCAAGAGCAGGTTTGGAAAAATGCGGTTGAGAACAAGAAAAATGTGGCCAGTGCTTGGGGCAATTACTACAAAGCCAAACGCTACCGCATGGAATCGAACAACGAACGGGAGGAGCATCAGGCCGAATTGGATGCTGTGGTTGCTGAAATGGGACGTTATGTGGGAACAAGCTTCGAGTATCATTACATCCGTTATTGGAATAGCGATCATGATTTGAGTTTGGGTACTGATTTGATGTTGGCGTATGCGATGCAGCCCACGAATGCCGATGTGTTGCGCCAATTGGCAGGTTATCATGCGTTGCGGGGCGAAAAGAAATTGGCTGGCGAAAACATAAAAGCATGGGAATCGACAAACGAAATGCCGGCTTGTTTGATGCCGTATGCGTACAATGTGTTGCAATCGACGGCGCAAGGAGCAATTCTGTTTGCGAATGGCGAATTTGATGCGTTTCCGATTTTGGCACAACAGAGCAATAAACGGGTGCGCGAAGATGTGCAAGTAGTTGTTTTAGGGCTGATGAAACGACCTGAAAATCGTGCCCGAATGTTGCGTCAAGCAGGACTGATATTGCCAGAAAACGATAGTGTGTCTGTTTTCGATGCGGTTTACATGGAGCGTTTGTTGGCTGCAAATCCTACACGTAAAGTTTATTTCTGCATGACCTTGGAGGCTTCGTTTTTGCAGGCGTTTCAAGCCAATTTATTTCCAACAGGTTTGGCATTTCGGTATGGAACGAATGTGGAGAATTTGGCTTTTTTGCGCGAGAATGTTGGGGTGAAAATGAAATTGGGGTATTTAAAAACAGCATCTACAAAAACGGCTTTTGATCGGAATGCTTCGGCGCAATTGCAGTTGAATTATGTCTTGCCTTTGGTTTTAGCGGCGCGGGAATACGATGGTGTTGGGAATAAAAAACGTGCGTTGGAGTTGCGTGAGCTTGCGCGGGGGCTGGGGCGGGATGCCGGAAAAGAAGCGGTTGTAAACGAATTGATTGGGGGGGAATGAGAACAGCATGAATTGGTTTGGTCCGAAATACAGTGAACTCAGCGATGAGCAGTTGATGCAACGCATTGGCCGCAGCGATGATCGTGCGTTTTCGGAATTGTACCAACGTTATCAAAAAGCCTTATTCCGCTATTTTCACCGGATGCTTTGGAAGGATAGGGAGAAGGCAGAAGATTTTGTGCAGGATTTTTTTATGAAAATTATTCGCAAACCAGAATCGTTTGATGCTTCGCGTAAATTCTCTACGTGGATGTACAGCATTGCGCATAACATGTGCAAGAACGAATACCGCAGCATGGAAATCAGAAAACCGTCTGACTTTGAAACCGAGACGTATTATCTAGTAGGAACACCTGGCGACCAAATTGAAAAACAGATTGACCGAAAAAAATTCATGGTGCAGTTGGTACAGGAATTGGAAGAATTGGACGAAAATCAACGTTCTACATTTCTACTGCGGTACGAAGAAAATTTATCGATTCGTGAAATCAGCGAAGTGCTTTCGTGTTCGGAAGGTACAGTGAAATCGCGTTTGTTTTATACGCTGCGTCGTTTGGCTTCGCGCTTGACGGTGTTTGCGCCAGAATCACAAAAAGTATCATCATGAAAGAAGGACATAGCTATTTGCCCGAAGACATCGAAACGCTTTTACAAGAAAAGGCGTTTGTGGATTTGTATCCCGAAGAAAAAGCATTTGTGTTGAAGCATGTGCAATCTGCGGAAGAATACAAACGGCTTCGTGCTTTGCATCAACACCTGAATGCAAACGTTACGGATTTGTTTGATGATCCAGGCATGCCTGACGATCGTGTGCGGCAAAATTTGCTTGCTGCCATGCAAGAAGAACGCCTCAAGAAACAAGCACTTTGGTTGAATCATTTGCTTTCTTTGTTTCGTCTTAACAGCGATCCTGCCAGTCCTGCAAAGGCGGGGGCATTTGTTTTCCTTTTGTTGGTGGGTGTATTCATCTATTATAGGACCAACGACAAACCAAAATTGCGTGGCGAAGGTGTGGTGGTAACAACCGATACGACCAAAGGAAAAATTCCTGCTCCTGTTTCAAGTGATACGCCAATGGCGAAAGAAGAATTGGCCAAACAAGTACTACCAACGGAAACACAAAAGCAAGATCACCGAAAACCTGTACCGAAATTGATTGCGGCTGATACCACGCGGGAATTGCTGGCACAGCACATAAATTCATCAAAGGATAGTTTGCCCGTCGTTACGTTAAGTAATGATGTAATCGCAACGGTAAATGGCACCACAACAAATGTAGTTCCTACGATTATTGATTCGCAAGCGGTATTGACGACGAGTGCTAGTGCGCCCTTATTGTTTAGTTCAGAATCTGCTACTTCCATGCAATACACTTGGACGAATTCGAGCAATGCAACTTACGCCGTTGTTGGACCTACGGTTAGTATTGGTCCTGTAAAATCGCGGGCATTGAGTGCTGATGCGGGTTTTATGGATTTGATGTATTCGGTGAAGTGAGTTGAAAAAGACTCCGTTCTGATTTGTTCCACGGCTGCAGGGCTTTAAAAATGCTCAGTACGCATATTGCATTGTATAGTTATTGTATCGTGTCTTTTTTCTCAACTACCCCATCTTCAGTGTAGTAAATCCAAACGCCTCGTTTGTCATTTCTATACACCTTGCCTTCAGCTCTTTTTATTCCAGATTCATAATACTCATACATATATCCGCTGTAAACCTGAAAGATTGAAATACTAAGATATTCACCCGTAGTACGTTTTTCTATGGTATCGACTTTACTGATGTTTATAGAATAATGTAAATTTCCATTAGGCCAAAATTCAGACTGTTTTATTAGAGAGTCTTTACAACAAAAATACTGTACGGATTTGGTTGTGTCTTTGTGATATAAAATAATGCTGTCGTGGTAATTGTCTTTATTGTAAAAAATTGCACAACTAATCATACTGTCTCTGTATATTTCCTTGCAAAGCAAATTTTTTCTACGATAATAACCCTTTAAATAGCCTCCTGGAAATGTGGTGTTGACCACTTTAATTGCACAAGATGAAATAGCAACGAGTATGCATGCTAGTAAAATCAACCTTTTCATCGCGTAGTATTTTTTTAAAAAAAGTGTTTTACTTTTCATAACTATAAAACATGATTACTTTATTGGCTCGTGCCTTTGTTCTGATATGCATAAACTAGAAAGCAGATTTTTACTTTTTACAATTCACTTCGCTATTTCCGCAATTTCAAAAATACAACCGTTCCGCAGGATTTTCACTCCTGCGGCATTTACTTGTATTAAAATTCAACGCATTTTATTTGTGATTTTTTCCGCAGGAGTGCATTACTCCCGAAATTTCTGGATCGGAACCTGCGGAACGAATTAAGAAACTAATTTTAAATCTCATGGTGCAATTTGTGTTCTAGTTTGTGTGGTAAATGCAGCAAAATAGCCGAGTACATTTTCGCCCGTAATATTGCTTGGCGGATTGCTTGGTGTAGTTCCTCCTCCTGGACCATTTCCGGCAATTTGCGAGAGTGTGAAGAAATACGTGTAGGTACTTAAATCAAGACAACGCATATTGACTGAAACCGTATCGCCTGATGCGATTGCGATGCTTCGACTAATCAACGGGCGTTGATTGGGTTCGCCATTGGCCACATTGTCGTTTCCTAAAATGTAGGAATCATCTTTTTCTCCGTTTACAGTAAGTACAAATCGGTAATTGTCGCCCAATTGAAGGGGATCCGTAAACATGGGTATTACGGCCAAAGCATCATTCACACCGGGCAAAGCAAGCGGGTTGAAGCGCAACGAATCGAGATTGATTTTGGATGGCATAGTCGAACGGGCAGTATAGGTTTTGTTTTCTGCAATGACCGTGAGTTGATAGGTATGCTGTTCTGTTCCTACCAAAGCTGTTGTTTGATAAAGCCCAGGCAATACTTCATCAAGCGTATCTGCAATACCCGCCGTAAGATCTGAGATCATGACAAATGCTCCTGTTACGGGTGGATAATTATTGTCATCGCTAAAATTGATGGTTTTACTCAGTTTAACAGTATATGGTCCTGTTTCATCTGTTACCACGCCTTCGATTACAAGTTGTGGGTTGCTGCTGTTTAAGTCAATGTCGATTTCTTTCGTACAAGAAGAAAAGAGGCTGACCAGCATTCCGAAAAAGAAGATTGATTTTTTCATGGGATTAAAATTTAAAATTGTAAGTAATTGAAGGCACCCAACGGAAGAGTGATGTTTGTGTAGCCACGGTTTTTGTTGGATCGCTTTCGCTATTGGCAAAAGTGATGGAGTAAGCATTTTCGCGTCCATATACATTGTACAGACTAAAGTTCCACGACGACTCGTATTTGCGTTTGTGTGGCTTGGTGTAGGTTGCACCAAAATCTAAGCGATGATAAGCGGGCATGCGGTAGCCATTGCGCTCGGTATAGTAAAATGTGGTGTTGCCATCAATGGTGTATTTTCCACTTGGAAAGGTTACTGCGTTTCCTGTGTTGTAAACAAACAAGGCAGATAAAGACCACCGTGAAGTAAGTTCATACATTCCTACAAGAGATAAATCGTGTGTACGATCTTGTTTGGCATTGTACCATTCGTTGTTATTGATGCCATCGATTTTGCGTTCCGTTTTGGATAAGGTATAACCAATCCATCCCGTAAATTTTCCAGTCGATTTCTTGATTAAAAATTCTACACCATAAGCTCTTCCAATGCCATAAAGGAGTTCGCTTTCGATGTCGGGTGCTGTATTGATGTCTGCACCGTCTTTATAATCGACTTGATTTTGCATGTTTTTGTAATACGTCTCGATGCTGAATTGATACGTGTTTTCTTTAAAATTTCTGAAATAACCGATGCTCATTTGATCGGCTATTTCGGGTTTGATGTTATAGGTATTTCCAATCCATTGGTCGGTAGGATTAGCGCTTGTACTGTTGCTTAACAAATGCAAATGCTGCGTATTGCGCGCATAACCACCTTTGATGCTACTTTTCGCATTGAGCATGTAACTGAATTGCAAGCGTGGCTCGATGTTGTAATAGGTTTTTCCAATTTTTCCTTCCGCTAAAACAAGGCTATCGACAAGCGTACCATTTTCATAAATATTATAGGTATCGCCACCTAAGATGCTGAAACTACTAAACCGCAGACCATAATCAAGATTGAAACGATCGGAAATGGTCATTGTATTGTTTACAAAAACCGCATTGTCCCAAGAATAGCGTCCAACATTTTTAGTCTCCTCCTCTTCGCCAGAAAAACGTCCGGGAATAACATTGTGGTAAATGGTATTGAATCCAAACCGGATTGCATTTTTAGAATTGGGATAGAAATGAAATTCTTGTTTCAAGTTCCAGTCTTTGATTTCGGAGTTTACATTGAAAACAGATCCTCCGCTATTGACTTTGATGTTGTAGCTATAATCGCTGTAAAGAATAGATGTATTTGAAAATATTTTAGGATTGATGATGCTATTCCAACGCAAGGTGCCTGTTTTATTTCCCCAATCAATTCCAAAATTATCGCCAAATCCGAGTTTGTCTCTTCCAAAATAACCAGATAAGAATACGCGATTGCGATCATTGATGGCATAGTTTGCCTTGGCATTAAAATCGTAGAAATAGAGCGAATTGTCTTTGAAGTCTTCTGTTGCCTTTAAAAAAACATCGGCATACGTTCTCCGGCCAGAAAGGATAAACGACGATTTTTCTTTTTGAATTGGGCCTTCGATACTGAGTCTGCTGCTAATTAGGCCAACACCACCTGTAACATTGTATCGCTGGTTGTTTCCTTCTTTCATTTTTACGTCCAAAACAGAAGATAAGCGTCCGCCATATTGCGCAGGGCTATTTCCTTTAATGATGACCACGTCTTTCAAGGCATCGCTATTGAACGTACTGAAAAAACCGAGTAGGTGAGAGGCGTTGTAAACAGGAGCTTCGTCGAGCAAAATCAAATTCTGATCGGCAGAACCACCACGCACAAAAAAACCGCTATTGCCTTCGCCAGCCGATTTTACACCGGGGAGTAATTGGATGGTTTTTAAAATATCTTTTTCGCCAAAAATGACAGGAATTTTATTGATTTCCTTGATGTCTAATTTTTCTGCACCGATGTTGGTATTGGTGAGGTTATCATCTTCTTTGGTATCTGAAATCACCACCGTTGATGTAACGATACTTGTCTCGGAAAGGTAACGGTCCGATTTTATGTTGGTATTTAATTGAACCGTTAACGTGTCTGGTTGATATCCAAAATAAGTATAGATAATGTGGTACGAACCCTCGGGTAGCGTGAGTGAATAGAATCCATAAGCATTACAAGAGGTTCCAATACTGGTTAATTCTTGTGGATAAATGGTAACACCAATCATGGTTTCACCATTTTTTTTGTCGCGTATGGTGCCACTGATGGTGTACTTCTGTTGTGCCATGATGTTGCTTAACCCTAAAAGGAAAACTAGGCTTGTGAAGATTACTTTTTTCATTAATTGAAAGATTTATGGTGAGAAACTATTTTTCCATCCGCAAGTTCGATGGTTCGATCACTTGCTTTTGCAAAATCTAAATCGTGCGTTACGGCAATGATTGTTTGTCCAGAATCGCGTGTTATTCTATAAAACGTATCGAAGACAAGCTCTGTGTTTTTACTATCTAGATTACCTGTTGGCTCGTCGCATAAAATGATATCGGGATCATTGATGATTGCTCGTGCTATGGAAACACGTTGTTGTTGGCCACCACTCAACTTAGATGCTGGTTTTAAGGCTTGATCTTCCAATCCAAGCAGTTTGAGTTTTTCAAATGCGCGGTGTTCAACTTCCTCCATGCTGTATTGTTTTCTTTTCAATGCAGGGAGCATGACGTTTTTCAAACACGAAAATTCAGGGAGCAAGTAATGAAACTGAAAAACAAACCCAATACTTTTATTACGAATCATAGCCAGATCATCTGCTTTTTGACCAGTAATTTTTTCCTCATTGATGAAAAGATTGCCCTCATAGTTGGTATCCATCGTACTAAGGCAATACAACAAGGTCGATTTGCCTGACCCGCTTTTGCCAACGAGTGTGAGAAACTCTCCTGAATAGGCTTTAAACGAAACATCATCGAGCACTTTAAACGTAACTGGATCGTGAAAATATTTTCCGATGCCTTCTGTTTGCAAAACAATTTTTCTGTTTTCCATCGTTATTTTCTGAAAATTTCAACTGGGTCAACGCGCGATGCTTTGAGCGCTGGTATGAATCCGGCAAAGAATGTTACAAGCATACCGATGATAAAGCTTTTCATAAAAATCGAAGCATCAAAGTAAATTGGGAAATACCCTACTGGCGGTCCCATGTAAACATTGGCCAAGGCTAAAATTAGCAGTGTGCCTAATCCAATTCCAATTAGGCAACCAATTGCACCCATGATCAATGCTTCTGTAACAAAAATGGTGATAACATCTCTTCCTGAAAATCCTGTTGCTTTTAGAATAGAAATATCATTCAACTTTTGCATGACGGTCATGTTTAAGATGTTGTATATACCGAATGCCGCAACAATAAGGATGGAGAGCGAAATAGCACGCATCATGGTACCGCGCACCAAATCGCCAGATAAAACATCGGCGTTGGTTACTTGCCACGGCTCTACAGTATAAGGTGTTAATGCTTGAATTTTTTCAGCTATTTGTGGCGAAGCTTCTTGGTTCTTTGTGTTTGCAAGTATTGTTGTTACATACGCAATATCTTCTTTCACAAATTGTTGTGCGGTACTTTGCTGAATGTATGATTTTGCTTTATCGGTAAACGAATTTCCTGTACTGAAAATGCCTTTTATTTTAAGCAGTTTCACCACACCAAAAGAAGACGAAACTGTAATGTTATCGTTCAAGCGTAAGTTTAAGTTTTCGGCAATACCTTTGCCTATGATTATAGCATTTTTGTTTTCGGCTAAATCATTCAGATCTCCAGCAATCATATAACTAGCGATATCGAACATCGAATCGGCTTCCAGAATATGGACACCGTTTGCCGTGCCTTTCAATTGTGTTTTCCCATTGTTATAAAACACATCTACATTGACTTGAGCAAACACATGTGTGATGGATGATTCTTCTTTTAATTGTTCGATCAAACGATTTGGGTTAATAATTTTCTTCGATTCGGAAAGGAGTTGAGGATTTACCAATATCGGAAGCGGTTCGTTTGCTGTTGTGTAACTAAGTGGCGTACTTGTTTTATCTTCTTTATAAATTTTGATATGTGCATTATTTTTAAAAATCTCATTACGCGAGTACATTGTAAAGCCAGACGATAGCGAATTCATAAACAAATAAATTGCAATACCAATGGTAACACCCAATGCAGCCACAATCGTCTGACGCTTGCGCGTGATGATGTGCGTTAAGGCAATATCCAGATTAACATTTTTAATTTTCATGAATTAGCGCATTTGAGAACCGAGTTCGCTTGTTTTTTGTTCGTTATCACCAACCGATTCGGTTACGAGAATAGACTTTTCAGTAATTCCAGAAGTGATGTGTACCCATTCGTTACTGATGAAATTTGTGGTTACAGGTGTGTTTTGTGCATGACCATCCAAAGTAACCGACCCGTCAAAATTCAAATACTTATTGGGAATGAGTAGCGCATTTTTTTGTGTTCCAACTACAATATTGGCTTGCAGTTGAGTGCCAACGATTCTAAATTCAAGCGAGTCTGTAAATATGATTTTGCATAAGAAAGATTGCGACGCTTCATCAAACGCAGGATATATTTCAGCAACTTTTCCTTGAAACGTTTTGTTTTTAATTGTGTTCAGTTGAACGATTGCGGTTTGTCCCAGATGTACTTTTTCAATTGTACTCTCATCGATATTTACTTTTGCATAAATTTGAGTGGCATCGCCAATCGTTGCAATAACATCTCCTCTTCGAACATAATCGCCCACCTGTTTCCATTTGTAATACACTCTCCCGGAAAGAATTGCTTTGATTTGATTATGGTTTGAAAGTCTGCTTTGAATACCTTTTGATGCCTTACTAGAAATAAACTGCTGATCTGCTTGTTGCTTAATTAACCGATAATTTTCTTTCGACGCATAATAGCTAGCTCGTGAAGAGATATACTGCAAGTTATGATTTTCGTATTCCGATTTTGAGATTGTTTGTTTTTCAAACAAACTTGTATAGCGACCAAATTGCATTGAATCGGTTGTAAATTGACTTTTAGCTTTTTCTAAATTAAATTGTGCCTGAAGAAGTGCTGGGGCGTTTTGGTCAATGTTCTTTTCGGCTATGCCGTATAGCTTTTCTGAACTTTCTAAATTAATTTCATTCTCCAGGTTGTCGATACGTGCCAAGACTTGATTGGCCTGCACATAATCGCCTTCTTTGAACGTTACTTCTGTAAGGTATCCATCCGTTTGAGCTGTTAGTTTATATGTATTTTCTGCCTCCAGTATGCCAGAAGCGAAAACCATTTCAGTAATATCTTTTCTGATGGGTGTTGTTTTCTCTGTTTTCTTGCCACATGAGCAGAGTAAAATGGCGAAAGAAACGAGACTAATACTGATCAAGTGTTTCATTGTATCAAGTTGTTGATTTTTATTTTTTGCTGGGCAAGCATTACACTTGCAATAGATGCGTTGTAGTTATATTCTCCATTGACCATCGTTGTGTAGCTTGTCAACAATTGATCTAATGGAAGAATACCTTTTTGATAGTTTTCTAAGTCTCTTCTATAATTGTCTTTTTGAAGCAGCATAATTTGTTGGTAGCGGTACATTTGGGCATTTGTCTTGGCTAGTTCAATTTGAAGTTGCTGCGATTCAAAATCATCTTGGAGAATGGCGTGTGTGGTATTTTGTTTGGCTAATAAGAAATCATATTTTGATTTTGAGATTTGGCTAATTGTATTAGCCGATGGAATAAACCAATTCGCTTTCAAGCCGATATAATTGCTATTGATCCACCTAACTTGTTGATCAAAAAGGCTAAAATTGTTGCTGAACTGTTGATTTGAATTTGATGCAAAGGCAGAAAGGGTAGGGAATAGCGATCGTTTTTGCTGCTGATAAAATGTGAGCGCATACATTTCGCGCAATTGATTGTTGCGCATATTGATTGTATTGGGCAAAACGTTCACTTGTCCGCCATTCGTATTGGGATTGAGTTGCTGTTGGATTTCAATTTTATCCGTGTCTGGAATGTCGCAGAGAATTTTGAGTGCGATGTATTGTTGTTGTATCACGTATTCCAGTTGAACAACGGTTTCTTGCGCATTTAGCAGATTAATCTGTGCCGTATTGGTTTCCTGAAATCGTGCAAATCCTTCTTCGTATTTGTTTTTAACAAGTTGAGCAAGCGTATCGGCAATGGCTACATTTTTCTTGGCTAATAGGAGTTGCTGCTGTAAAGATGCAATGTTGTAATAGGTTGCAGCAATGTTTTCATATAAGTTTTTTTGACTGATCGTATTTTCAACTGCGGTAATGTTGGTGTTGATTTTGGCAAGTTTAAAATTTTGCCAACCTGTTAAATTCACTAGCTTAACTTCTGCATATTGATTGAGATTATTGACATAGGGTACACCCGTTTGAATTTCTTGATAAGTCCCTGGAGTACCACCAAAAGCCTCGGCAGGAAAAATACTTACTGGAAGTTTGGTGTTGTTGGTTACTTGTAGTGTTGCATTTCCATTGAGATCTGCAATTGATGCAATGGCAGCTAATTTAGCGCGTTGCGCTTGGTCTAGTTTAATAGCACCGGATTTTATGGTTGTGCTGTTTTCATTGGTATAAGCCCAGAGTTCGTCAAACGAAGTAAATACTCGTTGTGCGTGCATGCTTGAATGTGTAAGCGCGAGCACACAAAGAACATGTAGCAAAAACAAAAAGCGTTTTTTTAAAACATGATGGATATTTGTTTGCCACTTTGAATCAATTGCTGCGGTATTATGTAGTTTGCATTCATAGTTTGTATGCCTAGTGTTAGGCATTTTGATCAAGTCGGTAGTTGATAAATCAAGCATCGTTTTTGGACTAGAAGTAAATAACGATGCAAAGATGAATGCTCTTTGTGTAACCGAAAAAAATGTGCGAAGAAGGGCCTTTTTTTGTCGAAGAACAACAGCGACCCTATGTGTTATTTGGAGCCGTACTGCTCGTAAAAGCCATCTAAGTATGTTTTTCCGATTGGAATTTCGCGGTCAGCAAGTGCAATTTGGTTGCCTCGAACAGATATAATTTCTTTAAAAGGTAAGATGTAACTCCGGTGTACACGAATAAAACTATCGGATGGTAATTTTTCGAGCATCTCTTTCATGGTCATGCGTACCACAATGGTTTTACGATTCTGAATGTATATTTTCAAATAATCGGCAAGGCCTTCGATGTATAAAATATCAGTAATGGCAATCTTCACTAAGCTAAAATCAGCTCGTACATAAATATATTGCTCTGCACCATTATCTCTCTTTTGTATGTAGTTGTAGTATTCTTGTGCTTTTTGAATGGCCGCAGAAAAACGTTTATTGTTGATTGGTTTCAATAAATAATCAATGGCATTTAATTCGTAGCTGGTGATGGCATATTCGCTATATGCTGTGGTAAAAATAACCATCGTTTTTTGTTCCAATGCACGCACTAAACTTAATCCCGTCATAGAGGGCATGTGAATATCAACAAAAATTAAATCTGCTGGATATTTCCGCAAATAGCGCAGTGCTTCGTTTGGTTCTGTAAATGTTTTTTGCAGTTCAACCAATTCGGATTTTGCGCACAACGATTCAATTACTTTGAGCGCTAGCGGCTCATCATCTATGGCTATTGCTTTGATCATTGAAGTGAAATATGGAGCATTACCGTGTAGGTATCTGTTGCATTGTTTATATTTAAGATATGCTTTGATGGGTAAATGAGTGCTAATCTTCGTTTGGTGTTCTCGATTCCCAATCCACTGTGTTCAGACGTATCGCGTTGCACATATACTTTATTGTTGGCAACATGCAATTCGAGTGTATTGCTGTTGCTGCTTATACGAATATCGATCTTACTTTCTTGCTCCGAATTGATGCCATGCTTAAACGCATTTTCGATAAATGGAATTAAAAGCATGGGAGCAATTTCTAGCGCTGAATATTCTCCTTCAACGCGATAATTCAGTTTGACTTTTGTGCTAATGCGTTGACTTTGCAAATCAATGTAGTTATTGATGTAATTCATTTCTTCTTCTAAAGGAACAAAATCGGCTTGCGATTTTTTGGTGGTGTAGCGCATCATTTCCGAAAGTTTATCAATCATATCGGCTGCTTGTGGTGAGCTATCGAGTGCTGTGGCGTAAATACTGTTTAGTGTATTGAACAAAAAGTGCGGATTGATTTGTGATTGTAACGAAGACAATTGAGCCGATAATTTTTCTTTTTCCGTTTGTTTCAACCGGTTATTGAGTGTCAGCGAGATGGATGCAATGATAGCAATGACGAGCATTAAAAATGCGTTGGCTTGTGCAATGGGTTTTATTTTAGAGAGGATCGGATTGGCCTCATCTAATTGACTTGGGCCTAAATCGAACGCATAAAATACAAGACCAGGTACTAAAATTGCAAAGGCAATTGAGCAAACGAATGTCAACGTATAGTGGAAGTATTTTTTCGGCAATAGAAATTTAGGGATGAGGACAAAATAGTTGAAGTAAAAAATACCAATCAACGATAAACTCATCGTAGCAATAGGAATGGCAAAGATTCCTTTCGATGATGGGGCAAACGTGGTAATGACTTGATAGGTGGAGAAAAATGGGACAATGAGTAACAAGGCCCAAGCGAGTGCATGTATAGAGATGGTTGTGAAGCGTATTTTCATAATGAATGTGATTCCTTCCAAAGGTAGTGCGAAGTCGATTGACGAACGAAATTACTGAGAAGAATGGCGCACTTTTGTCGATGAAGGAAAATATCCCCCGCTATTTCCGCAATTTCAAAAATACATTCCAGTATTTCTCTTGCGTCATTTCCGACCAATGAATGATGGTGTAGCGGTATTGCATGGTTTGGATGATGTTTAGCGCGAACAAAAGAAATACCACCACGAGCAACGTTATTTTCAACCAACGTATAGTTTGAACACCTTTCCACAAAAAGAGTAGAAGTAGGGCAAACAAAGGCAAAAAGTCGATGATGACACGGCAGCCAAAACTTCCGCCGTAAAACCACATCCACCACGAGCATAAGACATAAATAATAAGTGCGATTAGCATAAACAAATACGTGGCCCGAAAAGCACTTTGTTTCCAGAGTGGAATAAATCCTGCCATTGCAAGAAAAAGAAGTGGCGTGTAGAGGAACATGCCTTTTTTGTAACTGAAGAGAAAATTTAAAAATTCGGGATGTGTAAAATTGAACGTTTCATTACCATACGAATACACCCACCAATGTCCGGTTGCTGTTTTATAATAAATCAATTGGAGTAAGACGGGAGCGCAGAAAATAAGGCAGGCCATCAGGAGCGTAAATGGTTTTCTGAGGTTTTCGCCGATGCGTGTAAATACAGCTCCAAAACTTCCGGCGGCAAACGGAAGCCATAAAATAAGCAAGCCATCAACGGGACGAATGATGAGCAGTAAACCATAAAAAAAAGCACTTAGGAGTAATCCCTTGCTGGAATTTTTGCGCATCCATTTATCGCTGTAATACAGAAAGAGGCAACACACGGCAAAAGCAAAAGGATGCGAAAGGCCCGGTTCGCCTACAACATAATAAAACAGATTGGTTGCAACGACAAGCAAAACAACAAGCACCGAACTTTCGGGGGGCGATGCGCCAAAGCGTTGCAGGAGTTTTCGTAAAAAAATCAACCCAATACAAAGCCATAAAATGCCCGAGAGCTGTACGGCAATGAAATCGATTTTGGTCCAACCAATGTCTTTGTCGTTGCGCAACCAATCAATCAGGTAAGCTGGTAGTACGAGTGGGCTTTCGCATAGGGCAGTACCGCAGTAATATTTATTGATCCAAATTTGATTGCCTTGGTACCAGCGGTAATCGTAAAATTTTTCGGGAATGAAAACGCGACGTTCGACAGAATCAAAGAAGGTAAATGCTGGATCGTGATGAATGAAAATAGCGGGTAAATAGGCGTAATAGCCCTGTGCGTCGTTCTGAATTAGATCACGCCATTTATCAGGCCCATGCCAACGAAAACTTGACGAGGTGTAAATGACGATGAATACAAAAAAGGGAAGTAGCCAAGTACGCAGCAATTTCTCAGCCATTTTAAATTGCGTGCCAGTTAAATTTTCTCAATTTCTTCGATCGACAAGCCTGTAAGTATAGCTATCGTTTCTGTATCAAGTCCCATTTTTTTTGCATTTAATACAGTTTCTATTCTCGCTTCTATTTTACCTTCTATTTTGCCTTCCGTTCTTCCTTCAATTATCCCTTTCATTCTCCCTTCCATTTTCCCTTCATCAAAGGCTGTATCAATGGTGTTTTTATAGTCTCTATAAACTTTTAAGTTCATTTCATATTTCTCTAAATCAGCTTGACCAAATTTTGAAAGCTCGGCTTTTTCAAAGGCTTGCTCAAATACGGCTTCATTAAAAATCGCGGGCATATTTTCTAATTCTTCTAGGTTTTTAATGAAGTATAACCATTTGTCTAACCGTGTTGTTAATTCCGTTTCAGCCTTTTTGAAATTCGGCATTTCCAAATAAATATAGGTTAGCTTATCGTAAAATACTTTTCCGTTTTGATTTTTAAGTTTGATCGTATGTAATACTTCATTCCGTTCAGGCTCAGTTTCATAATCGTCGAACGTGAAATCTAAAATACCGATACAATAAACGGCCTTTAAATTAAAGGACCAATCGCCACGTTCGGCTTGCTCTTTGATGGGGAAAGTAGAATAATAAATGGTTCTTTCTTTGAAAAAATTTTGTTTTGCTTTTTGAAGTTCTACAATAAATTTTTCACCTCTATCATTCTCACAATAAATATCATAAATAGCTTTTCGATCAAGCTCGTTTGCCCCCAATTGCTCCGTATTTTTAAACGTAATGTCGATGATTTGATTTTCATGGGGCAATAAGGCATTCAAAAAGTCAATAAGTTGCGGCTTACTGGCTTCTTCTCCGAATATCTTTTTAAATCCGAAATCGGTAAAGAGATTGATGTATTTCGCCTTCATTTTTAGATACAACAAAAATAAAAAAAACTGTTTTAAGCCAACTTTTTATTGACTCGCTTCATGTTATGTATATGCTATAGTTTCGGCTGATTACTGAACCTGTAAATCGTTGGATTCGCTTTTCTTCTTAAACAAGTCGATTTTAGATTCTTGCCGACGGAGTAAGCGCTCGATGTTTTTTTGGTGGGTAATGAGCAACAAAACAGCCACCAATACCGAAAAAACAATCAACGAAGGGACGACATCATTTCTGAAAAGCGTAATGACAATGATGGGGTAGGAAAACCCTGCCGAAATAGATCCGAGCGAAACGTAGCGAAAGGCCAAGAATACGAGCAGAAAAACACCAACACTGAGCAAGCAAGCAACAGGATGAATGGCCAACACAACACCAAACAACGTAGCCACCCCTTTACCACCACGAAATCCGGCAAAAATCGGGAAGATATGCCCAATGACGGATGCCACACCTAGAGCAATTTGCATGTTGACAAAATCTTCGGAGTGTTGTGGTGCTTCGGTGGCAAACCAAACAAGCATCACAGCCAGCGCGCCTTTTAGAATATCGAAGGCGAGTACGGGAATGCCCGCGCGCTTGCCCAACACACGAAATGTATTGGTGGCACCTGCATTGCCCGAGCCAAATTCGCGGACATCAACATTGTAAAAAAACTTACCGATCCAAACTGCGGTAGGAATCGCCCCTAAGAGGTAAGCGACGGCTAAGGCAAGCAAAGAAGCTGTAGTCATATTTTCTTATTTCGGTTCGCCGCTGTCCTCGCTTTCGGTTGGTTCGGCTCGTTGTAAGCGTTTTAAAAACAAGGACTTGTCATTCGGGCTGCCCAACTGGTAGCGGTATGAGCGCTGACCTTTTTCGGTGGCTTCCTTCTTGCGGTCGTCATCTTTTTTCTCCTTAATCGCCGTATTGAACTGTTCGTTTGATGAAACAGCCAACATTGCGCCGTTGGAGTAGGTGAAATAATACCATTTGCCGCTCTCGACTTCCATGTAGATGTGAAGCACATCGCCACTCTTTTTGCGCTGCAATTGGATCTTTCCCTCAACAAATTTATTAATTTGTTCCTTATAAACACTACCTAAGCCCAATTTACCTTCCGAGATGTACGATTTGGTGGCTTGGTTCCAGTTCATTTTCACATCCGTAAAGAAGAACGTATATTTCAATTCGTCTGGGAATTTCTTGTACTGGCCATAGAGGTTGAGTTGGGTAATGAGCTTATCTGCCGACTCTTTGCCAAGTAATTCTGTTAGAGCGCGTTGGAATGTTGGACGTGAAGCATCAGTTGCAGATAAACTGGTGCTTGCTGCAATGTCTTTGATCAGGTATTCCATGATCTTATCATCGAAGAAAAAGTCGATGCCCATGACCAAATCGAAGCTCGTACTGTGGTCGATTGTGTTGTGGGTGGCATTGCCCACAGAAACCATTTGAACCTGTCCGAGATTGGCCCCAAGATTCATTTTGCCTTCGCCGAAAATGGTGCATGTTTTCGTATTGAGGCTGATGTAGTTTCCGGGCAAGGAGCGTTCAACAAGTTTTTCTTTGTTCGAGATGCGGTACTCGCGCGAAGCTTTATCGAAATAGAGGAACCCGTCTGACGTTACCACACTCACATCGGTTCGTCCACGTCGCGGCGAGAGAAATGCACCATAAATATGCGTCGAGTCAACCGTGCTGATGATTCCGGCTGTAATGGGGCCGTCTTTATCATCTGTCGGTTCGGCCACAACAGGAATGTAAATTTGTCCGGGGTTGATTTCGCCTTTGAAACGCATCCGGCGTTTGCCAATAGCGCAGTCGTGGGTAAGCATGGTAGAACCATCAAACACGAGGAACTGGTTGTTTGCGGCAAGAATGACTTTTCCGTTGTAATCGTAAGCCGGACTGAGCATAAACTTCGAGGAGTCGGCAATCATCCCTTCGGCGTATGTTTGTCCGGTTGTATCGGGCGAAATTTTAGAGAAGTGGATGATTTGTTCTTTTTTCAGCTCATCGACGTATGCGTAATCGCCGTTTGCCTCGTATTCACGACGCGAATAGACATCGATTTGGCAATTGAAGAGTTTGTGGTAATTGGTAATGGAGTTGGCTTCGATTTTCGCATTTTCGAGGCGACGCATTTTGGCATTTTTCTCAATGGTTACGTTTCCGCTATCGGGAACAATACGTGCGTCAGCAACGAGGATTTCTTTTACTTGCTTGGCGTAAATGATGTAATTGCGCAAATCGTATTTGGCCAATGGTGCGCGGAAACGCAAGGAGTCTTGCTTGGGGTGCGTGGAAATAAATTCAGGCCCATCAAGGTCAATTTTGTCTTTTCCGGCATTTTGTTTGGCGCCATTCAAATCAATTTCGCTTTTATCCATGTACCAACGGAAGTTTTCCATCAAACACATGTATTGATTGACCGGAAATTGTACGAGCGATCCTTTTCCATTGGCTTTAAAATCGCCTTGCCGTTTCTCGAAATCAACGTGTGCGTTGACGTTGTTTGTGGAGAAGGCAAGTCCTCCCAAATCAAATGCTTTTAATCGGAAATCGGCGGTATCGGCGTCGGTTATTTTATTTTTAAAGAGCATTTTTTTCGAATCCATCTCGGCATTGGAGAAGGCCAAATTTCCGGCTCCGAGCAAACTTTTTGGACTGAGCGTAAGCATTCCTTTCATGGTTGCTGTTTTGTCAAACATGCTAAAGGCCGAATCTTTATTGGTAATCTGCATGTAATCTTTTTTCGGCATCCAGTGTATATACACATTGGCATTGGTAACGCTTGGGTATTCTGTTTTGCCACTTATTTTTTGCGCTTTGATATCAAATGTTTGTGCGGTACCGTTGAGCGAATCGGGGAAGAAAATAAAGTCCTTCGAAATGCTGGTGGAGGTGATGTAGTCAATTTGTCCATCGCCGCGCAAGCCTCTGTTGCTTAAGCGCATTTCGTTCATGAATTTGGCTTTTCCGCCATACAGTGGATAGCCACCAGCGGGCGCTTTGCGCACAAAACCTAGAGAATAATCGGGTTGTAGCCGAAGCGAATCGCGTATTTCGGGGAAAATGCCTGCCGATTGAAATACACCAGCAAAAACCAAACCTTCGTTTCCGAAATTATCTAGACTATCAATCGTAAACGGATCGAGTTTGAAGTAGAATTTATCGCGGTTGTAAACGCCACGCTGTACATTTTTGGCATCGTAATAAACAAAGGAGGGTTTAGCACTCGTGAAAATTGGGTACTGCGCAAAGTATTTACTCTTTATACCCGATTTGTTCATCGGGTCGTCGATTTTCAATTCCCCGTTTAGGTTTTCAATCACGCTGCGTACTTTAACCGGAATCGGTTTGTTTTTTTCGTCCATCTTGGGGCCATCCACCCAAATACGCACCGAGTCCACGTTGCTCAACGAGAGTTTGAATGTTTCGTAATCAAACGAAAAGAGTTTTCCATAATAGTCGAAACGTCCGGCAAGAATAGATCCTTCAAAGGAGAAGTTTCGGTTCTTTTTCAAGACCAACATGTCTTTGGCCGGAAATACGGTTACGTTTTGCGAATCGCTCAGGGCAATTTCCGTTACGCCATACAACGTCAAATCGTAATTCAGCAGATTCAGTGTTGCATTCGGTGTTCCAGGTTTTACTTTGGATTGAAAATCAATGTTGTCGTAATCTTTTTTTCCGGCACGGGCGGCAATGTAGGTATCGATTTTGTCTTTGTAGGTGATTAGGTCTTTCTCGGCATCAAAAAGAATAAAACCTTGGTTGGCCAAATCAACCATGCGTGGACGTAATTCGTCGGGGCCAAGTTTCCAATAATGCGAAAGATCGGTAACGGTAAAGACTTTGATGTTTCCGTTATCGCGCGAGTAATTTCTGATTTTAATGAGTGGGTGCACCGCATCCATCAACTGCAATTTATCATACAAATACTGGCGGTAATAACTCGAAGACGGAAAATCGGCTTCCCCCAAAGAAATGGCTGGTGTTGTCAACATCTGAATTTGCGACTCGTTGGTTTTCCAGACAATTTTCTCCACATACATATCGACTTGGTGGAATGAATTGTAATACGGAGCTTGGGATGCTCCTTCGTTTGGACGATAGAGTTCGACGCGGTTGCTATCGATAAAGAATTTAAAGTCGATGGTGGTATGCACAATCGAATCTTGATCGAGCGAAAATTTAACGTGTGTATTTTGACTGGTTACTTTTTGGTCGGTGAACACAAAGCTCAAGGATTCGGTGCGCAAAAAATCTTTTCCATTGCGTTTAAATACCATCAGCGCTGGTTCTTCCTTCGAACCAGAACCTACAAATTTTGGCCCTACTTGCGAAAAGCCGCCTTCATAATCGACATTGGGATAAAGTCCTTTGATTTGGTAGCGGGAGCTGTATGACTCAAAACGTGGGTAGTTGGCAGTTCTTACATTGATGTCGGGCACAGCTTTTTCGGTTAGTTTGCCCAGCAGGGGTTTGTCTTTGAAGTATTTTTTATTGT
>JAAFIA010000072.1 GCA_013298545.1 Bacteroidota bacterium | reverse complement strand
TGCACTCGGAATCGCAGCCTGTGTTCTTTTTCCAGTTTGTATTATTCCGGGGTTAGGTCCACTTGCCATGTTGGCTTATCTTGTTGTTGGTATTCTTTATTGGGTTAAAATAGAGAACTACAAGAGCCAGTTGATGAATGACGGTTTGTGGAATAATTTTTCTAATGAAAGATTGTATCAACAGTATATGCAAAACCCATACGTTCAACAGCAATACCAACAAAATTACGGAGGCGGATACCAAGGAAACTACAATCCCAATCAACAAGGCAATCAGAACTGGCAGCCGCCACAAAATCCATATACCGGACAATATTCTCAACATCCCCCGCCCGCAAACAATCCCAATCAACAAGGCAATCAGAACTGGCAGCCACCGCAAAATCCGAACATCGGACAAAATCTGCCCAATGTTCCCCCCGCCAACGATAACAGCCAATGGCAACCGCCACAGCCCCCGCCCGCAAGTTGATTCTAACATTTGGAAGCAGCAAAACAGCTTCTTTTTCTCAAAAAAGGCGAGTTTTCACCGATTTCCCTTACCTTTGCGCTTCAAAATCATTTAGATCATGACATCTCTCAGTGTTCTCATTTTCGGACTTGGCGCAGGCGAGTTGACTATCATTCTCGTCGTTGTATTGCTTCTTTTCGGTGGTCGTAAGATTCCTGAATTTATGCGCGGTCTTGGTAAAGGCATCAAAGAATTTAAAGATGCTTCCAAAGGTGTTGATAGCAACAACACGCCTGAACAACGTAACTAAGTATCATTCGCCCTTGATTCCTGTTGGTTTCGAGGGCGTTTTATGTCCTGACTTTTCGTAATGAAATCTTATACCGCGCTTGCTGATATTCGTACCGATTTGCAATCGGGTGCTGTTACCTGTGCTGCTTTGGTTGAACATTATCTAGAACGTATTGAGGCCAACAAACACCTGAATGCATTTCTGGAAGTATTTACCGATTCGGCCCGAAAACAAGCCTTAGCAATCGACGCGAAAATCAAAGCAGGAACCGCTGGTTCTCTGGCCGGAATGGTCATTGCGCTGAAGGACAATATTTGCTATAAAGACCATAAAGTTTCGGCCTCGTCAAAAATTCTTGGCGGTTTTGTTTCTCCATACAGTTCAACGGTTACAGAACGTTTGTTGGCTGCCGATGCCATCATTATTGGGCGCACCAATTGCGACGAATTTGCGATGGGTAGCTCAAACGAAAATTCTGCTTTTGGTCCGGTACTCAATCCACACGATACCAAGCGCGTCCCTGGCGGTTCTTCGGGTGGCTCTGCGGTTGCGGTTGCTGCTGGACTTTGCTTAGCCGCATTGGGAACAGATACCGGCGGTTCAATTCGTCAACCCGCATCGTTTTGTGGTGTTGTTGGATTTAAGCCAACGTATGGCCGTGTTTCGCGTTGGGGAATTATTGCTTATGCTTCTTCGTTTGATCAAGTGGGTCCGTTTTCGCATACCGTTGCCGACAATGCCTTGATTATGGAAGTGATTGCAGGAAAAGATGAATACGATAGTACGCTTTCTTCCGAACCTGTTCCTGCCTACACACAAGCCCTCGCACAACGCGCGCCTAAACGCATTGCGTACCTAGAAGATTGTTTAGAAAAAGAAGGACTCGATCCAGAAATTAAAAACCGACTCTTACGCATCATCGAGCAATTACGGGCTGCGGGCCATACCGTTGAACCCGTTCGTTTTCCGTATCTCGATTATTTAGTTCCTGCTTATTATGTGTTGACAACTGCAGAAGCTTCTTCCAACTTAGCGCGTTTCGATGGTATTCGTTACGGCTACCGAAGTGGCAATGCAACGGATTTAGAATCGACCTATAAGAAATCGCGCAGCGAAGGATTTGGTATTGAAGTACAACGCCGCATCATGCTTGGCACATTTGTGTTGAGCGCAGGTTATTACGATGCATATTATTCCAAAGGACAAAAAGTGCGTCGTTTATTGCGCGATAAAACACAGGTTATTTTAGACCAATACGATGCTATTTTATTGCCAACGACTCCGGGCGTAGCGTTTGAATTTGGTGCCAATTCTGCCGACCCGATCAAAATGTATTTGGAAGATATTTTTACGGTTCAGGCCAACCTTACAGGAATGCCCGCCATTTCTGTTCCGGCAGGAACAAACAGCCAAAATTTACCTTTCGGTGTGCAATTGATGGGCAAGCGTTTTGGCGAGGCCGAATTGTTTGCTTTGGCCAAAGAGGTGCAGGAATTGGGCGCGTAAAATAAAGCATTGAAAATCATAGTATTGTATTAAAAAAAGATAAATCTTTTTCTTTTTTTTGCGTCACTGTATTACATTTACAGAAATGAAAAAGTCTTCTCATAAATCGGTTTCTAAGACCATTTCTAAAGCGACTAAAACCCAAAAGAGTCGCATGAATGATTATGGGAAAATTGTAACTACTGAAAAAAAAGTAGTACACGAATGGAATAATGAGGGAGATAATTTTACTATTTTTACGCTGTTCGATGATACGTTGTCAACTATTGCAACAACATCACTTAAAACAAGCGTAATAAATGCCAAATTGGTCTGAAGTTTTAGAAGAAATCGCGTCGGCTCTCAATCCGGATGACCCAAGTACATTCGAAACATCACTGGATACTGTACGCCGAAAATATCTTCGTAAAATCTATGAGCATACTGAAAGAAATGTAATCGCGTATTACTCCGGTTTTCTTCAGCACGCAAAAGCTCCTGATACGGCTGTCAATGATAAAGATGTATCAGGATTTATGCTCAATATTCATAAGCTAGATCGTAAAAAAGGACTTGATATTATCCTACATACACCAGGTGGGAATATTGCAGCAACTGAGGCATTGGTAAATTATTTGCGGTCCATGTTTGGAAATAATATCCGCGCAATTATTCCGCAAATATCAATGTCTGCCGGAACAATGATTGCATTATCCACCAAAGCAGTTGTTATGGGTAAACATTCTAGCTTAGGACCAATCGACCCACAAATTAATGGTATTCCTTGTCAAGGCGTATTAGCAGAATTCGATCGTGCAAAAAATGAAGTTTCAAAATCTCCAGCATTGGCGGCTGTTTGGGGGACAATTATTTCTAAATACCATCCAACTTTTTTAGGTAGTTGTGAGCAAGCAATACAATGGTCCGAAAGCCTAGTCTCGGATTGGTTAAAAACGAACATGTGTAAAAATGAAGAGCATGTTGCAGATAAAATTTTAAAAACATTTGCTGACCACAAAGCGCAAAAATCACATAGTCGCCACATCGCTTTAGCACAATGTAAACGTGTTGGTGTTACTATCGATGAACTTGAAAAAGATAATACATTACAGGATCTAGTACTCACCGCACACCATGCGTTTATGCATACATTTAGTAACACGTTTGCGGTTAAGATAATAGAAAATCACCTTGGCATTGCTTATATCGAGCATATTCGAGGCTAAGGTTTTGAATAAATACCCACATTCGTCCGCCATCAACACCCATCGGGGGAAAACTCCTGTACACTTGTCGAATAACCTTGATTTAATTGCCTAACATTGCGATATTTGTAAGACTTCGCATACGTTAGTACGAAGTCTCACGTTTTATCCGTTGAACGACACCTGCTCATGAACCGAATCCGGCTCTGTATCTCTTTTTGTTTGTTGTTGTTGGCAGCAGCTAGTTTCGCACAGCGCGATACGATTTTTCGCGACGATCCGGTTGCGGCTATGCTCGATAGTTTGGCGCGCAACAAATTCATCAGTCGTATTCCGAAACAACAAACGCAACGCAACAATAAATACAAATTTGCTGCCGATTCGGTGCCGCGTTACGATGCGCTTGTGTATGAATCGCGTTTAGCAAAACTCAATTCCCAATCGCCTTGCGATTTGGTTTATAACCAACAAGTGCAAGGTTATATCGATTTGTATGTGCTGCGCAAGCGTGTTCTCGTTGAACGCATGCTTGGCTTATCGCAATTGTATTACCCGATGTTTGAAGAGCAATTGGATAAACATGGGTTGCCGCTCGAATTAAAACATTTGGCGGTTATTGAGTCGGCATTGAATCCAACGGCGACATCGCGTTCGGGTGCGCGTGGCTTGTGGCAGTTTATGTACACCACGGGCAAAATGTTTAACCTCAACGTCAATTCATACGTGGACGAGCGTTGCGATCCATACAAATCCACACAAGCGGCTTGCGAGTACTTGAAATTTCTTTACGGCATGTTTGGCGATTGGCAATTGGTGCTTGCTGCCTACAATGCAGGTCCAGGAACAATCAACAAAGCCATTCGTCGTGCGGGTGGTGGCAAAAAAACGTATTGGGAAATCCGTCCGTACTTACCTGTGGAAACACAAGGGTATGTTCCGGCATTTATTGCTGCAAATTATGTGATGAACTATCACCTCGAACATAATTTATATGCCATTGCGCCGCGCAAAACATTTTTTGATGTGGACACGGTTACCGTATCGCAGCAAGTTAGTTTCTCGCAATTCGAGGCGGTGCTTGGTGTTCCGCTTGACGAAATGCAGTTTCTGAATCCGATGTACAAATTGGGTGTGATTCCGGTTTCGATGACCGAACATTACCAAGTGGTTTTGCCCGCCAATAAAGTGGGTGCGTTTGTCAGCAATGAACAAGCCATTTACTCCTATTTAAAAATTGACACAGCCATGACTGCGCTTGCGGTGCAGCAAGTCATGAAAGTACATACCGTGCGAAGTGGGGAACACATCAATTCCATTGCAAAAAAATACAAATGCACAGTGGCCGATATTCGCTCGTGGAATAATTTGAAAAGCAATTATTTAAAACCTGGGCAAAAGCTGACGATTTACACGCCGCAAAAAGCTCCCGCACCCGCCGCACAACCTTCCCTCGCCAACAATACGCAGCCCGCGCAAGGTGGCGCTACAAATAATCCGAAAGCAGATAATACAAACGCTTCGCAAACGGCATCAAACTCCGCTACGAAGTATAAATACTACACCATCCGCAAAGGCGATACGCTCTGGGGCATTTCACAAACCACCGGAAAATCGGTTGAGGAATTGAAACGCTTGAATGGTTTTGGCAAATCGTTTAAACTTGTGCCTGGGCAAAAAATTAAAGTGGGGACTTTGTAGGTTTTAAATTTCTGTAACGTTTCGACGAAGTGGATTTCCACTAGCATCAAAACAAGATGCCGTTCCTGAAAAATTAGCAGGGTCAATTAATGCCATCCGAACCTCGGGATGATTCTCGAATACACTCATCCAAACCGACCAATTTCCAGATGCCTTAGCAAGATTTATAATCGTACTTATCGTTACTCTTTGTTTTGTGTACTCAGTTAATGTGTCATTTGCGATATTCCAAGTCTCCAGTCTAAATTTCCAACGATCATCTTTCGGACTATATTTTTTGTTTCCGGGCAATCGATCAAGCCCAATCATTTGACACAATTTTTTCGCTGCGTCAATTTCGGTCTTTGCGGTAAGTGATATATTGATGCTTACATGCCCACGATCTCCGTAAGTAAAACACAAAAAGGTATTGTTTTTATGTGGCAAAAACTTCGATGGATATTTCTCTTTTTTGTTACTATTGCAATGTTCGCAAGCAAGCAGAAAATTAGTCCAATCAAATGCTCGCGAAAGATAATTAGCTGACCTTTTATTACTCCCTTTTGGTAAAATATGTTCAACGCGAAGCGATTCTTTATTTGTCTCGCAATACGAACAATAATAACCAATATTTTCTCGCAAATTGCCATCAACAGAATTGGCATCAGTCCAAGGATCAAAATGAGTTTTTCCTTCGCTTCCAGTTCTCCATTTCTCAACGGGCCTCATACCTTATAGTCCTCCAGCTTCGCGTTTAAGTTTCAGGAGTGCAATGTACGCTGGATCGTGACTAAATTCGGCTTCCATCGCGTCGAGTTTTTTCCCAAGCTCTTCACGTTCTTGCGATTCAACTCCTGAGGCAACTAATTTAAAGTAATCGGCAGCAAGTTTCTGCATGTCATCAAATTCCTTGCTTCGTTTAATTTCAACATCCATTTCGTGGATTGCAATTTCTTCAATACTCTTTCTAAAAGGTTCTTCATCAACCAGAATGTCTTCATCAAGAACAAGCAGTTGACTTTTTTTCTTTAACGATTGAATGATAAAAGGCGAATGTGTAGTTACAACAAATTGTATTTCAGGGAATAAAGATTCGAGTTGCCCTACAATGCGTTTTTGCCATTTAGGATGAAGGTGTAAATCAATTTCATCAATTAAAACAATACCTGGTGTTTGGTCAACGGCATTCATGCCTAAATGTGCATTCAGGTGAATTGCACGGCGAATAATATCTCCAATTAAACCAATAGAATTTTTATATCCATCGCTAAGTTGGCTGAGTGCAAGTTCTGCTTTTTGTCCATTTGGACGAGTGTAGATACCAATTAGATCATCATGTAAATTACTAAAATGAATTTCTTTCCATTCAGGAACAAACTCAAGTATTTTTTTCTTACACAATTCAAGGGCTAAACAATCGGCAGGGCGTTGAAATTTTGTACACTCATCTTCCAATGTTTTGAACCACGATAAAAATGCTTTGCCTGACGACTTTGGAGAAAGGCAGTCTTCATAGCCATGAAAAATACCATCTCCTGCAGTTGTATATGATACAGAACCCTTTTTTTCTTTATGCTCTGCAAACAAACGGCCAGTTCCATGATATGCAATGATCGGGAAAATAGGATTTCCACCAAGTTGAGCATCAGCAAACAAATTATTGCCTAGCAAACTAATGGATTTAGCCTCAGCACGTCTAGTTTTTGATTTTGATTTATCCGCTTTGGGTTCTAAAACACGTTTCCACGAAATTTCTTTCTCGTCAGAAATTTTAGAAAAATCGCCGCTTGCACTAACAACAGCCCACGGTGCAGTTATTCTTTTCCCATTTTCAAGAACAGACCTAACCTCTGAAACATAAATCCCACGACTAGCACCCGAATAAAAATCTAAAAGAAAACTACCAGCCGCAACCGCCAACCCATCAAGTACAGATGTTTTACCAGATGCATTGTTGCCGACAATTACAGTAAATTTTTCAGGAAAATAAAAGGTACGGTCTTCAAACATTTTAAAGCCTTCTAACCGCAATTCTTTGATGTGCATAGGTGCAAATTTAAGCCTAAAAATAGGAAATTCTTAAATAAACGAACATTTACATAATTCGTATCTTCGCCTACAATGAATCGTCCAATCCGAATCCTGATTGCCAAAGTTGGTCTCGATGGCCACGATCGCGGCGCTAAAGTCATTGCCTCATTCTTGCGCGATGCTGGCATGGAAGTAATTTATACTGGCCTTCGCCAAACGCCCGAAATGGTGGTGAGTGCTGCTTTGCAAGAAGATGTTGATGCCATTGGTGTGAGCATTCTCTCCGGAGCACACATGACCGTTTTTCCTAAAATTCACGCACTCTTGCAAGAAAAAGGACTGACGGATGTTTTGCTTACTGGCGGTGGAATCATCCCCGATGCAGACATGAAAAAATTAGCAGAGTTGGGTGTGGGAAAATTATTCGCACCAGGAACAGATACCACAACCATCGTAGATTACATCACGACATGGGTAAAAGAAAATCGGAAACTTTAGAGCCTGTTTAAATTTCATCCTTTGAGTTTGTTATGCGCCTTTTTGCACCATACTTCGTTACGTTTTTTGACCGTAGGCGCGCCGCTATGGCCTTCAAAACGTGCCTCGTCTGGCACAAAAATGCATCATAACAATTCTCAAAAACAAATTTTAAACAGGCTCTTAGTTTTCGGTTTTTTGTTTGTAACAACGCTCAAAACAACCAACAGATAAAAAAACAAAATCATGGAATCGCTTTTCGATGCACAAAAACGTGGAGAACTAATCGCACGAATCAATCAACTCACGCCTGAACATAAAGCGGCATGGGGCAAAATGAATGGGCCGCAAATGCTCGCACATTGCGCTATGGCTTTTGATACTGCTTTTGGAACAATTTCAGGAAAGCAAATATTCCTCGGAAAACTTTTCGGGAAAATGGCAAAAAAGAAATTGACCGCACCAGAACCATTCGGAAAAAATTCACCTACCTCGCCCAAATTAATCGCTGTTGATGCGAATGATTTTGAAAAAGAAAAACAACGCTTGATTCAACAGGTTACAAAATTTGGCGAAGGCGGTCCTGCACTTGTTACGGATAACGTACACATGTTTTATGGGAAAATGACCAAACAAGAATGGGATTTGCTCATGTACAAACATACCGAACATCACTTGCGTCAGTTTGGTGTATAACAAAACAAAACCATGAAACGTATTTTCCTTTTTGTATTCCTTTGTGCGGCGATTCACCTGCGCGCCGATGATTTTGAGAAAAATTGCGGCATTGGAATTTTGCATCTAGACTTTTTAAAGCAAACCGATCTTGCGCTGTGTTCTTCGTCTGACGAAAAAACGGTTGTGAAACACATTACGTTTTCGCTTGCTGGCGAGAAGAAAAATAAAACCGCTACACTGACTTCGGAGAATAAAGAAAATTGGTTAGCGCCCGAGTTTTTGCAGCCCGAAAAATTGGTTTTAGCCTTGCGCGTGATGGAACGTAAAACAAATTGGTGGTATGTGATGGTGAATAACCGCACCCGTGAATGTTATTGGGTGCATGTTTCGGAAGGTACATGGTTTCGTCCATGGCTCGAAGAAATTAAAGCTGCGGCAACCGTTACACGTTTAGATCGCAATCAAAACCCCATCCGAAAATCGCAAGGGAGTAATTTGATTTTGCCTTGGGATCAGAATTTCAAAGACTGCTTTCATCCAACAGCTTGTCTTGGAGTTTGGGTCGAAATCGAAACACAAGAAACCTGCGCAGATGGAACGACTAAAATCAAATCGGGTTGGTTTCGTTGGCGCGATGAAGAAGGATTGCTCATCACATACACACTTGCAAACTGATGCTAGCACAAATCTCGCATGTAGGAAAATCGTTTAAAGTCGATTTGAGCAAACCGATTGACATCAGCATTCCCATGTCGGCAACGAGTGCGCGTGCGTGGTATGTCGATCCAATAAAAATAGAACCCGTGCGCATGGGCGATTGGGTAGGCGAGGTGGCCGAGGGCGGTTCGGTTAATTTTAGAAATATATTTTTCAATCCTCACGCACATGGAACGCATACGGAATGTGTGGGGCACATTAGCAAAGAAGCATACAGCATCAATCAAGAACTAAAACGCTTTTTTTTCGTTGCCGAATTGGTTTCTGTTTTACCAGAACAATTGGATAATGGCGATTTTGTCATCACCAAACGCATGCTCGAAATTGTGTTGGATGGAAAAACGCCGGAAGCGCTTATTTTGCGCACTGTTGGTAATTCATCCGAAAAATTGAACCGGAATTGGTCGAATACCAATCCACCTTATATTGATGCAGAAGCTACACGATGGCTTGTTTCATTGGGTGTGAATCATTTATTGCTCGATTTGCCTTCGGTCGATAAAGAAGTTGATGGTGGTGCATTGGCGTCGCACCGCGCTTTTTGGGAGTACCCCGAAAACACACAAACGCATCGTACCATTACGGAGTTAATTTTTGTGCCAAACGAAATTTACGATGGGTCGTATTTTTTGAATCTTCAAATAGCTTCGTTTGAAAACGATGCTTCGCCGAGTAAGCCTGTTTTGTATCGCATCCTTTCGTAACTCGTTTCTCATGAACATTGAATCGCTACGCGCTTATTGTTTGAGCATTCATGCCGTAACCGAAGACTTTCCGTTTGATGAAGATGTTTTGGTCTTTCGTGTTGCAGGAAAAATTTTCCTGCTTACCTCCATCACCAAAAAACCGTTGCAGTTTAATGTGAAGGCCGATCCCGATACCATCATCGAGATGCGTGAACAGTTTGATTGTGTGATCGCGGGGTATCACATGAATAAAAAACACTGGAATTCGGTTGTTGTAGATGGTTCTGTTTCTGACAAAAAATTGCAGGAATGGATCAAGCAATCGTACGATTGTATTGTTGCTGGTTTGCCAAAAAAGGAACGCGCAAAACTCGACCAATAAAAATTATAAATCCAATTTATCTTTTAATCGCGCAATTGGTTTTTCAATCAAGTGCCACGATAGCATTGCCGCGCCGATAGCGATGGTGGTGTAAATACAAAACAACACGGGTTTATTTTCAATCAACGGGAGGTGCAGTTTGTTGCAGACTAGTGTGAAAAAAAATGGAACGGGTTTGTGATAGAGGTAAATGCCATAACTGATTTTTCCGAGATATTGCAATGCTTTTGGGCGAAGCAATGGATCGAGGTAGGACGTAGATTCATCTACACATAAAAACACCAATGAGATGGCCATGAGCGTGAGCGGAAAAGCTAAATACATGCTTGCGCCATTTCCCCAAATTGTAATAGACAAGGTGAGTAAAAGAAAAATAGGAAAAACCCAAGGCACATGCTTGCGGAAAATGGCAAGCACATTTTCTTTTTTGGAATACATCAGCCAAGCCAGCAATGCGCCCGCCCCCAATGTTTCAAAATGAATCAACGTAACGCCTTTAATTGTTCCTGCGCCGGAATAAAATAATTCAAACAAAAAACGCGAAGCTATTCCCGTTAAAAGAACACCGACAATTAACGGCAATTCAAAACGACGTGGGATGAAAATTAACAGCAAGGGCCAGAATAAATAAAATTGTTCTTCAACGGCGAGCGACCACGTGTGATTGAGCAACGAGCTTTGAAACCCGTCCGTTAAAAAAAGAAAATTCTGCGTGTAGGTAAAATAAAATTTCGCACCACCATCGCGACAAATCCATAATCCGCCATAAACGCTCAGTAAAAATAGCGCAGCAATCAGTATGTAGTAAACAGGAAAAAGACGGAGTGCGCGTTTGGCAATAAAATTGCGAAGCAGTTTTCCGCGTGGCGCATCCGATTCGTGTTTTTGAGAAAGTAAAATAAGGGTGATGAGAAAACCCGAGATCACGAAAAAAATCTGTACGCCATTCCCCCCATACGAAAATGATGGCGCGTGCAAATCTTCCATGAAATGAGCAACCACAACCATCAGTGCGGCATAAGCACGCAAAGCATCGAGGCGTGGTAAGTGCGAAAGGCGTTTACTCATTCAGCAATAAAATCTAGCGAGGCGATTAATGAAAACTCCAATCGTGTTTGTCTAAATCCTGCAAACAATGCGTCAGTAATTTAATGCTGTTTGAAATATCATCTTTGTCGCACATCTCAATAACTTGGTGAATGTGGCGGGTTGGAATCGAAACGGCACCCGCGATTGAACCACCAGGGGTGTAACGCTGCAAGCCGGCAGTATCAGTGCCGCCAGCCGGAAGCAGTTCCATCTGATACGGAATTTTATATTTTTCAGCCGTGCGGCGCATAAATTCAACCATGCGGTAATCGCAGATGGTTGATGCGTCCATGACTTTGATTGCCGTTCCTTTGCCAAGTTGAGTTACTTGCTCATGTGGTTTTGCTCCGGGCACATCAAATGCAATGGTTGTGTCTAAGCCAAAACCAAAATCGGGTTGTATCTCCAACGCCGAAGCCTGCGCACCACGAATCCCAACTTCTTCCTGAACCGTAAAAACAGCAACAACATCGTACGGCGGATTTTTTAATGCACGCATGGTTTCCAAAAGAATATAAACAGACACGCGGTTGTCGAGCGATTTGCAATTGACGCGGTTTCCCATTTCAATGAGTGATCGTTCGCGGGTAACCGTATCGCCAACACGCACAAGTTTTTCAACTTCTTTTTTAGGTAATCCGAGATCGATGAAATAATCACTGATTGGGACAACTTTAGTGCGTTCTTCAGCGCTCATCATGTGAATGGGTTTGCTTCCCATCACACCAATCACATCTTTGCGTCCATGCACGAGAACGCGTTGAGCTGTCAATGTTTTCGGATCAAAGCCGCCGAGCGGAATAAAATTCAGAAAACCGTTATCGTCAATATGCGTAACAATAAATCCAATCTCGTCCATGTGCGCAGCAATCATGGCTTTTTTGTTTTTTTTGCCTTTCCGTGTGGCAATAACATTTCCCATATTATCGACGCGTACTTCATCGGCAATGCCTTTGAGTTCGCGTAGCACAAGTTCGCGCACGCGTTGCTCGTAACCCGGCGCGCCAGGCGTTTCGCAAATTTTGCTGAGTAGTTTGACGTTAACAGCCATCTTCTTTGGTTTAGTCAATGACACTAAGTTTAATCATGTTTGTCTTCCCTTTTTCCCCGAGCGGAATACTGGCAATGTTGATGATACAATCATTCTCAATTACATATCCATTACGTTTGAGCATAAATTTAATATCCGCAATGGTGTGATCGGTGCTGATGTTTTTGTCGTAATAAAATCCGCGCACGCCCCAAACAAGATTGAGTTGTGTCAAAATTTCGTAATTATCGGTAAACACAAACACACTGGCATGAGGCCGGTAACTAGAAACACGGAATGCGGTATAGCCCGAATGCGTCATGGTGATGATGGCGCTGGCCTTTGTTTGTTTGGCGAGTTGTGTTGCCGTGTAGCAAATATTGTCAGAAATATAACGGTCGCCGTCGTCAAAATTTGCCACACGATCGCCATAATAAAGCGTGTGTTCTTCTTCGACTTGCGCAATAATCTTCGACATGGCTTCAATTACTTTAGCGGGGTGTTTGCCCACAGATGTTTCGCCACTGAGCATCACAGCATCAGCACCATCCATAACCGAATTGGCCACATCGTTTACTTCGGCGCGTGTTGGACTGATGTTGGTAATCATGCTTTCCATCATTTGTGTGGCAATGATTACAGGCTTTGATGCTTCAAGGCATTTGCGCACGAGCATTTTCTGAATAACCGGAACGCGTTGCATCGGAACTTCTACACCGAGATCGCCGCGAGCGACCATAACGGCATCGGTTTCGCTGATGATGTTGTCGATGTCTAGAATGGCTTCAGGCTTTTCAATTTTGGCAACAATACGCGCCTTGCTCGTTGGGGTAAAATTGCGGATGATGTTTTTTAATTCGATGATGTCGGCACTATTGCGAACAAACGAAAGACCAATCCAATCGAAATGATTTTTGAGTGCAAAATCAAGATCGCGCAAATCTTTTTCAGTCAAGCAAGGCAAAGAAACTTTTGTGTTGGGAAGATTTACTCCTTTTTTAGAAGATAAAATTCCACCAAAAACAACAACCGCTTTTACTTCATCAAGATCGTTTGAACTTACCGTTCGCAAAACAATTTTTCCATCGTCGATCAAAATGTTTTCGCCTTCGCGCACATCCTTCGGAAATTGTGGATAGGTAATGTATAAACGTTCGGCAGTACCAATCATTTCTTTGGTTGTAAAAATCACTTCAGCACCTTCTTTCAGTTCAACACCGTTGTTTTCGACTACGCCGATACGCAATTTCGGGCCTTGTAAATCGCCGAGAATGGCTACGTGTGTACCCATTTTGCGATTGAGCATACGGATGTGTTTAATCTGCTCCTCAACAGCGGTATAATCGCCATGCGAAAAATTAATACGAAAGACATCGGCGCCAGCCTTAATCATTTCTTCAAGCATCTCTGGCGATGAAGAAGCAGGTCCGAGTGTTGCAACAACTTTTGTTCGGTTGAAATGAACGCGTTGTGAATTTGATTCTTGATTCATAAGGTATAGTTAAAAAAGTAAGTTCTGTTTTGATTTTAATCCGTTTGGATCAAGCTGAAAGGTCATGAGCACAAATGGAATATTGCGAATGGCTTGCATCATTCTGCTTTCCTCGGTTTTACTAAAAGGACCTTTGGCAACAAAAAAATAGTCAGCTTGTTTTTGTTCGGGAACAAGCCAGGCCATTTCGATTTCTTCGCCGGGCGTTTCGCCACGGTTAGCGACGAGAAAGCAAGCCGTATCCATTTCGGAATTTTCGTACTGATAAAGACCAAAAAGGCTTGGGGTTTCGCTTTTCCTTAAAGCAATGGCAAGATTCTCGCCACGTTCCATTTCAATGGCAAGCGATTTACAAAGTGCCCAACAGAGTCGGTACGCTTTTTCATGACAAGAAATTCCGACAAGCAGAAAATCGTAATCATACTCAATGTCAAGGCGAAATTTTCCCAAGGCAATTATTCTTCGACAGGTAAAGGTAGCCGTTTGCTTTTACCTGTGTTCGGTTGCCGAAGTTAATTTTCTTGTAATTTTTTCAAGAAAATCAGACACTCGATGTGCCTTAAAGTGCAGCACTACGAACCCGCGGCCCAGATTTGGTTAACCCGCTGTAAATAATTCCTAATTCAAAACCGCCACGCACACCGCCATATCGTTTCAAATCGTTTGTAACCAAATCAAAACTCAAGCGAAAAACACTGCTCCCTTGTTTCAATCCGAGGTGTGTTACAATGGCATCTTTTCTACGCCACGATGCGCCTGCAACCAATTCGTAAGGCGAATCTTTTACGGCATAAAAAGCCAAAATACCCGCATTGATTTCCATCGCTTTGCGTTGATACATAAACAGCGCATTTGGACGGATAGAAAATTCATCGGTAAAATAAATTTGACAAGCTGCTGTTGCCGTCCAACGCATGGGTAAACGAGAGTTGCCCCCAGTAAACGATTCTTTCGGCATGTTGACATGATATACAGCGAAACCAACCGAAGGATCGAAACGGCGATCGGGATCGGCGTATTTGTAGAGCACACCCATGCCCGCATCGAAACGGGTGATGCGGTCGCGTTGAAAGGTTTCGCCACTCGCTAAGTTTGGATCAAGCCCATCGTTACCATATTGGCTTGCAAAAAGTAAATCGCCCGTATTGTATCGCTTTTGAAGAATGCCCAATTGAAGACCAACGGTCAAAAAATGTTCGCGACTTGTTTCAGGCGTTATCGAATAGGCTCCCGAAGCAGCAATTTGCATGGTACCAAAATTTGCATCACCCGCAATATGATCCATAACCATGATGCCCGCACCAAAACGATCAAATGGCATGTCGTAAGATACTGCTACCGATGAATAGGGCTTGCCTTGCAATTTCTGCCATTGCGAACGGTAATTGCTTGTCAATCGAAACGGATCATTGCGTCCAAAATACATTCCGGTATGTGCCGGATTGTAATACAAAGGCGCCATATCGTACTGCGACAAGTGAAAATCTTGTGCCTGCAAAGCACCTTGTCCGCAAGATAATACGAACACAAAAAAACTAGCGAGCGAAAAATAATATGATTTCATGACGATCTGTTTTTTTTAGGGTTGAGCATTATCGCAATAACGTGGTGTTTCCGGAGAACGAAAAGGCTCTTCCATCAATCAATGTTCCTGAAATAATGTAGGTGTAAACGCCAGCAGGTTGTGGCTTTCCACCATAAGTTCCATCCCAACCAAGTGCGGCATCTGTGGTCGAAAAGACTTCATTGCCCCATGCGTTAAATACTTGGAATTTCAAATCACTAAACGGCCCGCCGAGTACAAAAAGCACATCGTTTAATCCATCGTTGTTTGGTGTAAATCCAGTTGGAACAGCAGCCGGTTTAATTTTTTCTTCCAGAACTGGAATAATGGCTTGTGTGGTATCGGTACAACCTCCCGCACTCGTTACAACCAATGTAACGGTATATGTTCCTGCTTGTGGGAAAATATAAGCAGGATTTTGTTGTGTTGCTGAACCAAGCGCATTGAAATCCCACAACCATGAAACCGCACCCAACGATTGATCGGTAAACAACAATTCAAGCGGAACACCCGAAGGCGCAAACGTAAATGCTGCGGTTGGTTGTGGTTCAACCGTTACGTTAATCGTATCTGCTTGCGATGGACATTGCGCATTGTTGGTTGAGGTCAAAATCAGCTGGAATGTACCTGATGCAATATCCGAATTGCTCAACGTATATGTTGCATTAAGTGTAGTAGCATCTGGCGCAAAATTTCCAGAACCAGTAGAAGCCCAAACGCCCGTTGTTGTTAATCCAGAAATAACACCACCAAGTTGTAATGTACTATCGTTTCCGCAAACAACACGATCATTTCCTGCATTTACACTCGCGGCTTGTTGAAGTACAATATGCATCGTATCAGAACGTGCCGCACAAACTCCATTTCCGGTTGATGTTAAGGTCAGCACAACAAAACCTGAAATTTCATCGGCAGATGAAGGCAAATAACTCGCATTCAAATCGCTTGTTGATGGTGTGAATGTTCCTGTTCCAGTTGATGTCCATACACCCGTAGTCGTTCCACCAGAAACCAAACCACTCAATTGAACAGAACCCGTAAGGGCACAAACGGATTGGTCTGGCCCAGCATCGACAAGTGCTGGAGACGTAATGTTAATAATCATCGAATCACTTGCAGCTGCACACACACCCGTATTCGTGGCTGTGAGGACAAGCGTTACCGTTCCGGAAAGCGAATCTGAACTGGTTGGGATGTATGTTGCGTTGAGTGTTGTTGCATTCGGAACAAAATTTCCAGATCCCGTTGTTGACCAAATTCCGGTTGTTGATGCACCACTAATATTCCCATTGAGCAATACAGAAAGATTGTCGCCACAAATTGTGATGTCGCCACCCGCACTCGTTAGCGACGCTGGTGTAATGCTGATAAGCATGGAATCTACTCCTTGTTGACAAGAGCCGTGATCCGTAGTTGCAAAATAAATGGTTACAAATCCGGCAGAGAAATCGGCATTGCTCAGGGTATATGTAGTTGCTTGTAAAGAATCATCGGCAAATACTCCACTTCCACTTGTTGTCCATGTACCTTGTGTTGCGCCACCTGTGGCAAGTCCAGCAAGTTGTACAACACTATCAGAAGAACAAATAGTTTGATCGTTGCCAGCCCAAGCAAAAGCACTTGGCCCAAACGTAATGGTCATTGTATCTGTTGCCGCAGGACAAGAACCATTGTTTGTGGAAGTGAGGACTAGCGTAATAGAACCCGCCGCTGTATCAGCAATACTGAATTGATATAAGGCATTTAGCGCGCTATCGTTAGGCATAAAAATTCCTGAGCCAAGCGTATTCCAAACACCTGTTGTTGAACCATTGGCCACAATACCTTGCAATTGCGTAAACGAAGCACTTTCGCAAACACTTTGGTCAACACCAGCATTCACTAGAATGCCTTGTGTAAAGAACATGGTTACTTGCGCCACTTCAGCGTTACAAGAACCATTTCCAGTTGACGTTAGTGTTAGTGTAACAGAACCAGCCGCAACTTCTGCTAAACTTGGTGTATAAATAGCATTGAGTGCCGTATTGCTTGGTGCAAATGTGCCGTTGCCACCGCTCCAAATTCCACCTGCCGCATTTTGTAAAGCACCATTCAATGTAATGGTTGGATTTGATCCACAGATTGATTGTGAAGGACCGGGATCAACACTTGGGCCAGGTGTAAATATTACCGTCATAAAATCGACAGCACTATTGCAACTATTGGTTGCTGTCAAAATCAAACTCACATTTCCCGAAGCCGTATCTGCCGCACTTGGAACGTAAGTGGCATTCAATGTTGTGGCATTTGGAGAGAAGAAGCCGCTACCTGTTGTAGTCCAAATTCCTTGTGTTGCACCACCCGTAATGGCACCACTCAGTTGTACAAGCGAATTGTTGCTACACACAATTTGATCTGGCCCAGCATTTGAAATGCCTTGCGGGAAGATGTTTAGGATCAGTGTATCAGAAACCACAACGCATGTTCCATTGTTTGTCGATGTGAGGACGATGAAAATGGTTTGTTGTGCAGAGTCTGCAGCACTTGCTATATACGTCGCATTTAAATCAGATGCGTTAGGAGAAAATGTTCCAGTTCCAGAGCTTGTCCAAATTCCTGTTGTGGTAGCACCCGTTACACTTCCACCCAATTGCACCGTAAGTGTGTTGGCGCAAGTGGTGATGTCTGCACCTGCATTTACAACGGGTGCTGGTGTGATGATTACAGAAATACTATCTACTGCATTGTTGCAACTATTGGCCGTCAAAAAGAGTGTAACTTGACCAAGTGCAATATCGAATTGGCTTGGAATGTACGTTGCGTTAAGTGCTGTGTTGTTTGGCGTAAAGATACCAGTTCCGGTTGTGGCCCACACACCCGTTGTAGCTCCGCCACCAACAATACCATTCAATAAAACGGCAGCATTGTTTCCACAAACGGTTTGATTGTTTCCGGCATTTGCAGTTCCAGCCGGAAGAATCGAAATGGTCATGGTATCGGTTACCGCATTGCAGCTACCATTGTTGGTAGAAGTTAGTGTGATTAAAACAGAACCATTGAGCGAATCGCCTGTGCTGCAGATATACGTTGCATTGAGAGAGGTTGCATTTGGTGCAAATGTTCCGCTTCCACTTGTTGACCAAATTCCAGTATTTGTTGGCCCAGAAACGCTACCACTCAGCGATACGTTTAAATTCGTAACGCAAACAGTTTGGCTTGTTCCTGCATTTACAGTTGGTGCTGGTGTAATCGTAATGAGTACATTATCATTTACAGGCAAGCATTGTCCATTTCCAGTTGTCGTGAGTGTAAGTGTTACAGATCCGGCAGCGATTTCTGCTAATGTTGGCGTGTAAGTCGCATTCATTGCCGTATTGCTTGGCGCAAACGAGCCGCTACCGCCAGCCCAAATAGCACCGCTTGCAACTGTAAACGAACCGTTGAGTACAACTGCTGCATTGTTTGCACACGAAGTAATATTGCCTCCCGCGTTTACTGTTGGTGCAGGTGTAATGGTGATGCGCATGGTATCACTTACCGCATTGCAAGCACCATTTCCAGTTGTGGTAAGAATGAGGTTGACTTGACCAGCATTAATTTCTCCAACCGTTGGTGTATAAGAAACATTGAGTGCATTTGGAGAAGGATTGAATGTTCCCAAACCACCACTCCATTGGCCGCCAGCACAGAAATTGACAAAACCATTTAAGTTAACAGTTGTATTATTGCCGCATACGGTTTGGTTGGCACCCGCATTTGCAACAGGCGAAGGCGCAAAATTGATGTTGATGTTATCTGCAACGGCTATACAATTTCCATTGCCAGTAGAGGTTAGCGTAAGTGTTACTTGCCCTGAATTAATTTCTGCTAAAGTCGGTGTATAAAGCGCATTGAGTGTGTTTGCGTTTGGCGTAAATGTACCACCACCACCGCTCCATGTTCCACCACTTGCAACAAATACTTGCCCATTGAGTTGTACAGGCCCAACATTGGCGCAAGAATTAATATCTGTTCCAGCATTTACTGTTGGTGCTGGTGTAATGGTAATGAGTACTTGATCTGAAACAGCATTGCAACCACCATTACCCGTTGAGGTCAACGAAAGGCTAACAGATCCCGCAGCTATTTCTGCTAGACTAGGTGTATAAATTGCGTTCAATGCTGTATTTGACGGAGAAAAAGTTCCACCACCACCACTCCAAGTACCACCAGATGCAACGGTAACAGATCCATTTAATGTTGCAGCGGCATTGTTTGCGCAGACAAGAATATTGGCACCTGCGTTTACAGTTGGTGCAGGTGTGAAGAAAATAGTAACTTGATCTGTTACAGCAGTACAAGTTCCATTTCCAGTCGATGTGAGTGTGAGTGTTATGCTTCCACTCGCGATTTCTCCTGCAGTTGCGGTATAGGTTGCATTCAAAGTATTCGCATTGGGAGAAAATGCGCCAAGTCCACCGCTCCAAACGCCTCCGCTGGCAATGGTTACAGCACCAGAAAGGGTTGCTGCCGGATTGTTTGCACAACGTGTTAAGTCAGCACCTGCATTAACAGTAGGGGGGGCAGAATAAAAGATAGTTACTTGATCGTTGACGGAATTACAGTTTCCATTTCCGGTTGAAGTAAGTGTGAGCGTAATACTTCCTGCATTGATTTCGGCTTGCGTTGGCGTATAAACTGGATTGAGTGCTGTGGCAGAAGGGCTGAATCCACCCGCACCACCAGTCCAGACACCGCCAGTAGCATTGGAAACAGATCCAGCAAGTGTTGCAGCTGCATTGTTGCCACAACGTGTAATATTGGCACCTGCATTGACAATTGGTGCAGGTGTAAATGTAACGAGGACGTTATCGTTTGCTGGATTACAAATTCCGTTGGCGGTAGTTGTGAGGGTTAAGACAAGACTACCCGCGAGCAATTCGCCAGAAGTTGGAATGTAAACAGCATTTAAGGTTGTATTGTTTGGCACAAAAGTTCCTGCACCACCTGTCCAAATACCCCCACCAGCATTGGTAACCGAACCTCCAAGCGAGACGTTTGCATTGTTGCGACAAACAGAAACATCAGCACCTGCATTGGCTGTTGGTGCTGGCGCAATGGTAAGAACCGTTTGATCGGATACAGGCGAACATGCACCAGTTGAAGTAAGTGTGAGTGTAACGGTTCCTAGTGCTGCATCGGCTACACTAGGCATGTATTGTGCGTTGAGTGTTGTACTGTTGGGTAAAAATGTTCCGGTTCCGGTTGATGTCCATTGGCCCGTTGTAGAGCCACCAGAAACGGTACCGACAAGTTGTGCTGGTGTATTGGCACAGGTTTGCAAATTTGGACCAGCATTGGTATTGATGGGTGCGAAGAACTCTGAAAAGTAACCGTATTTACATCCTGAAGTAGCACCACCATTGATGATCCCTAATGCAAAAACATCGGCGGAGTTTGTTACAATAAAAGTAGAATCGACAGGGATTTCTGTTGTGGTGTATTGAATGCGCGCAGAACGCCAAGTGCCGCCTGTTCCGGGAACAACGACAAAACTGGCTGGATTGATTGTTGCTGTTCCGGGGCCTGTAATCGTAAAATTATTGACAGCAGTTGAACGCACAAGCAACGTGAGATAAAATGTTTGCGACGATGAACGCACAAAATTTACTTGCTGCGATCCAGCACAATTGAGTGGTGGAAGAATAGCCATACCCGATTCGCAACCAAAACCGGTGATGTGAACAGCATAGATGGGTCGTGTGGAATGAATGAATACAGAATTGTTTGTACTGCTGGCGAGATAATCCATATCTACACGGTAATATTCTCCTGCAAAGAGTGTTGTTACAGGAGTAGATGCGCCATCAATATAAATTTGTGTGTTATTTTCCGTCGCTAAAATCACCACACTTTCGTCGCCATTGTTATTTAATGAACCTTTAACGGCAATATAATCTTCACCAAGAATACTCACAGGAACAATCTGATCGCCCATTAAATCGTAACAACCCCCAGAGGGATTGTGGTTGGAATCGTCTTTCAAAGAAACGGCAATGGGTTTATCAGAAAGCACAACCGCCCCAGATGGATGGTTTGCGGGCTGTTCGTAATTTGTTCCAGTAAAGCCACACGAATATGTTTGTCCGGCATTGAGGGTAACCGAAAATTGTTGCAGCGCAGGATGTCCGTCAACAGGTACAGGCGAATAAATGGTTACAACCGTATTGTTTTGTGTTGCAACAATATCGAATGTTGCGGCGGCTTGATGCGGTGCAGCAAATGTGTGGTTGAAAAACGGAGCATGTTTATGAAGCGGAATGTAAAATTCTTGACCAAGTGCGTTTGGTCCTTTTAATGCCCAGATATCGGTGTTGTTTGTGTTTGCTACTTCATAATAACAAGCGATACGTGTTGTTGACTGAATGCGTAATCCTGTATTGACAACAGTATTGGTAGGTCGTGTTTCTAAGGCTGTTTTGAATGCGGTAAGATTGACACGTGCAGAGCGATTGGCAGCAACATTGACCACAATAGGGCTAAAACTTCCGTTTGCTGGCTGTGTTATGGTTACCGTTGCCGCTTGTCCCATGGAGGAAACAAGGAGATATAAAGGTTCTCCGCCCGGCGGATTGTGTAGGTCTGTTACATCTGGTGGCGCAAACCAAAAATCTGTTCCACTTTGCGCAGAAAGGTTATTGTTATAGATGCCGCATAGCAGCAAAAGCAAGAAAATGCTTTTTCGTAGAAATGTAATCATGTTGCCCCTCCTCTGGTTTCGGCTGTATGTACGAGGGTAGAAGCGATAAGGTTTTCTTTTTTTCACTCCTGATCAAAAACATAACATCGACGCACACCCCAAAAACATTTATAATCGAGATTATTATTTATTTGACATGTCAAAAAATTTCATTCGTCGAATAAGTAAGGAGCACAATGGAATTAGATTATTTGGGAATATGTTTTTGTTGTCTGACTTATACGGAAGATTATTATCGGATTAAAACTTGCTGGTTTTCAAAAAACAGCTATTTTTGTCGCCCAGCGAATTCTTATGGGGGATTAGCTCAGCTGGCTAGAGCGCTTGCATGGCATGCAAGAGGTCACCGGTTCGACTCCGGTATTCTCCACCTAGCCCTTCCGAAAGGAAGGGCTTTTTTGTTTTAAGGAGTGTACGAAGTATGGTGCAAAAAGGCGCATAACAAACTCAAAGGATAAAATTTAAACAGGCTCTAAGTGTGCTACGCGTTAGTTTAATCTCCCATCCGAATGGAATCATTCTTCAACATGTAAAGTGGTGGACTAGACGATACTTTCACAATACCTGTATTCAACTGCAATTGCGATGCAAAACTAGTTTCGTCAACACCAGCAAACAAGATGGTTTTATGAATTTTTGATTTTTGTTCCTTCAAAACCCAAGTCCGGCGATCCCTGGTTGGTTCTATCGTTTGTGGAAAATCTTCATGCAGACAGGGACAAGCATAATTGATCAAATGTTTTGTTGGATGATCGCCAATAACAACGATATCTACGCGGTGCTTTTTAGAAACAGCATGTATCGTATCACATAGCGTTTGCAAATTGCGAATACTTGAAACATACATGTTGTGCTCCTGCTTTTCGAAAATTTCGTGATGAACATCTTGTGAAATAGTAGCACATTTAAAACTAAAAAAAGCGATCGGAATAAGTAGAAGAAAAGCAGAAAATTTAAAAGATATTTTCGGAAAATGAACCCGCCCAAGAAACACCGCCAACAAAAGTGGAATAGGCATAAACATCCGTCCCCACGAATAGAATACGGTTGGCAAACCATCGTGTACTTTATTTATGGTCAATGTGAAGAGTAAGAATACCGTACCAACAAAAATTCCGATTGCGGCTTGCTTTTCTTTTTGCCGATACAAGATTATTCCAATTGTAAGCAGTAGCGGGAAAATTAAAATACCCAAACGCCAAAAAATAGGCGTAACGGTATTGAAAAAATCATTCCATTCATAAGGCTTCAAACGCGACAAAGAAAAATCAAGTGGCCATGAATTGTGCACCACATATTCGGGATGAATAACATAAAATCGATTTGCAAAGTACCAAACTAGTGCAGCAGGAATTGAACCAAGGATTATCTGCCAATAAAAAGTTTTGTTCGCATAATTTTCGGCAAAGAGCCAAATACCAACGGGGAAAACGACAAGTATGGCATTGGGCGATGCAAACATGGCAAACACACTAAATAAGCCAAAGAAGAAAAAACGAAATCTGTTTTTTGAATATAATGTTAGTAACGCGAAACCTGCCACAAATGTTCCTACAACACACCCGCGCGAAATCGCCGTGATCATCCCAAACTCATTCGATAATAAAAGTGGAATAGCTAAAACAATAAAAGCGTTCACTTCTTTTTTTTGTCGAAATAAGATGGCCGAGATCAATACGAATGGAATCAACGTAAACAAACTCATAATACAGGTTAATGCAACCGGATAAGAAACCCCTAGTTTGATTAAGGGTACAGCAAACAAACTTTCCAACAGCGTATTGTAGGGCTGACCAAAAAAGTAAGGCTCATGAAATCGGCCCGCCGCAAATTCTCTTGCCCCATACCACATGATGGATTGATCGTCGTCAACATAAATAAATGAGAAATGTTCCAACAAAACCCATCTGTCGATCAACACTAGAGCGAGCAAAAAAAAGTAAATAGAAGACGCTTTATTGAGATAACGTCTGGTGTGAGGGAGCATTGTACTAAAATGTGGGTTTTTCAACGAAAAAATCTGGACTGGGCTATCAGAATCCTGTGTATGGACAATAGATGCATTGC
>JAAFIA010000071.1 GCA_013298545.1 Bacteroidota bacterium | reverse complement strand
ACTGATACGTCTTCGCTTGCTAGTCCAACATACACATATCCCGGCCAAGGACCATTCACGGTTACACTCATCATCAACCCCAACACCCCTTGCGCCGATACCGGAACCATTCAAGTTGAATTGTCAACCGTAACTGCAAATACCATTTTATCTACCGACACGGCTTGCGTAGGACAATCCATTGGCTTTACAGATAGTTCAACCGTTTCAGGAAATGCGGTACTGACAGGTTATTATTGGGATTTTGGTGATAATACCAATACCGTAACCCCAAATCCGTCGCACGTATATGGCGCGAGTGGAACATACACGGTTACACATGTCGCTTACAACTCGCTCGGTTGTAACGACACCACAACCACAACAGTTCAAATCATTGCGCCGCCCATTGCACTTGCCGGAAACGATACGTTTGCGTGTACCAACAACGCCGGAATTGGTTTGGGCGGATCGGTACTCAATGTGAGTGGTGGTATTTGGATTGGTGCCGGAACATTTACACCCTCCAATACCGTTTTAAATTCAACGTATGCTCCAACACAAACCGAACTCGATTCGGGTTATGCTATTCTGATTTTACAAACTACTGGACTCACCTTGTGCGGACAAGATCAAGACACCATTCGGATTGATTTTACGCCTGGCCCAACCATTGATGTAGGCCCCGATATTTTTGTTTGTATCGATACGCCTTTCATCAATGTTTCGTGCAATTATACACTTGCTTCAGGGGTAGTTTGGTCTTCAACAGGAACAGGAACATTTGCCAATCCGAATGCTGTTTCGACTTCTTACACACCAACATTAGCAGATCGGCAAGCTGGTTCCATCGTTGTTTACGCACAAACAACAGGCAACGGAAACTGTTTGCCCGAAGCCGATAGCTTAACCATTTTCTTTACCCCACCGCCAAACATTACGTTACAAGCAACAGATACCGCCTGCTCTAACCAAGCGTTTCCAATTGTTGCGACTTCGCAAACGGGTGCGGGATATTGGACAACATTGGGCGACGGAACATTCCCTGGTGGTGATTCTTTGCTCATCACAACATACTTACCTGGTGCAAATGATTTAGCCTCTGGAACCGTTGCCTTGATTTTCAACTCGCTCAACAATGGCGGTTGTCAACAACAACGCGATACACTTTTCATCACCATTATTCCTGCGCCGAATGCGGCATTCACATCAACTAGCACATGTCCTGAAGTAGGTATGCCGTTTGTCGATCAAACCACATCGGTTTCGCCAATCACCAATTGGAATTGGAATTTTGGCGACAATACAACTGGAAGTACACAACAAAATCCATCGCACACATTTGCACAAGGCGGTTGGTATGCGGTTGAACTGAGTGTTATTTCTGTCAATGGTTGTGTCGATACGATTATTCAACAAACGTTTGTTTATCCCGCTCCAAATGCGGAATTTGTAACCGACGGATTCTGCTTAAATGAAGGAACACTATTCATCGATTCTTCTGTTGTCGATACCGGAAGCATTGTTTCATGGTCGTGGAATTTTGGCGATAACAATACATCGACTATACAATCGCCTTTGCATGAATATGCATCTTCCAATACATGGAATGTGAGTTTAGTTGTTACAACAAATTTCGGTTGTGTCGATACGGTTTCGCATCCGGTTTTGGTTTATCCTTCACCAACAGCAGCGTTTACAAGCGATCCAACATCGGCAAACATTTTGCAAAATGTAAACTTCACCGATCAATCGTACACCAATGTTGTGAATTGGACTTGGGATTTTGGCGATACAACACAAATCTCGACACAACAAAATCCTTCGCATACATGGATCAATTCTGGAACGTACCAAATTACACTTGTGGTTGTCGATACCAATGGTTGTCCAGACACTTTGATTACGGACATCATCATCAGCACACCGCCATCGGTACCGAGTGGTTTCTCACCAAACGGCGACGGACAAAACGATATTTTCATTGTGCGTGGTGGTCCATTTCCAGAACTCGAAATGCGTATTTACAACAACTGGGGCGAATTGATTTTTGTTTCCACCAGTCAACAACAAGGTTGGGATGGCACGCGCGATGGCATCATGCAACCTGAGGGTGTATTTGTTTATACGGTACGCTGCATCACTTATGACAAAAAAGAATATGTGCTTTCCGGCGATGTTACGCTTGTTCGCTAACTAATTTAAAAACACAGAACCCGATGAAAAAATTTATTTTTTGTGCAGGATTGATGCTGGCGTTTTTAAATACGCGCGCTCAAGACTTTCACCTCACGCATTACGATGCTGCAAAAATTTACCTCAATCCGGCCATGACGGGCATGTTTGATGGGTGGTATCGTTTTCATGCCAACTACCGCAACCAATGGACTGCTGTTTCTACGAAACCATTTCAAACCGCAGCGTTATCATACGACATGCCGATTCAGCGTTACGGCTTTGGTGTGCAGTTGATGAATAACCGTGCTGGATTTGGAAATTTCAATTCGTTGAGTTTGCACCTTTCGGGTGCTTACGATTTGCAATGCGACGAGGCTAATATTCACCATGCTGTATTTGGCATGTCAACTGGAATCATTCAGAAAAGTGTTGATTTTGGTCGCTTGACGTGGGACAATCAATACACCACAAGTAATGGTGGTGGTTTTGATGTATCGCTTCCGAATGGCGAAAACAATACACGCGAACAAGTTTACCTCTTCGATGTTTCTGCGGGCGGAATGTATTATTACGCCAAAGAAAAAAGTCGTATCAATCCATTCATTGGTTTTTCTGCATTTCACCTCAATCGTCCAAACGAATCGTTTTATGGTGCAACAACACGTTTGCCCATTCGCTATGTGTTGCATGTTGGTGGGCGCGTGGGTATCAATGAGCGTTTACAATTGCAACCCCGCTTTTTGCAAATGTGGCAAATCAACGACCGCGAAACTGTTCTTGGTTTACTCGCCAATATTTACTTACCCAATTCGGATGCTTACTTGATTTGCGGTCCAACATTCCGCACACGCGATGCGGCTATTTTAGAACTTGGACTGAAACAAGGCGCGTGGACTTATCGCGTCAGCTACGATGTAAACGTTTCTACCTTGAAGCCAGCATCGAACAACCGCGGAGGAATTGAATTTTCCGTGATTTATGTTGCGAAACGCAAAGCACCTACCGTTCCTCCTAATTGCCCACGTCTATGAGCAAACGTATTTTCTCCTGCTTCGTTTTTTTGTTGTTTGCAACGCTTGCCGTTCAAGCGCAAAGCCGTCGTCAATGGCTTGAATTGGGCGATCAAGCGTACAACCAAGCAAATTATAAATTGGCCTTGTCGTGTTACATGCACGTGATTCAAAACAGCACATCGGGTGATCGTGATGTTCCGATTCCTTATGAATGCCGTGCCTACACGCCCAACAAAAAAACAATTGATACCGCAGCACTTTACAAAGCTGCAAAAATGGATAGTGTGCCGAATGTTATTCCAACACCAATCGACCCACGTACACTTTATACGACACATCGCATTGCCGAGTGTTTCCGCGAATTGCACGATTATGAAAATGCCGAAGCATGGTATGCACAAGCATCGAAATACGAACATGAAAAATTTCCTGACGCGCTTTATTGGTACGGTGTTTCGTTGATGAACAACGGCAAGTACGATGATGCTGTTGCGGTATTGGAAAAATATTCGGCCAAGTACGATCCGCAAAGTCCGCAAGCGCGCAAGGCCAACCGTGCCATTGGCGGTTCGATGTTTGCGCAAGATACGTCGAGCTATAAAAAAGAAGTAATTGTAGAAGAACTCGATTCCATCATCAATGCCGGAACAGCCACATTTGCTGCTGCATTTTATGGCGATCCGAATTTATTGTTGTTTACCAGCGCGCGCCAAGGAAATGTATCAACCGACGATTTGTTGCGTCAGGGCCTCGAAGCTTATTCGACCGATTTATACATGGCCGAAAAATCGGGCGGAAAATGGGGCAAGCCACAAGCCATTACCACCGATGCGGGAAACATGAACACGCCCATGAACGAAGGTTCGGCCATGGTTTCGTTTGGTCGTGAGCATTTGTTTTTCACACGCTGGAGTGCCGATGGAAAAGAGTGTTCTATTTTCATGAGTCGGAATGTGGGCGAAAAATGGTTGGCACCGATCAAACTCAACAACAATGTGAATGTTGCGGGAACAAAAAGCATGCATCCGTTTTTCTCGAACGATGGAACGACCTTGTATTTCTGTTCCGATCGTCCGGGCGGCATGGGTGGCATTGATATTTGGATGGTGAAATTGGATGAAGAAGGCAACGCGTCGCAAGCGGTGAATATGGGTTCGGTGATCAACACACCGGAAAATGAGATTACACCGTTTTACCATTTTACGACAAGTACCTTGTTTTACAGTTCAAACGGGCTGGGTGGTTTTGGAGGTTTCGACATTGTGAAATCGGCATTCAATGCAGAGGATTCGACTTGGAGTGTTCCTAAAAATTTAGAATCGCCATTCAATTCGCCGCGCGATGATGCGTATTTTTCGATGGATCGGATTCAGCAGCATGGTTATTTTTCTTCCGATCGGAAGCGGTGCGAGGAATGTGGGCCGGCGGGTGGTTATTGTTATCGCGCATACAGTTATACCAATGAGCCGCTGGTATTTATGCTCAAAGGATATGTTTATAATTCGGAAACGAATGAACCGATTTCAAATGCGCTCCTCACGTTTAAAGATATTCGCGGCGAAATTGAAACGTTTTACATCATCACCGATTCAACGGGGTATTACGAAACGGCTTTATCGATGAATCAGGAATTGTACATCAAAGCGCAGAAGAATAAATACTTTGGTGATGCGACAAACATTTCTACTGTTGGAGAAACAGACAGTAAAGTTTTTGAGCATGATTTCTTCCTCACACCAATTCCTGCGGGTGAAATTGTTATTCCAGGCATTGAGTACGATTTCGACCGTGCCACGTTGCGTCCTGAATCGCAAAAAATCTTGGATGATCTCGCGGCATTTTTGGAACTGAACAACAACTTAAGTGTAGAGATCAGTTCGCACACAGACTCACGCGGCAGCGACAAATACAATTTGAAATTATCGCAAGCGCGCGCGAAGAGTTGCATGGATTATTTGATTGCGAAAGGCATTGCAGTAGATCGCTTACAAGCCACAGGTTACGGCGAAACCAAGCCATTGATCACGGATGCCGAGATCAATAAACTCCCCACCAAAGACGAGCAAGAGGCAGCGCATCAGAAAAACCGCCGCACAGCATTCCGCCCAATCAAAGAAGGCGCGATTATGGAAAAATGGGAAGGTAATTTGCCGCCGAGGAATTGAGGGGTGATGCTTTTATGGAGAGCCGCATCGATTTGGTGCGGCTTTTTAAATTCCTCTTTTCGGCAAAAGCGAAAAGTTTTTACTTGGTGGAAAAAGCAAATTCAGCGCATTGGGTTTTATTTTAAAGATCGGACCTTTTTCTACAATCGTACCTGTATCTTTTCTTTTTATCAAATGATCTAGTGTAATAATTCCTTGCTCCAATAAAATATCAAATTGTGAAACAATTGGTTTCTTTGTGTATTCTACATTTTTATACTGAAAGTATTCCTTCCCTTCAATTATTATTGAGTCTGCTGCGATCCAAAAAGTTTCATTATGCTTTTCTAGCAAACGCTTGTGCAACATCTCCAAACCCCACACAACAAAATCACCGACATTTGCCTTATCGGAATTTTCAATGAGCTGTTTTATTTCATTATCTACTTTCAATTTCAATCCTTGCGAGTTTCTAACAAGTGTTGAAACTGTACAATACAATTTAAGATCTTTGCCACGTTCGTATCCAAAAGTATTTAAGATTTCAGCAGAGCTTTTGAATTTGCTCAAACTCCAATCTGGAACTTGGGCGAACAAATTTTTTCGGTTGCCACGCTTATCTCGATATGATTTCAATTCAATTCCTTTGTAATCTGGCTTTTTTGACGAATTAATGTCAATTCCTAATAGCGTCTCCAGCGTTCTTCCGATTGCTGTATCAGCTTTTAGCATTGCAGGAACTGGGCCTCTGGCAGCAATTCTAGAAAGTAAAAGCAACAGTTCATCGGCTACTTCGTTTGCGATATTATTTATTTCATTAACTAGGTCTTGAAGCGGATTTGATGTTTTGCTTTCTATTAACTTACTAAAATCAAGTTGCGTAATATTCAAAACATACAACTTGCCTTCAAAGGCAATTATCCCCAAAATATCGTTTGCGTTTGAATACGCTCCTAATCCTTTAAACCAAATCCGAGGATCTCCCTTTTTAGTATTCGGACGATATAATGAGGCAACAGAAGTAATTAACTTATTTGAATCGATTAAAAAAGAAACAAGTTGAACTTTATTTTCTTGCCCCTGACGTTGTAATTCAAAATCATGAATATTGTTTCGTTTTAAATACGTTCTTACGGAACCCGTAGCATCCATAATCGACTTCAACAGTCCAGTAGCAGTTGGTTCTATTAAACACAGTTCAACAGATTTTTCTGTTAAAAGCTTTATTCGACTTATTTCAAGAGCCGTTAACTGTCTCATCAATAACTACTTTATACTTTTCAATATCTCCAACGCAACAGCACGAGCCATTAATGGAGGAACAGCATTTCCGACAAGTGTAAATTGCGGTACTTCAAACTTACGTTTATTTCCTCCGGTAGAACGTTTTCCTTGAAACACAAATGAGTCATCAAAGGATTGCAAACGAGCCATTTCTCTTACTGTTAAAGCTCTAGGGCTTGAAAAATGAATGTAATCATCAGGTATTGTCATGACTGTTGGGCTCTGAGCGTCTGGTTTCAATACATTATAATTGCGTTTTTCAGAATCAAGTCCAATTGTTTTGAGTTCTTTTTTGGCCATATCATAATCCCCAGTATTCAAAATCACACTTAATCGTTTTACGACATCATCATTCTGCTTACTCGTTTTATGATTGTGCAATGGCGCAACAATATGCGTTAACGTATTTTCGAGTTCTTCAAAACTCTTGACATAAAAAGGGTTTTTAGCATTTGAAAACCGTCCATTTAAACGACCTTTTTTTGACCATTCAGCATACGTCATACCTTTCTTATCGTCTGGCTTACCATCAATCGTTCTTTTTTTAATGAGCGATTTCATTTTCTCTGTTGTTCCGTTGTACTTAGACTTTAAATCAACCGTTTCGTAGCTAAATTTTTCATCGTCATTACCAATAAAATCTAAATCATACAACGCCTCAAAAACAGTAACTTTCTCTTTTTCACTTACAGTAGATGGTACTGTCTTTATTAATTTCTGGTCTTTGCGACAACCAATAAATAAGACGCGTTCGCGATTTTGAGGCACGCCGTAATTTGAAGCTAATGCAACAAACGGTTGATCAATATTGTACAATCTAATATGTGACAAAATCTCTTCAAATTCTGCTTCTGTTTTAGATGCCTTTACAAATGGTTTAAGGCCTTGAATACATTCCTCAAAAGAATAATTATAAATTTCTAATGCTGAAATTATTTCATTGATTTCTGCTTGATATTCTTTTGCTGGTTTTAAATTTTTAAATGCGTTCTGAATCCGTTGAGTTATCGAATCTGATTCTATTGATATTAAGAAAGCATCAAACTCTTCAACAAAAAAATCATTATCTAAATCGCTATGTGCTTTTTCCAAAATAACTTTTTTTCGCACATAAGCTAGTTCCTTACTCCTTTTCAATAGATTAAACCCGTGGCGAATTGTATTAATATTTATATCTGTTTTACTGGTTTTATAATCAGCAATTTTGGGCGTAAGCACCCGAAATCTATTCTCGACAATTTGAATATAATTTTCTCTTAATCGCTCTAACTCCTTTTCATTAACCGACTCAAATTGCATGCGCAGATTATAGCAATCCAATATAAATACGTTTTCTTTTTCTGCTTTTCTCAGCTTTGTTAAGAAATGGATCAATTGATGAAATTCTTTCAAATCAACAATTGATTTAATCTCTTGCAAAATCATTTCCTTTATTTTCCCGCCTTCTTTTGTAAGAATCCCTTTTACGTTTTCCATAACAAAATACTTTGGACGAAGGATTCGAATTACATTTAAATAGTGCGCAAATAAATCGTCTTTTTTGTCGAATTTTTTCCGCTTTCCGGCTAAACTAAAACTCTGACAAGGCGGTCCACCACAAACAACATCTACTTGCTGACCTTTCAAGCGTTTTAGTAGATTATCCAAAAAATCCGGCTCGGTAATATCTTGACGTAAAAACTCTGCATCGATTCCTAGTTGATAATTATAACGAGCAAGATGCGTTAACTCACAATTTTCATTAATATCACTTCCAAGTAAAAAGTCATAATATCTATTCTCATGCTCTGCTTGCAGAAAACCTTCGCTAAATCCACCTGCGCCAGCAAATAAATCGACAAACGTTGTTTTTACTTTACCTTCATATTTTGCAGCATCTTCGCAAACCATTTTAACATCCGTATTCAACCTTCTGCTATTAACCAAAGACAAGATCTTCTCCTTTACCTTTTTGTCAGTAAATTGAGCATGGGGTACTGAGTTAAAATACTTTTCCACCTCTTGCTTTAAAAACAGCAAAAACTTATTTATTGACTTATAGTTGTATTCCGATTCTCTAACAACCTGATTTTTATTATCCCAATCCTTCTTTAAAATTTTTTCTCCGGTCGCAACTTTGACTTGGACATCTCTTTGTCTGATAACAAGGTGTATAGGAAACCTTTTGCTTTTATCAGCTTTATCTAGGTAGAATTTTATGCTTATCATAATTGCGGACATTTTTACGGACACGGACAAATTTACGGACAAAAAAGAGACAAGCAAGAGAAAAACAAGGAATTTCACTAAACAGTAATTCAATATCATCCCCACCCGTTAAAATCTCCTAAAATCAAACCAAGGCCAAAAATTCGTAGTACCTTCATGCCAAACACGATTCATTCCACTATGCGTATTTTATTTGGCCTTCTTTTTTCCCTACTCGTTGCTTCCGCTTCTGCTCAAATCGCTTCTCCGCGTGCTGCTGGGCCTATTCCTAATTTATTTCGCGTGCCCAGTCATGTACTTGTAGGTGCCGAAATTGCCAAGCGTGCCAATTCGGTCGATGACCCTAGCGAACAAGAAAAAGAATTTATGTACGAGTCCACGTACTACATTCAACAACGCATGATGACGGGTTTGATTCTCTTCAACGATTCGCTTAGTAACTATGTAACGCAAGTTGGTCAACTCATTTTAGAACATGAACCTGAACTGAAAAATAAATTAGCCTTTTACGTTTACCGCGATCCTTCGCCCAATGCGTTTACCTCTGCTTCGGGTAGTATTTTGGTTACTACGGGCTTGCTTTCGCAGTTAGACAACGAAGCGCAACTGGCATTTATTCTCTCGCACGAGATTATTCACTACAAAAAAAACCACATGCTCAAAGGCTATCTCAACCGCGAAAAAATGCGTGGTGGAGATTCCAGAAACCGCAATTCGCGAAACAACAGTTGGGTTTCTGATTACCTCACCTATTCGCAAGATCAGGAGTTTGAAGCTGATCGGTTGGGTTTTGAACTGTTCAAAAAAACAACGTATAATGTAAGCGAAGCCTTGCGTTCGTTTGATGTGTTGGAATACTCGTATTTGCCTTTCGATGATATTCAGTTTGATACAACTTTTTTCAATCTCGATTACATGAAAGTGCCTGCGGGCTATTACCTCAACAAAGTTGATCCTATTTATTCTGACGACAATTACGAAGACCGCAATAGCACACACCCCAACATCCGCAAGCGCCGCATGGTATTGATGACCTTGGTTGATACGGTTTCTGAAAAAGGACGCAAATTGTTTGTGTTGGATAAAACGTATTTTCTAAATGTGCGTCAGAAAGCGCGTTACGATCTTTGCCAACTCTACATGTTGGAGCGCGACTATCCCGAAGCGATTTACACGGCCTTCTTGCTTTTACAAAAAGATCCGACTAGCGTTTATCTGAAAAAAATCATTGCAAAAGCTTTATTTGAATTGGCTGCATACCGCCAACGCGCCACCACAAACAACAATTCATTGAGCGATATGCTCTTTGGCGATTACTCCATGTCGAACCGTGGTGCGCGTTATAGCCGATACTCGCGACTGCGCAACAATTCGTACTACCGCTTGCCCGATTACAAAGATCATCCCGGACATTCGCAGCAATTGTATCACCTCTTCTCGAAACTGGAAGCAGATGAAATTACCGTACTCGCGCTTTCGTACAATTGGCGCGTGTTTAAATCCGATACGAGCGATCGCTTGCACAACCGTATGTGCGATAGTTTGTTTTCAATGGTCGTCAACAATCAGAATTTATACCGCAGTTATTTTTCTACCGTTACGCCCGACTCGGCGCGCGCTAAATTGCGTCAAGACTCCATTCGCCGCGTGAAAGAAACAGGTGTGGTCAATGATTCTAAATACGCCAAACTCGATCGCTTCAAACTCGATTCGGAAAAAGAACGATTCAAAAAATTTGCCTTTGTGGTCTTGCTGAAAGACTCCGCATTTACAGCACGTTTTGAATATTTCACCGCAAAGCGAAGAATGGAATCGGGATCGGTAGAGCGTGATTTTTTCCCAGATCCATCAACCGATAAAACTAAAAAAGGCGAATCGGATAAGGACGAAGATCGCAGCGCTCAAGGTTTTGGCATCACTAAAATTGTTGTAGTAGCACCCGATTTTGAAGTGTATCGCCAGCCCGCACGTCGCAAAGAAAACAAACAAGATTATGCAGCCAGCGAACAAGGCATTAAAACACTCACATCAGTCATGGTCAATCAGGCGGCGCAGGTAGGCGTTTCGTGTCGTGTACTTTCGCCTTATACGATGGATAGTTTGGAAGTCGATTCGTTCAATGCGATGGCAACATTAAACACGTGGTTTTTTGAGCGCTTGTTTCATGGTGGTAATCAAGAAGCATTATGTGTTTACAACCAAGCCGAAGCAGATACGCTGATGAAACAGTTGGGTACGCGCTACGTGATGTGGACGTATGCCGAAATCGTTTACGAAAAACGCATTCGTCGCCCGTATCTGTATGGCGCAACGTATTTGTTTCCGCCAACATGGCCGGTATCGATTTGGTATGGATTGAAAAAGCGGCAGTCGATGACGTATCACAGTGTTGTGTTGGATTTGCAAACAGGCGAAGTCATTTCGTTGAAAAGCGATACGGAGAAAAAAGGCAAAGAGCCAGAAAATACATCGGAATATTACGCAGCAGTATTTAAAAAACTGCACCAACCGAAATTGGATTGAGTTGATGGTTTAAAGCTGGCATTTGCTTTGCTTATTGTGCCCTTGTGAACATGTTTACACCAGAATTTCTGCGCGCTGAAGAAGCGTTGTTTCGTGCGGCGGCTGCGGGAAGTGGCGAGCAGCGACTTGCGGCTATGCAACGCCTTTGTACACAATTTGGCATCGATCGCGGGCTTGCAATTTTTACTTATGATCCAGCCATTACGGGTGCTTACGCCGTTGCGTTTAGCGATACCGATGTGCGTTTTGGACCTTTGTGTTTTAAACCTTATACCGAATTTGGGCTGTTGTTGCGCGTCATTGCACACGAAGTTTTGCATGTACATCAGAAAACAAAATTATTTCCAATTACCTCGCACAACGAACGCGAACTCCTCGCCTATTGCGACACGCTTTTCCGCACCGATCTACCACCGATAAACGATAAAGCTACACTTCGTTTTTTTGTCTCGAAAGGATTGAAGTATTATGAAGCTTTATCCGCATGGAAAAAATTTCGATACCGGAATTTAGCAACCAAATTGCAGGAGGAGCAAGTGCGGCTGGGGAAATAATAACTCAACGGTGAACGAAATTGATGAATTAGCGAATTGGTGAATTGGTGAATTAGCGAATTGATTAATTTGTTAATTCGCCAACTGCGCATTGGAAATTTGTGCGGCAGAAAAAAATTCACCAATTCACCAATTGCGCGCGGGCATGCGCGAAGAAAAATTCACCAACTGCGCGATGGAAATGTGTGCGGCAGAAAAAAATTCACCAATTCACCAACTGCGCGCGGGCATGCGCGAAGAAAAATCCGCCAACTGCGCGATGGAAATGTGTGCGGCAGACTTTAAAGCAAAATCCCAACACCAAAAAACACTGAAAAATAATTGCGCGTTTGCATGCGGTTGCGTGTAAAATGAAGAAGCCTACTCGTGCCACCCGATTCTCCCAACGATACAATTGGTCCGCCAAAACGCAAGCCCGTATTGGCAATCACACGATTCCAAAACAAACCTTGTGTACCAAAAGCAATATGAGCCGCTATTTGATTCGTACGTTTAGGTAAATCTGCTTCCAAGCCTTGAGCAAGCAATGGATTGGTAGCCGAAGCCACAAAACGCGCTTGCGAATAGGTGATTCCATAATCCATAAATTTACCAATCGGTGCCACACCACCCCGATTTTTCCGAAAACGACGCAACGAGATGCCATAATCCATTCCCTTTACCCGATCTGCTTTGACAAACGCAGAATCATAAGCTGGTAAATTTCCCAACGACCAAATGTTCCAAGAAATATTCACTTGCTTGTAACGCCCAGCAACAATTCCAGCAGAACCGCCGTATTGAAAATCCCAACGGTAAAAAAATTCTTTAAACGATAAGTAGGTCGGCGAATACGCCAACTGCCCTTGAACAATTACTTTTCTACCAAAGTAACCACCCGATGATTTTTGTGCAAACAAACCCGTTGTCGCAAGCAAAGCTAAGAGAAGAAATATACGACGCATGGTTAGTTCGATTTTTTAGGTGATGCAATTTGACGGATACAATCGTAAATCGTCATGCGGATGCGTTCGGGATTTGCACGTTGGTTGCTCAATTCCGTTTTCTGAACATACACCGCTTTTCCGGTGCGAATGTCATACACAACCGCAAGAAACTGCATATCTGTGCGTGGTGTAAAAAGACGATACGCAATGTGTGGTGCGATGGGTGTCAGTACCAAAGTCAAAGCACGGAAAAATTTTCCTCCACGCGGACTTTTACTCGTGATAAAAGCTGTCCATAAAAAATAATCGGTTCCGTACTTATCTGCCATACGCGTCATCTGCGCCTGTGGGTAAGGCAAAATATCGCCATCATCAAAATTGGTGCGTTGACCAAACCATTCGTTTGCAAAAACCTGATCGTTGAAACGGTCGATGCTATTTGAATCTAATGTTTGTGCGTCGAGGTATTCGATTTGCATGCCCATGCGATCGGCGCTTTCTTGCATCGTTTTCAGCATCATGATTTTTCCATCGAGCGAAGCTGGTACATCGATTTCTGTTTCTAACGAAGCATCATACGTCATGAAAATTGGACTCACAGCCACCACTTTTTTAATTCCTTGTGTCGTAACGTATTGCTCTTCCTCTTTTTCGCGCCGGTGTTTGCGATCGATGTTGCTTTCGTAATTGACTTCTTCTTCCGCAGTGCGTAAACTATCGGCCCATTTATCAAACGACTTAAATTGCATTGCAAACAAGGAATCTTTAAACAAATCAATCAATCCAAAACGCCAGTAATCCGCATTGTTAATGGTGTCTGTTGACAAATGATCGATAGCTGCCTGAAAACGTCCACGCGGCGTATTTTCTTTGATCCATTTTGTTTTTCCGGTATCTGCTTCGGTTGCATAATTTCCAATTTTCAGATACAACGAATCATCTTTGTAAAAATCTTCTGGTTCACGTTCATTGGCATACGTCAAACCTTGAAACAAACCATCTACCCAAAGTTTGATGTCAGGATCAGCGGGGTATTTGCGGTGGATGCTCCAAGCATATTGCAATGCAGCCACATTCCATCCGGTTGCATCGGCTTTGCGATTGAAATACCGTTCTTTCCCTTGTTGCCCAAGTGGATTATCATCTTTCTCTGATTCGTTCAAAATGCTTGTGAGCAAAGCCATCAAATCATCGAAACTTCCAATCTTATTTTTACGCAAAACACTTCCATACAGCGCGCGCACCATTTCTTTTTCGAGGTACGCATTGCCCGGATAGTATTGCAGCATAACATACGTTGCATAAATCGATTGGTTGTAGTTTTCTTCGTTAGAATGCATCAAACATTCTTCGAAGCGCGCCATGGCACGAACTTTAAAAAACTCCTCTTTAGAAACCAAAAACAATTCGCCTGTTGTGTCGCTGGAGTTGCGAATGCGGCGGGCAATGGCTTTGCGGCGTTTATAAACACTTGGATGCGTTGCTAAGTCGTGATCTTCTTCTTGCTCATCGGGCTTATACGCTTTCACCGTATCGGGCAAATATTTTCCTGGAAAAACAAGCCAATTGTTTTCTAAAAATGATTTGTGAAACGTTGTATCCGAAAACGGATAATCGGCAAGCGCGAGAATATCAAATGTGCGAATGGCTGCGTGTGGATCGTAACCAGATTTTAACAAAATATCAAAGCCTTCATCATCGGCTTGCGATTCTTGCGAACGGGCATAACTATGGCGTTTGAGAATTCGATTTTCGTAGGTCATCTCGCCGTAATTATCAATGCCTTCTTTGATTTTCACCCCTTCGATATAACCTTTGAGAACGTGTCGCTTTTTGTAGTGGATGATTTCGTGTGCGAGCACATACGCCAATTCCGCCTCATTGTGCAGACGCGTCATTAAACCCATTGTAACAAAAATAACGCCCTGATCGGTTGTAAAGGCGTTGACAATGGGCGAACGCATGACATAAAACCGCAACTTGGCGCGCAGCTCAGGATCTGTTTCAAGTAATTTATCGGCTACTTTATTGACGTATTTACCCATCGGATCATTGACCAACACGTTTCCACTGAAACGCATTTGATCGACCATGTAATTGGTGGCGAGGTAAAACTCGTCTTCTGCTTTTTGTAATTCCTCTTGCTGGTTGGTATTGATTTGTTGCCGTTGTTCTTCGTACTTTTTAACGGTTGGAAGAATAAAATCATTGGGTAACGGACCGTACGATTGTGCGGGTTTGTAATTATCCATATTGGGCTGCTGTGCAAAAGCCGCAGTACCAAACAGTATTCCAAGAAGGAAAATCGGGAGGGATCGGAAGGCTAAATTCATTGTTTCAAATATAAGAAGTCGGAAGGAATTGGATGAGTTTTGAAAAAACTTTGTTTGAAAATACTCCTATGCGAGCATAACGCACGGCGTAGGTAAAAGTTGCATAGCAGATGGCTGCTGTTATCGCCTTAAAACATGTAATTTCGAAAACTATGCTCCGACACGAACTTAAATCGCGGCTTGATGAAGATATTTGTGTGCTCGTGCGTACAGACTCTGCGCGGTGGAATTACCTCTGCGATTGTGGTCTAGCAACGGAATTGAGCGTTCGCGAATGCTTAGAAACCTTGGCTGTATTCATCTCGCATACACACATCGATCATTTCATTGATTTTGATCGCCTCATTCGGCATCAAGTCGGAACCGGACGTTTGGTAACGGTTTGCGGGCCAAAAGACATCCAACAACACGTTTCGTCAAAATTGCGTGGCTACAATTGGAATTTGGTTCAACAGGGTGAAGAAACCAATGCGTCTTACTTGATCCACGAATGGGTAGCCGAACAAACGCTGGTGCGTTGGAAACTCGAAGCACCCGAATGGCTTCCCGTATTTCTGGACGAAACGACTTCGAGCGATTGTATTTTTCAAGGCGAAAGTTTTGATGTACGTGCTACATTGCTCGATCATGGAACGCCTTGTATGGCATATCTTTTTGAAGAACATCCGCGCTCTACATTCTTAATCGAACAATCGCCCTACCCGCCTGGCCCTTGGATCAAAACGTTGCAAGCAGCATGGAAACACGATTTGCTGGAAGAGCAGATTGCGGTACACGATCAAATCATCAAAGCACAGGATTTATTTTATTTGCTCGAAAAACAACCGTCGCAAAAATTAGGATATGTGATGGATCATTCGGCCACAGCTGAGAATCATGCAAAAATTGAGGCCCTTTTCGCGAATGCGGATACGGTGTATATGGAATGTTATTACCCCGAATCGGAATACGAATTAGCGGTGCGCAATAACCACAGTACAGCCAAACGCTCGGGCGAAATTTGTGGACGTATTGGTATTAAACATCCAATTCCGGTACATTTTTCAAGGCGTTATCACAGCGACGAAAATTTGATGCACGAAATTTTATCCGAATTTCAACTCGCTTGGAAAACAGCGTTTGAAAAATTTCTCCTAGAGAAGCAGTAAACGCATAATTTTATCATTCTAAAATCAACACACCATGCACACCTTTCTTCGACTCAAACATTGGCAACTATTTATCCTGTTTTATGCCATTCCGTTTATTTTGTATATAATTATTGTAGTGGCCACCATTGTTTCGCAAAACCTGACAGGATTGACTGTTGGCATGATATTTCTGGTGCTGTATAGCTTTGGTACGTTTGGTTCATGGATGTATGCGGTTGCCAAAATGAGTTACGACATGCGCCCACAAGGGAGCGATATGCGGTTAGCACGTTTTCAAATGGCACTCATCATTCCCGCATTTTATTTTGCGCTACTTTTTTTAATACTCTTTTATTTTATTTCCAATTTACCCGATATTTCAGTGCCCAATCCATTCCTTTTACTGCTCATTATTCCGTTTCATTTTCTTTCCATTTTCTGCATGTTTTACACCATGTATTTTGTTGCCAAAACCTTGAAAAGTGCAGAAGTACAATACCCTGTTCATTTTAGCGATTACTTTGTTGACTTTATTCTGGTTTGGTTTCTACCTGTAGGAATTTGGTTCTTACAACCCCGCATCAATGCCTTACTAGCGCGTTACACATACGTCCAACGCTAGTCTTGCGACTGTTGTTTTGTTTCTAGGCTCAAAAATCGTCTTAATGACTGGTAATCAGGCAGAAATAGCCAAGCGCAAACCACGCGCTCATTTTCCCAAAAAACGTACCTTTGCCTGAATCTAAAAGACACACCGTAGAGGCATGGATAAATTCTCCTACCTAGGCAATGGCGACATTGTTGCTGTAGAGCAGTTGTACAATCAATTTCTCGCCGATCCACAAGCTGTTGATGCTAGTTGGCAACAATTTTTTGGTGGATTTGAATTCGCCCGAAAAAATTATGAATCCGCAGGCGAAATTCCTGCTCAGGTTCGTAAAGAGTTCAACGTCATCAACCTCATCAATGGTTATCGCACCCGTGGGCACTTGTTTACACAAACAAATCCCGTTCGTGAGCGCCGTAAGTACACCCCTTCGTTAGCTATTGAAACATTCGGATTAGAGCAAAGCGATTTGAATACCGTGTTTCAAGCGGGTTCGCAAATTGGACTTGGTTCGGCTAAACTCAGCGAGATCATTGCTCATCTTGAGCAAACCTATTGCCGTTCCATCGGGGCCGAATACATGTACATCCGCAAGCCCGAAATGATTAAGTGGTTGCAGGAAAAGATGGAAGGCTCGCGCAATACGCCAAACTTTTCGCTCGATGAGAAAAAAACGATCCTCGAAAAACTGAGTCAAGCGGTTGTTTTTGAAAACTTTTTGCACACCAAATTTGTTGGTCAGAAACGCTTCTCGCTCGAAGGCGGCGAAACACTCATTCCAGCGCTCGATACGTTGATGGAACATGGTGCCGAATTGGGTATTGCCGATTATGTCATTGGCATGGCCCACCGCGGACGACTCAATGTTCTTGCCAATATTTTAAATAAAACGTACGCCGATATTTTTACCGAATTTGAAGGCGCACTCACCGACGATTCGTTGTTTGATGGCGATGTGAAATACCACATGGGTTACAGCAGCGATCAATTGTCGAACAAAGGCAAACCCGTTCACATCAGCCTCACGCCAAACCCTTCGCACCTCGAAGCGGTTGATCCGGTTGTAGGTGGTATTACCCGCGCAAAAATTGATCACAACCACGGCGGTGAAATGAAAAAAGCCTGTCCGATCTTGATTCATGGCGATGCTGCGATCGCAGGGCAAGGTATTGTGTATGAAATTTTGCAGATGTCGCAACTCGATGGCTATAAAGTTGGTGGTACTGTTCACATTGTAGTCAACAACCAAGTTGGCTTTACGACCAATTACCTCGATGCGCGTAGTTCAACGTATTGTACCGATGTGGCCAAGGTGGTTTTATCGCCCGTATTCCATGTCAATGGCGATGATGTAGAAGCGGTTGCTTATGTTTCTAAACTAGCGATCGAATTCCGTCAAACATTCGGATGCGATGTGTTTATCGATTTGTTGGGCTATCGCAAATACGGGCATAACGAAGGTGATGAACCGCGTTTTACGCAACCGTTGTTGTACAAAGCCATTGCGCGTCATCCCAACCCGCGCGAGATTTATGCCACAAAGCTTACAGAACAAGGAGCTATTGAAGCCGAATTGGCCAAAGAAATGGAAAGCCGGTTCAAAGATTTGCTGAACGAAAAATTGCAAGAAGCCAAACAAGCCGAGAAAGCAAAAATTACGTCTTTCCTCGAAGGTTCTTGGCGCGGGCAACGCATGGCGAAACCCGAAGATTTTGAAACTTCGCCCGATACGGCTGTCGATAAGAAAACATTCCTCGACATTGCTAAGAAAACAACAACACTTCCTGCCGACAAGAAGTTTTTCAATAAGATTGAAAACATCTTCAAAGATCGTGCGGCGATGATTGAAAAAGATGCTTTCGATTGGGCGATGGGTGAGTTGATGGCGTATGCCACCTTACTCAACGAAAATCGTCAGGTACGTTTTAGCGGGCAGGATGTGGAGCGGGGAACATTCTCGCACCGTCATGCGGTAGTGAAAGTTGAAGACTCGGAAGAAGAATATGTGCCACTCAATAATATTTCCGACAAGCAAGGCCAATTGGATATTTACAATTCGCTTTTGTCGGAATATGCCGTGCTTGGCTTTGAATACGGTTACGCCATGGCTTCGCCAATCACGCTCACCATTTGGGAAGCACAATTTGGCGATTTCTTCAACGGTGCACAAATCATCATTGACCAGTTTTTAAGTTGCGCCGAATACAAATGGCGCCGCATGAATGGCTTGGTCATGTTGCTGCCGCACGGATATGAAGGTCAAGGACCAGAACATTCCAGCGCACGCTTGGAACGATTCTTACAACTTTGTGCCGAAAACAATTTACAAATTGTCAACGCCACAACGCCCGCACAACAATTCCACGTGTTGCGTCGTCAATTGAAACGCGATTTCCGTAAACCATTGATTTGCTTTACGCCGAAAAAACTATTGCGTTATCCAACTTGCGTTTCTAAACTCAGCGATTTTACATCCGGTAAGTTTCAGGAAGTCATTGACGATGCAAGCGTAAAAGCCGCTTCAGTAAAACGAATCGTTTTTTGTTCTGGAAAAATCTATTACGACCTGGACGAGCAACGCATCAAAACAGGAAATACCGATACGGCAATTGTTCGTTTAGAACAAATTTATCCGTTCCCCGAAACGCAATTGGCGGCATTACTGGCGAAATACAAACACGCTGCCGAATTTATTTGGGCACAAGAAGAACCCGAAAACATGGGTGCGTGGAGTTTTGTACACCGTCGTTTTAAAGCGGTAACATTGCGTTATGTTGGTCGCGAAGAAGCGGCAAGCCCAGCAACAGGTTATGCCAAAGCGCATGCCCGCGAGCAACAAGAAATTCTGGACACTATTTTTGCGCCAGTAAAATCACCGAAAACAGAAACAGCAAAACAATAAACGCGGCAATCCCGCACCTTTCTTATGGCTATTCTCGAACTTAAAGTACCAAGCCCCGGCGAATCAATCACAGAAGTAACCATTTCTACTTGGCTCAAAAAAACAGGCGATGTGGTTGAAAAGGATGAAGCCGTTGCCGAAATCGAATCGGATAAAGCAACGCTTACACTCAATGCCGAAGAAGCTGGAAAAATTGAAGTCCTAGTAGGTGATGGAACCGTGGTGAAAGTTGGAGATGTGGTGTGCCGCATCGATACCAGTGTAAAGCCTGAGCCGAAAGCAAAAGCTGAAGTTAAAACAGAAGCGAAAGTTGAAGCGAAAGCCACAGCAAGTGTCGAAAACAAAGCACCAGCTAAAGTTGAAAGCACATCGTATGCCAATGGACACCCTTCGGTTGCTGCCAAAAAATTGATGGATGAAAATGGTGTTCCTGCCGGAAAAATTCAAGGCTCTGGAAAAGATGGACGCATCACCAAATCAGATGTTGTGAATGCTTTGGCCAATGGATTTGATGCGGGCGAAGCTGCTTATGCTTGGGGCGGAAACCGCAACAGCAAGCGCGATAAGATGACGCCGTTGCGTAAAAAATTAGCACAACGACTTGTTGCAGTTAAACAGGAAACAGCCATGCTCACCACATTTAATGAAGTGGACATGAGTGGCATCATGAACCTGCGCAACAAATACAAAGATGCCTTCAAAGAAAAATACGGTGTTGGTTTAGGCTTCATGTCGTTCTTTACCAAAGCAGTTTGCGAAGCACTTCACAAATTCCCTGCGGTGAATGCCATGATTGATGGCGAAGAAGTTGTTTACCACGAATATTGCGATATTGGTATTGCTGTGAGTGCACCAAAAGGATTAGTTGTTCCGGTTATTCGCAATGCCGAAACCATGAGCTTGGCCGATATTGAAAACGAAATCAAACGCCTTGCAACACGTGCGCGCGACAATAAAATTACGGTTGAAGATATGACGGGAGGAACCTTCACCATTACCAACGGTGGTGTTTTTGGTTCGCTCATGAGTACGCCCATCATCAATCCGCCACAAAGCGCGATTTTAGGCATGCACAATATCGTGGAACGACCAATTGCTGTAAACGGACAAGTCGTTATTCGTCCCATGATGTATGTGGCTTTGAGTTACGATCACCGCATCATCGATGGCCGCGAAAGTGTGAGTTTCTTGGTAGCCGTAAAAAATATGCTGGAAAATCCGACCAAATTGATTTTTGGTGGCAAAGATCCTGAAGAAATTGTTGTTGGACTTTAGTCCGATTTTTAAACACAGGCGGTTTTTATAGAGCGGAGAGCGAAGAAAGAGTGCGGAACATTTCGCTCTCGTTCTCCGCTCTTCGCTCTTTTTTTTGCTCTTCGCTCTTTTTTTATAGATCGGAGTGCGAAGAAAGAGTGCGGGGAACATTTCGCTCTCCTTCTCCGCTCTTCGCTCTTTTTTTTGCTCTTCGCTCTTTTTTTTGTGCTTCGGTGTAACCTTTTCTTGTTTGATTGCTCTTTATAGGTGTACGCAAGCAAAATGAGCCTTTTAAAATGGCTTTGTCTTGACTTGTATGAAAAACAAGATTACCTTTCACTTTAGAAAAAACACCGCCATGAAAAAATCACTTACACTCAGCGTCTTATTTCTGTTTCTACTTCATGCCTTTGCATTTGCTGGCGACGAAACAGTGATTACTCAAACACGAGAACATACTGGTTTTACGGGTATCGAAGTCGGTTCTTCGTTTATTGTCAACATCAAACAAGGTTCGGCGTATTCGGTCTCTATGACGGGTACAAAAACGATGCTTTCGCAAATAAGTTCCATGGTAAAAAATGGTGTTTTGAAAATAATGCACAACGATAATTGTGCGAAGCCTTCGAAATCGGAATGTGAGAAGAAATTTTCTTGCGAAGAAGAACGCGTAACGATCAACATCACTTGTCCAAAATTGGAATTGATGAAAATTTCGGGTGCTGCATGCGTGAAGATGGAAGGTGAATTCAAATCGGAAAAGATGTTTATTTCCATTGGCGGAGCATCTGTGCAGACCGGAACAATTTCGGTAGATGAATTGGAGTTGAATGTATCAGGAGCGAGTAAAATCACGCTGAAAGGAACTGCAAAAAACATGAACGTACTTGTCAATGGTGCTTCCCGTGCGGATTTAACACAATTGCAAGCAGAGAAAGCCGAAGTAAATGCGTCAGGTGCATCAAGCGTTTCTGTTGATACAAATACATTTGATGGGCAAGCGTCAGGAGCCGCGCGCATCAATTACTCCGGCAATCCAACCATTGTTCGCAGCGATGTGTCCGGTGCAGGTTCTATTGGTCAATCAAATCGTTAATCGCTTTTTGTACACAAACTCATGAGCGAACAAACACACGAATCGTTTCTCCGGCTGTATCAAAAGATACACGAGCCTTTTGCGCGGTATTGTGCAAGTCATGCCTATGGCATTATGGACACGGAAGATTTGATTCAGGAAACTGTTCTTTCAACGCTTCAAAATTTCGATAAAATTCGTGAGCAGCAGAAATTGCTTGGCTACATGATTACAACAGCAAACAATATTTTGCGCAATCATTTACGTCGCCGAAAATTTTCTGGACCCTTTAGCGAAAAATCGTTTCGGAAATTACAAGCACAAGTGCGCGATGCCGAAGTAGCGATGGATGTGCATCATTTGTACAAAGCGTTAAATGAATTGCCGTTGAAAGACAAAGAAGCCATTTTGCTTTTTGAAATCAATGGGTTAAGCATTGATGAAATTGCAACCATTCAGGAAGCAAGTGCTGGTGCAACCAAAACACGATTGAGTCGAGCGCGGGATAAGCTGCGCAAATTATTGGAAGACGATGAATCGCGACAAACCATAGCCACTCAAACGCATAAACTTTTTTCAATTTCGTTACTCTGATGAAATCATATTCACAAAACGATCCGCTCGACGAAGCCTTTGGAAAAATTCGGGAATTACCACCTTCGGTTTCGTATTACCGTGTCGAGGATTATGTGATGCGTCTTGCAGCCACTGGTCTTCCAATGGCTGCGGCTGCGAAACCAGCATTTATCAAATTTCCGTTCAAGTCAATTTATTTAAACACAGCACTTACCATGGGAATCATCGGATCGCTCACTGTTGCCCTCGTTGCTAGTTTTGGTTCTTCTGACGCAGCAACTCCGAAGACGGCACAACTCAATTTCATTCCGCAAGTCATTTCTGCGCCAACAGATACGAGTAAGGCAAAAAAACAGAAGCTTATTCCATTTGCGCCAATTCCACCGCTTGCACCAGTTGCACCAGTTCCGCCATGCAATGCCGAACCACCCGCCGCGCCTGAGCCACCGCAGCCACCTGCTGCACCAAATCCAAATGGAAATGCACTCGTTTCGATTCAAATGAACAACAATAAGCAATTCAATGTTGACCAAAATGATGTAGTTGACAGGTATGCCTTCGCGTATGTTGATGGTGATACGGATTCGGAAGATGGACTCGTGGCCACGGTTGATGGTGATGTGGTTTTAGCAGTTGGCACCGAAGTTGAAATCCCTGAACCCGCTTGTGTCTGCAATACCGAACTCGACGAAGCGTTTGAAAAAGCCTTGCTCGAAGATGGCTTGATTAAAAGTCGTGCGAATTATTCGTTTGTGCTCACCGAAAAATACTTGAAGGTAAATGGCAAAAAACAACCCGATGCCATTTATCAGAAATACAGAAAATTGTATGAAGATATGAGCGAAGAAAAAATAAACGGAGAGTTTAGTTGGGCAAGAAATGTCAATTCGAATGATTGAAAATTGATTCCTTATACAACTATCTGTATTTATATTTTTGATCCACATCCATAAAAAAATAGGCAGACCCAGCAATGTGTCTGCCTATTTTGATTTGATTCAGCTAAGAGCCTATTTAACTTTTATTTCAACACAATCCGTTGCGTTATGCGATTTGTTTCCGAACTAATTTCTACGAAATAAATCCCTTTTGCCAAATGCGATACATCAATTTCTGTTTTCCCTGATTGGTGTTGATGCGTATAAACAAGTTCGCCGAGTGTGTTGTAAATACGCATATCGCCAGCTTCTGCTTCAATTGTAAATTGACCCGATGATGGATTTGGAAATAGCGTGATGGCTTGTGTGGCTTGGTGCTCTGGAGTAGAAACAAAAGTGCAATTTTCAAATTTTGCCAGAAAAGCATCCGAATATCCACCGAGGACAGTCTGAAAACCACCAAACACAAAGACACCATTGGTATCTGTACTTCCCGCTAAATAAACATGGCCCGATTGGTCAAGTGCCAAACCTCTGGCATCGTCAAGTCCTGGCCCACCATAATAAGTAGCACATTGACGTTTACAATCATTGGAGAATGTAACCAAGAAGGCATCAATTTGTCCTGCTAAAGAATTTTGAAAACCCAAATTGGCAATTCCAGTTGTACTGGAAGTCCAACCAGCACAATAGATATTTCCTAACTGATCGATGGTAATATCTACAATTAAATCATCGCCACCACCACCATAGTATGATGCCCAAATACGATTTCCAGAGTTATCAAACTTCACAATTAAGCCATCGATAAAACTTCCTGCAAATGTATTTTGAAATCCACCCGAAGCAATTCCTGTTGCATTTGCGGTTACACCAACAGCCACAACATCACCTTGACTATTCACATCAACACCATAAAAAATATCTTCCGCGGTAT
>JAAFIA010000070.1 GCA_013298545.1 Bacteroidota bacterium | reverse complement strand
GAAATGTCCAAAAATGAACCGCCTAGTTCATTTGTATTTCCTTACCTATGTTCTTCACCTGATTATGTTACGAATTACGGTAGGATGGCGTTTGGTATGAAAAAGTGGCAAAAGCAATCAGGCATCCATGTACATTTTCATAAGGCAAGGCATACATTCGCTACACTTACACTATCGCAAGGTGCAGACCTTTATACGGTTTCTAAGTTGTTAGGCCATTCGGATATAAAGCATACGATGATTTATGCGCGAGTGGTTGATCGTTTAAAGATTCAGGCAGTAGAAAATCTGCCTACATTACGTGGTGAACTTTTGGTAAGTTCGGATAAGGAAATTTCCAAAAATCAAAAAACAAATTCCAAAGCACCCAAAGCAAAAAGCCAACCGAAAAAAGGGAAGGCGGCGTAAGAAAAAACAAAATTCTCAAAACAAACAAAAGCAAAAGGGGCGGTTTCTGATAGACAGAAAACCTCCCCTTTTTTTGTTTGAGCGAATGCCAACACCTGCAAAAGTGTATGGCTATACTAGGACGGGAAAAATGCTCCGAAAGCCGCAAACTAAACGTTTACAAACGTTTGCGGCGAAACGTTTGTAAACGTTTATATCCGTTGCTTAAACGTTTATAAACGTTTATTCGAGCCATCTAAACGTTTAGCACGGGTAAAACGCGCCAAGCAAAAAGTAAAGCCGAAAAACAAAAGAAATAGAACCTACGCATGAAACCATCTGCAAAAACAAAAAGATGTTAAACGCCTAAAATCAGAAACACTTTTTTTGCGTTCGCGTATAAGAAATAGAAAAAAGACCCGTTACTGCGTGTTGTGTTTTTGATTGATGTATAAACCTAATTTATTAACGTATGCCTAACACATATAGAGGCACACTCATTGAGCGATACCTTGTCCGTTACACCAAAAAGCATGCACTCCATTACGAGCAAAGCCCCTACCGCGATAGCTTTTTAGAAACGTTTGAATCCAGTATTGGAGATTTTTATTATCCGGCAATTGCAGACCCGTATCAAAGCGAATTAGTTGATCTATTTAAAATCGCTTTGCACTTTAAGCAGTCTAGTTCAGAGCTGTATTCTAAAATTATGGCCTGTCGAAAAAAATGGTACGAGCAATATTACATGGGTACGGAGTACGGACAAGATTATATTGAATTGGATGAATTTATATTAGTAACGAATTATCCTAAAATCTTCAAAAATATACTTCGCTTGGTGGTTTCAAATTATTACTTGAACACTATTGCAGAACTAAAAACGGCTCGTTTGCGGGGCGGTTTGCGTGATCGGGAAGAAATGGCTATCCTGCGTCGGATGCAAAACGGAAATGCCAAGTCAAACACAACAAATACTTATCCTGAACGCGGTTTCAGATGGAAAAGTCCTTATGCGCAAACGCGTATTAAAATCCTTCACGAGCGTTTAGTAAGTGGACGCTATATTCATAGCGATACGAAGGTGGAGCAATTTGTGCAAATTTTTTCAGGCGATCCGGTAGAGCATCCAACGGTTTGGATCAAATCAACAACGGCTCTTGTGTTTTTGTTTCAAGAAATGATTCAACAAGAAATGCTCACGCTACCTGAACATATAGAAGCAAAAAGCAATGAAAGAAGAAGAATCGAAAATCTGCAAAAAAAGGTGAATGATCCAACTAAAAACATGCAGGAACTTAAAGCCCTAAAACAAGAAATTAGCCATTGGTTGTATCTGACAATTGCTGCTTGTTTTATCAGCAAAGACTTCAAAAAAATAACCGGATCAAAATTAAAACATGCCAGCAATCAGTTGAATAATCGTAAAACAAGCGAAACGCCAGCGGCAGGTCGCGACCTGACTCGGCTGCTTAGAACGGTTTCATTGGTTTTTAGTTAGCCCAACCAACAAAAAACAGGTTGCATCCTAATCGTCTTCTAACACATCAAAAGGCCGGCCAAGTATGCTGAAAATAATTGACACTTGCTTGATGGTGTAATAACGACCATTCTGTATTCCAATTTTATCTTGATGGGGTTTTAACCAGCAGCGCATGGTTGTCCGACTTACATTGTATAGCGTTGCTAAACTTGATATAGAGTGTACGCAGACACGCGCAAACTTTTTTGTTCCTTCAAGATCGAAGGATAATTTCGTTTCGTTCATAAATTAGGATGTAGCGAATTTAACTGAGTTTAAAATTTTCAATTGCACGTATTTACTTGCATATTCGATGCAGAAGCCTCGATATTAGAAATTGATTTTTATAAGTATGCGTACTACAATCTGTCTTTTGTCAAAACAATAAACGGTGCATTGAAGTCCATGTTATTTGTTTTGGGTATTTTAACATTTGGGACATTATCGAATATGATTTCGATCAAACTTACTGGTGAATGGATGTGTTTGGGTTTGCGAATTGATGCGTTTCTGATGTGTATTGATAAATCTTGTTGAAACTTGACGTTTCTGTGCGTTTTGAAACAAAACTGCCGCATTAATACATAAAAATCAAAAATCTGTTTACAGTTGCTGGAATGATGGGACAAACTGCAAGTCGGTTATGCTGACATGGCGAACGATAAAACGAAGCTCCAAGCTCCAAAGTAACAAGTTTCAATGCCGAGACTTTGGCACCAAAATAATAAGTTCCAACTCGCCAACTTTCAATTTTCTAACTCACCAATTCACACATTTGAAAAATACTGCTACCCATCTGCTACCCACCCTTCCAAAAGAGTGATGCCCCGAAAATTGCACAAGTAGATTTGTTCAAGATTTCAGCAAGTATAGGCTGAAAGCTACGGTAGGAAGGGATTTGCCCGACTTCATATCGAAACGATGAAGGCATGAACAAAACAAACAAACATGGAACAAGTAACCTTAGAATTTATTGCCAATAAACTGGAGCAGTTGGAAAGACGACTGGAATCACTCACACAACAGACACATGAAGTGTTATCATTTGAGCAAGCCGTTCAATTTTTGAATATATCGTCGTCGCAATTGTATAAAATGACCTGCAAACGGATTATCCCCTTTAGCAAACCCGCTGGGAAACGGATTTATTTTGATCGTCGCCATTTGGTACAATGGATGCTTGGACGGTACAAAAAGACTAGCAAGGAACTCCAGAGCCAAGCACTTGAACATCTGAAATAGAGGCATACATTCAGCTAAAAAAAACACGGGTATGTTATTTCACGACGCATCCGTGTTTAAAAAATTAAAAAAAACTTAAAAAACAATAGAATGAAACGCATCGAAAAATTTGAAATTCCGGCGCATTTATTCCTAGAATTTACGGTCGAGGCGATGGAATACGGGTTTTCTGTCAAGTCAAAAATATCGTCCAATCCCGATTTCTATTTGGTGAGTATAGTCTATGACGAGGAGTTTGAACAAGAGGAGATTGATGAACTCCATGATTTTATCTTTGGCTTGGAAGAGGAGGATACTATGTCCGAAATTGAGCATTAACATCATTTATACTGCATCACCTGTACAATCAGGCAACCGAATAGGTTGAATACGTTCTTGGTTGTACAGGTTCATGCAATCTTTGCAAATTGTTTTACGTTATTCATTAAACGCGATAACGTAAAACGAATAATTACCGTAAAATAAAACTAGAAATCTTTCAACGTGTGAAGTTTGGGGCAATTGAAAAAAATGTGAAAAATCGAACCTTTCAAAAGCGTAATAACGTAAAATAGAAAAAGGAAAGCAAGTGCATAGAACGTTGAACTAAAAACAAAATAATTATTAAACGTAAAACCCCAAGCCCTCATATTTTTTTAACGTAAAACAGAAATTATCAAAACACGTTAGTGTAAATTTTTATGTGGTAAAAAGCAAGCTACCGTAAACCCTGCAAGCAATTATTCTTATTAACGTAAAGTCTGCAAACTAATTTTTGACTTAGCGTAAAACAAAAATCCTTGTTCGGAAAAATAGCGTAAAATAAAACACGTTACCGTAAAATCAATTTGACTACCGTAAAGTATCGACGATTCAATGTGTAGTTTACCGTAAAGTATGAGCGACAAAAATTCGTTACCGTAAAGTTTGAAAATTTAAACGCGTCTTACCGTAAATAAAACAAAGCAGAAAATACAATTAGCGTAAAATCGAAACCCCTTCAACTCGTCTAAGCGTAAAGTAGAGGCCAGATAGCGTAATAAATCGGCCTTAAAACAACACGCATAGCGTAAAACAAAGCGTAAAATAAGCCCCCAATACCGTAAAGAATTACCGTAAACAGCCCATCAATACAATAAAATCAACAAATAAAAGCACAATGGAAAACGATTCTAATAGCGAAAACGTTAGCAGTAATAACACTAATGATACAAAAGGCAAAGCAAACACAACATCGGCATCAAATCCGTTTGCTCAGTTTTTCAGTTCTGAAAAAAGCACATCCGATATTTTGAATTTGCTAAACCAACCCCTAGTGGCTAACATGGGGCTTGGAACAGTTTTGTATTTTTTAATTGATCCGAGTGGTTTAAAAGCAGCACTTCATGAGCTTCATGAAAATACGGAACAATTGAAGGAAATTGCTAAAATGCAGCACAAGGAAATTTCTAAACTCAAAAAGCGAATCAAGCAATTAAACGTACAATTGGAAAAATCGACCAACACGGATTTAAACGGCTCTGCATCGGCTTCAAACCCTTATAAATTGGATTAATAAAAATAAAATGTGATGAATACGGAAAGAAAATACCTCGAAAAATCCTACACCATATCAACGGACATTCTATTTGATATATTGAAAATTGTTCTCAAAAACGAACTGCCTAACAACATCGAGAGTGTCAATGTGAGGGAATCTACCCTATTGCTTAAAATCAAATTTCCAAGCGATCAACCGTCGATTAAAAGCATCAAAAACGACATCGAGATTCTTTTGGAAGACTATGATTTTTTTGCCAACCATTCACCAAAAGACATCCACAAATTTTCTACGAATACTGGTGAAGCTGAATACTAATCAACGAACAGCATCAAATGGAAAAGAAATGCGCGTATTGCGACAAAGTGCTTGGTGATTATTTGCGTACTACAAAGAAATACTGCAACGATAGCTGCAAGCAGATGGCTTACTATGCCCGACAGAATGAAACGATGGGCATAACATCAACATCGTTTACGGAGGAGGAGGATGCTTCTTCGTCATTCGCTGTAAGTTCAGAGGCTATGGAAAATGAAGCTGATTCAATAAGTTCTTCTTCCTTTGAATTAGATGTGGGTGATAAGGACGAAGAAAAAAATGTAGTTGCTCCAATTTCAGATACTATTAAACGGCCCAAATATGAGTATCATAGCTCGGCCTTCATCGACGCGCTTACCAATGCGATTCAAGTACAATTTAATCCATCGGATTATTTCGACTATTGCTTGAAAAATCCACGACTGGAAGTAAGCAAACATTGTTTTTGGGTTAGCGTGCGTCTTCGGTGCTTGATTGAGAACATCATACGTTTAAGTCGATACCGAACTGTTCCGGTTTCAATCTTTAAACAGTTGGCACAGGCCACAAATCAGTTATGTAGTTCTAATACATTTCTACTTGTTTGCAATTCTTATCCGTATGCTGATTTACTGATTCATCTTCGGACTAGTTTAGACGAATTGGCTAAAACTCAACTGACTGTTAGTATGCGTTATCCGTTAGAATTTGGTAAAAAAATAGAATTGATGGCTGCACGTCATTATATTGGCGACATCGCACCGCGTTTGCTGTTTTCGCAATTGGTGTTTTCTGATATAGTTGAGCCGCCGAAAGAAAAGAAGAAAAAAAAGAAGGATAAAGATCAAGCGGAAGAATCGGATTGACGAAACAGATAATGTTGGTTGTTTAGGAACAAGCTAGAAAATCGTTGCTCTATCTGTGTTTTCAAGGCTTTCTCACAGGCCATCGCTATCTCCGGTAATTATATGCCCTTCCATATCAATCGCCTCCTTCGGTTGTACCTGTTATGATGTGCATTTCAATTACCTCCATTGCATTCGACTACGATGATTAAGTTTCCATTTCATGATGCTGTTTGAATGCTACATGGTTGATGTTTCTAACTGTTTTTGTATTTCTATCAAAAAAAGCGAACCAACGTCTGACCCCTCAAACGTTGGAACGCGAAACGGCAACGAGCGTTGCCGAAGTTTTTGGATGGGAGAGCATTAAGGCTTTCCGCCACCGTCCATCGGGTTTACGATGCCGAGTGCTTGCAATACGGTGTTGATGATGTTTGACATGGCTCTTGGTTTTAAACTATAAAAAGATGTTGCTCTATTCTTAACAGAGCAACATCTTCCGCATTATGGTTTGCCACCAATATCAATTGGGTTGACAATACCGAGTGCTGCTAAAATTGCGTTGATTGTGTTCATGATGTTTGGATTTAGACATCAAAAATCGTATCGTTCACATTCGGCATAAACAGAAAAAAAGCATAGATTTAACCAATAATAGATTCAATTAATTATTTAAAAAAAGCATTTAATTATGAATAAGTGCGAAGAGCTATTAAACGAACTGAGACAGTTAATACAGTCCATGAGTATGGATGAGGTGAAACTTGCCAGACAGTATCTCAAATTTTTTCATGCTGATTTTACACCAAAATACGCCCAACTTTTCACTTTGGTATTAAATCACTTTAATATAGATACGGAAACCGTAAAAACTACGCTTAACGAAACGAACATCGGTTTGCAACGGATCATCGAAAGGCTTACTGAAAAATTAACCTTCCTGCTCACGTCTGAATTGAACCTAAATGCAAAGAGCAACATTTCGTATAAATTGCGTAAAGAATGGGAGTGCCAACAAAAAATTGTTGCTGCTCAGATTTTCATTAAGCGGGGAATAATGAATCAGGCTATCAAATTATTGAACCAAGCCATTGAAATAGGATGTGATGTTGAAGATTATCTGAGTGTAAAAAAGGCCATCTCTTTCAAATACATACTTGAAGAATCGCAAAACGGGCCAAATCTCAAGAAACCCTTGCCCGAAGTTTTGACACATTATGACGAATGCGATCAGCTTTTAAAACAAACATTGTCAATAAAATCCATTCTTTTAAATGAAGCAGCAAACACTTCCAGTAGCGTTGACCTAGAGAAATGGTTGGCTCATTTAAAAGAAACGGAAAATGCCGAACATAAAACACAATCGAGTACAATCAAAAATCTGCACTTGCAATTACGGATAACCTTTGCAATCCTTTGTAATGAATATAATCAAGCAGAAGCATTGTCTTTTCAGTTGTATAAACTCACAAAGAATACCCCAATACTAAACCATGATACTGCAATAGGCGTTTCTAATTTAATTGTGTCCCAATCGCAAATGCTTATTGCTAATTACGAAAAAGCGATTGAGTATTTAGAAATATCAAGAAGACACTTCGTTCAGAATAGTTTCAACTATCTGCTGTGCGATGAATTGGAATTTAAAATCCAGTTTTTTGCTGGCGAATACAGTGCTGCCGAAAAGTGCATTCGTAGAATATTGCAGAATACGAATTATACAAAATCGAATTTTCTAGCAAGCAAAAAGGAATACTATTTAGCTTATTGCCTGTTTGCTCAGGGTGCGAAGTATGAGGTTACCCGCATTTTAAGTACGCTTAAAGAAATTCACCAAGACAAAACGGGTTGGAATCTTGGCATTCGCTCATTAAAAGCAATGGTCTTTATTGAAAATGATATGCTTGAACTGTTAGACAGCCATTTAGCTGCTTACGAGCGCGATCTATCTTTCATCAAAAAGAAAATGAAACTGAGAGAACGTGAAGTATTTATTTTCAAAGTGTTTAATGATTTTGCCAAACACCATTCTTTTATTGAATTAACAAAGCGAAAGGCATACGAGTTAGAACAGTTGGCCGGAAACCTACCACAATTTGCGTGGCATAAGCATAGCCACGAATTAATTCCTGTTCACGAATGGATTTATGCGAAAGCTGAACAGGAACGTAAAGACCAAAAGAAGAAAAACCGAAAGTCATAGAAAATAATCACAAGTTATTGCTTATCATATAGTTAATATAAAATTAGGGCGGGACGAATGTCGTATGTTTGATATTTTGTCGTTTTATTTTCGATTTTTAGTCGGTAACTTTATATAAAGTTTATATAAACTTTATATAACGCAACGCAAGTGCCAATTCTTATCAACAACTAAGACTTGCAATAAATGAGTATCTAAATTTACTAACGACTTCAACACCACAAACGAATCACTTGAAGTCTAGTAAACAATGGCACTAGGCATAATCAATGAAAAACTGATATTTCTAATACCTGACGATCTTAGCTTTCAGGGTTTGCCGCACAATCGGAAAGAGGTTGAAGAAAAGGCGCAGATCGTTTATGATTTGTATTTAAACTATTGGGAAGAATGGGCAGAAAGTCCGATTTGTTTTCTGAACAAAGATGATTTAAAAATGGTTCAGATGTGGTATGCTTGCCATAACCAATACACCATTGCCAATGCGTTTAATTTGTCGCCATCTTCCGTGCGAGCAAGGTTAAAAAAAGCCTTTTTCAAAATGGATTACTACAAACGGCATTTGATTGATTATTTTGATTTACATACAGAAGATAAACGGCTTGATTTTTTGCGCAATGCCCCAATTCCAATTTTAGGTTTTTTATCGGTTCGTTCGCGCAATGTACTTGGCGGAATAGCCGAAAATATGCTAAGACTTGTCGATGTGATTGGCCCAGACATCGGAAAGTTCAAAGGAGTTGGCCCTTTCGTAAAAAAAGATTTAAAGCAAGCACTTCATAAATTAAAAATACCAATCCAATTCAACTAACCATTCAGAACATCCCTGCTCGCAAGGGGCAACTGACGTAGGGGTTTGCAGTTGTGTTTGGCTTTTGCTTTAAGTGCAAGGCAAATCTAAACAGGGGATGTTCGCTTTTCTAGTGTTCTTGATTTTTCATTTCATAAAGTAATACATAACTACATGAACGAAAAGAAATACCCAAGCGGTTTTGTCTGAAACGTCATCAAACTGTAAACGCTGAACTTACCAATGCACCCAAAGAAACAACATCCTATTCACTCACTAATTTTTTTGCAATGAGAAAATTGAAATTATTGCTCCTGTTATGCTTTGGTGCAATTGGCTTAAATGCACAGGTTGGTGCATCGTGCAGCAATGCCCAAACCATATCTTATGGGACAAGTACCATTACGTCAACCCATGCAACACATTGGATGAAAATCAATCCAACTTCGGCAGATGTTCGTGTGGCGTTGTTCCCTGACACACTTCAAGTTGAGTATGATACATTGCTTGCATACGCCGGAAGTTGTGGAAACCAAACTGTCTTATCAAGCGCAGGAAACCTTGACGGAAATCGTGTTATGTGGTTTGATTTACATGGATTAACGCCCGGTCAGTCGTATTACCTGAAAACAGAACGCAGTTCGGATTCAACAAACGCGTCTCGTTTCTTTGTTTTGATTGAACAAATTGCAGTATCGTGCAATGATTTAATGGTCAATGGCGGTTTTGAGAGTTACTCCGGTTATCCAGTTTGTAGCAACCAACTTTCTACATTCAATATTTCACTTGCAAACGGATGGCAAGATGCCAGTTTAATTACACCTTCACCATCGGCAGATTTTTATCACGTCAATGCGCCAAGCAATGTTAGTTGCTTAAACTTCCCTCCTACACCCAATACGGGCAATGGGCACGTTGGCTTTGCCGTTGGTGGAGCAAACAACGCAAATTATTTAGAGTATTGTGTTAGCCCACAATCGCAGAGTTTACTTGCAGGAACAACGTATGCCGTTACTTATTTCGTAAAACGAGCGACAGGTAATGATCCAGTTACTATTTCTGTGAAAGTGAGTTACACATTAGCTCAAGCTCAAGGATGGACAGGTGTGGTTCTAACACCACAAATCGCAATCCCACAACCAAACGGCTACACCAAAATGGTTTGCTACTACCAACCCCTTATTTCTGGGCCTATTTATCTTACCATTGGTTCGTCAACTCCACCACTAAATCCTACGCTAAATTATTTTTACCTCGACGATGTTTCGATTTACGAATCTATTGGTGTTTCTTCTGCTGCACAAACTATTTGTACAAGTATCTATCCTACAACATTTCAAGCCTTTGGTGGTTCTGGATATACTTGGTCAATAACACCTGCATCGACAAACTTTTCTTCAAACGGAAACACAGCTTCTTTCATTCCTAGCACTACGGGCAACTATACCGTAACCGTAACTGGAACAACACTTGGTGGGTGTCCGAGTACGGCAGTTTATCCGTTTCAAGTTATTCCATCGCCAACAGCCTCTATCTCTCCTTCTGGAATAGTAACTATATGTAGTGGCAATGCAACAACTCTTACAGCTAACACAAACTATCCCGCAGGGATTCAATGGTACACGGCTGTCAATATACAAGGACAAGGATTGCAAACATTGAATTGCGCCGGATGTACAACAATTTCAGTAACACAACCCGGATTTTACGTGCTTCAAGTAACTGGCGCAAATGGCTGTATGACTTTTTCTGTTGTGCAAGTGGTTCAAAACATTTCGCCAACACTTACGTTACTCAGCACGTCCGAACATTGCACCGCCTCGAACGACGGCACAGGCACAGCGCAAGTGAGCAGCGGCACTCCGCCTTATACATACAGTTGGAGTACCCAACCCATCCAAACCACCTCCACCGCCACAGGCTTAGATGCCGGAACATATACGGTTACCGTAACCGATGCCAACGGATGTACCGTAAGCGGAACGGTAACTATTGGCACAGACCCACTTCCACCTGCACCCGCCATCACCGCATCGTATGGCAATGCACCCAACCTCTGCACAAGTGGACAAGTGGTGGTCTATACCGTGAGCAATTACAATGCTGCACTCACCTACGTGCCTACGTTCAATCCAACTCCAGCATCGGTTAGCCAACCCTTTGCCGGAGTATGGACGGTAGATTGGGGCAGTATTTGCAATGATATTGATTTTACACTCACTAGCTACAACGGAAACGCTGTATGTTCAAGCACAACTACAATCTCCCTTCCGGGATGCTGCGGCATGTGCAACTTTACGGGCAACGATGCTATGAGCAATGGAACGAGTATCAGCACCGTGCCGCAACTGGCCGCTGCCTATCCTGCTTTCTTTACCATCACGGGCAACACTTATACCTACAACAATCCAGCAGGAACGCTCTACGTCAATGGAAATTTGACCATTGCTGGTGGCATCATTTTTCAGATCGTAAACTCCGATGTACAACTCGGTACAAATGCCGCTTTGCTGTTGACAAGTGCCACAACCAATCAAATCCAAATCATTGGATCGCACCTGCACGCCAGTTGCGGCGATATGTGGAAGGGAATCATTGCAAGCGGAACAAACAACAACATCGACATAAACAGCAATAGTTTGATTGAAGATGCGATCTATGCTGTTTCCTCTTCTTTGGGTGCGCCCTTTAAACTGGATGAATCTATTTTCAATAAAAATTATCAATCCGTTGTGGCCTCTTTTTACAATGCGGCACATCCGGGACAAGTCAAAAACTGCGTGTTTACCTGTCGCCAATTGCCCATCGGAACAACCATCAACGATGTGAAAGGTGCGCAAGTGGTTACGTTTGTGCAAGTGTTTCCGGTTGAAAATTATCCTACGGCTACACTCCTGCCTCCATACGCCAACAAACGCAGCTTTGCAGGAGCATACATTGATCGTGTGGGAGCAGCGCAACTCAATGCAAGCAATCAACTCATCAACGTAACCGATATATCCATTGGCGTTTTGGGTGGCTACAATGAACTCAACGTGTTTGATAATTTGGACTTTGGGGTATATGCTTCTAAAAGCAACGTACAGGTGTTCAACAATGCCTTCCAATTCATTACCTCATACACTAACGTAAAAGGAAATCCGGGCACTCCGGGTACGGCTATTTTTGGTACGACCGATGGACTGAATACAAACAAGCGGTTTTGGGTTGGCAATCCACAAACAAACAGCAATACGTTTTATGATTGTGGACGGGGTATCGAACTCAATGGCTATTACGATGTCAGTATTCGGGGAAATAATTTTGAAAGCACCATTGCTTATTCTTCGCTTGCTGTATTTAGTCCTATTGGCAATATGGCGGTGTATGTAAAAAGTGGTCGCTATATTTTGGCCGACATCATGGAAAACCACATTGTCAATTGGGATTTGGGCATTTACTTCATCAACGATGTGTATGCCTTGAGTACAACAACGTACATGAAGTTTATGGGCGATGCAAACATCAAGTTCAATACCATTGAGCCTGTTTTGTACAATGGTGCGCCCAATACCGAATATGTGCGCAATGCGATTGTTACCCAGAGTTTATATCCTTCCAATTGTCCTTCGTGCATTGTCAACTACAATGCACAGCCGGGCAGGTTGTATATTGATGGAAACGATATGTACAATGTATTCAATGGCATTACCAAACAGGGATGGATTCACATGCCGCGTTGTGCCGACAATCAGATTAATTTGGTCATGCAACCGGTGGGGCAATTTACCATTCCCGCACAGCAGGGCATTCGGGTGATTGATTGTGAAGAACCGATTGAAAACAACAATGTGATTGTTGGGCCAAACGATAGCAAGAAAACGCTGCGCGGAATTTACCTCACCAACAACAATGCGCCGCATGTGCGTTGCAACGATGTGGATCAGGTAGGCCAATGTATTGTGTATGAAGCGAGCAACATGAATGGTAGTTTTTGGAACAATGCCATGCGCACTTCGCAAGATGGGTTTTCGCTTTTGAACAATGGTAAAATTAGCACACAGGGTGCGCCCATGTTGGCCATCAATAATTTTACAGGCGTTACGGGCGATAATTTGTTTTACGGGCCGTTTTCACATGCCGATACTTATACCGAAAACACGCTCACGCCACAAAACCATTCTAAACTCTATGTACGTCCGGGCTATCCGTATCAGCCTGCCGTGAATGCTACGAATGGGATTCCAGCATCTGATGATTACTTTTTAAATCAATCTCTCTTCGTCGTTCCCGGCACAACGCCATACAGTTGCAATACACCTGCGCCCATTCCTCCTGCGGGGGGGGGCGACCAAACGGGCGAAGCGCACGTATTGGCAAACATTGCAAGCGAACAAACCGAAGAAACGGGCTTTGTGCAAGAAACACGTTGGCAAGATCAGCAGCGTACCTATGAACTCTTGAAACAAGATGCTGCGCTCATGGACACTTCGCTTGTCTTGCAAAATTTTTATGTGGAGATGCAGAACTCACCAACAGAAAAAATTGCTGTCGTGGAGGAGCAAATGGCTAAGGATAGTTTGAGTAGTGCATTGGCCACAAACGCGGCACTTGTACCAAACTGTTTGATTGAACAGAACTACAAAGACTTTAACGTCTTGTATCTCAAAGCTACCGCAGGGGATAGTTTATCACTTGCTGATATTGCTGCGCTAGAGGCTCTTGCCGGGCAATGTCCGCTCATTGGTGGACGGGCCGTGTATCGGGCGCGGATATTAGTTTGCTTGATTGATGGAGTGTATCGCACTTGGGAAGATACCTGTGCGATTCCGCCTTCTACGGCGCGGCGCAACCTAACACCGCAAACGGCTTCGCCTCAAAGCAATCAGGCACAGGTAGTAAGCCTGTATCCAAATCCGAACAATGGGACGATGACGCTTGCTTATTCACTCGATGAGGATGCTACGCTCTCCATTGTCAATGCACTTGGACAAGTGGTGGCTACGCAAACAATCTACGCAGGACAAAATAAAAACATGATCCTTGTTGAAAATCTGCCGAACGGTATATACGCTGTTAACCTAAATGCGAATGGCAAAATTATCTACCGTGAGGTAGTGCAGATCGTGAAGTAAGGAAACCATGCACATAATGGCCTAGTTGATTTCTGGGCCATTATGTGCTATATTTGATACCATGCAAAAACTAAAAATCATCATTGGGCTTTTGTTTGTGCTGAACTGTTGTTCAGCACAACAGAACCTTATTTCTAATGGCGATTTTGAACAGTATATTGCTTGCCCGACAAACCAAGGGCAAATGTCGAATGTATATTATTGGGGCAATGCGGGGGGAACGCCAGATTATATGAACTCGTGTAGTTCTAATTGGTTGGTTGATGTACCCAATAATGTGAATGGGTTTCAGAATGCTCGTTCTGGCAATGGCTATATAGGTATTGTTGTTTACGCTAGTCAGTCAACAAATGTAAGAGAGTATGTAGCAACAGAATTATATTTTGGCAACTTGGTTGCTGGAAAGAAATACTGTTTCACTTGTTATGTATCACCTTCAGGTGGCGCGAAATACAGCATAGATGCTTTGGGCGTATTTCTAAGTCCTAGCGCAATGGGAGCATCTTGCTCGTTCTGTCTCATAGACACACCCGCCTATTTTGTAAACACAACTGTAATCACCGATACTACCAATTGGGTAAAAGTATCGGGTGTATTTACAGCAACGGGTAGCGAACGGTATTTGATTCTTGGCAATTTCAATACCGATTCGGCAACGGCAACCAGCATCATCAATCCGCAAGGTTATCCGGGTACATACTTCTACATCGACGACGTATCGTTGTATGAAATAACCGAACCGTATGCCGGAAACGATACTACACTTTGTCTAGGCGATAGTGTACGGCTTGGCACAACAGCAGTAGCAGGGGTCAATTATGTCTGGAAACCAAGTTTGGGGTTGAGCGATTCTACCAGTTCCAATCCAATAGCTCAACCCAACGTTACAACCACTTACACGATAACGATAAGCGATACCGCCATACGCACTTGCGCTTGCGATTCTATGGCAGAAATTACAGTTACGGTAAGTGCTTGTGCGCCCAATCCTGAATTTTATATTCCAACTTTGCTCATCGGTCAGCAGCAGTTTGTGATTCCAAATTTACCCGAAGGAACTACACTCACGCTCTACGATTTGCTTGGCAGGAAAGTCTTTCAACAAGAAAACTATCAAAACCAATTTTATGCACATTACCTAAGTGCAGCCTGTTATACCTACGAATTAAAACCACCAAACGCCGAACGGATTACTGGAAAAATCTGTGTCATTAATTGATCTGCGTTTAATTCCATTTTCTTTTCCCTTCACCTGCTGCAAGCATTTTATGACTTGTAGTTAGCAATTCTTGTTTCTCCATCTTAAAAAAAACTAAAACATGATACGATTACGCACCTTATTTATACTCGTTCTGCTGCTTGTTGGCTCAGGAATGCTAAACGCGCAAGCCTCTTGCATCACTGCAACAGCCATGCCAGCCGGAAACTCAGGCATGTATGACCGTCCGTTTACAGGAACTACCCGCTGGTTCTCGTTTGTGGCATTGGCTTCTGATATAAACATTTCTACACATTGCAGCAACCATGCAAGCGATAGCCACTTGCACAAACTAGCCTTGTTTAGTGGCTCATGCGGCAACCTCGTAGCACTTGATAGTGCAGTAGCATCAGGTTCATCAGATTCTGTTCTTGTGCTTTCAGCAACAGGATTAACTGCGAACGCTACTTACTATTTGCGCCTCACCAACGACGAAACATCCTGTTCGCGTTGCTCGCAAACTACTGGAACATTTGATCTCAGCCTAGTCAATCAACTTGCTCCATTGAGTACATCCTGCGATATGCTTTGCAACGGAAATTTTGAAGCCTTTGATAGCGATCCAAATGGCGGGAATTGTTTGTATTGTGGGGCTTTGCCTTGGCCCAAAGCCTTGCAAAATCATTGTTGGTCGCCCGTTGATATTGGAACAAATGAAACGATAAATCCACCATTTTGCACACCAGACTATTGCAATGCTTCTTGCGCTTCAAGTGCCTGTTTTCATATTCCTGCTGCAATTCCAAATACAGGAGATGGCCACGTCGCATTTCTTGCATCAGGGGCTAATAACACGCAGTATCGCGAGTATTTGAAACAACAAATTTTTCTGTTGCCCAATACAGTATATGAAGTTTCTTATTATGCGATGAATGTCAATATTACTTATGGCGTAAATTTTGGTTATGCGGTAATGTCTAATTTACCAACACCGCTAACCTATTCTGCTCCCGCAACACATTCAGATCCAATTGCTCCAAACTCAGCGGGCTACCAACAATACACTTCCACATTTACTGTCCCCGCAGCAGGCTACTATTGGTTTGTAATAGGACCTTATGATACTTATATTTATCCCAATAATCAAGGTGCTTATGTTTTGGTTGATGACCTCTCCATTACTGAACTCACACCAACAGTTCCGGTTATTTCTCCCGTAGGCCCAATCACTTTATGCAGTGGGCAAACGACCAATCTTGCAGTTAACAATGCGTTTGTCAACTGCAATACCTTACAATGGTATCAGAACTCCATCAACAACCCAATTCCTGGAGCAAACTCATTTTTCTACAATACTCCAGCCAACCTTGCACCCGGAACATACACGTATTATGTGAGTTATTCCAATCCAGACGGCTCGTGTGTGATCTACTCCACACCAATTACAGTAATCGTAGATGGTTTACAGATGAGTTTACTCAGCACGTCCGAACATTGCACCGCCTCGAACGACGGCACAGGCACAGCGCAAGTGAGCAGCGGCACTCCGCCTTATACATACAGTTGGAGTACCCAACCCATCCAAACCACCTCCACCGCCACAGGCTTAGATGCCGGAACATATACGGTTACCGTAACCGATGCCAACGGATGTACCGTAAGCGGAACGGTAACTATTGGCACAGACCCACTTCCACCTGCACCCGCCATCACCGCATCGTATGGCAATGCACCCAACCTCTGCACAAGTGGACAAGTGGTGGTCTATACCGTGAGCAATTACAATGCTGCACTCACCTACGTGCCTACGTTCAATCCAACTCCAGCATCGGTTAGCCAACCCTTTGCCGGAGTATGGACGGTAGATTGGGGCAGTATTTGCAATGATATTGATTTTACACTCACTAGCTACAACGGAAACGCTGTATGTTCAAGCACAACTACAATCTCCCTTCCGGGATGCTGCGGCATGTGCAACTTTACGGGCAACGATGCTATGAGCAATGGAACGAGTATCAGCACCGTGCCGCAACTGGCCGCTGCCTATCCTGCTTTCTTTACCATCACGGGCAACACTTATACCTACAACAATCCAGCAGGAACGCTCTACGTCAATGGAAATTTGACCATTGCTGGTGGCATCATTTTTCAGATCGTAAACTCCGATGTACAACTCGGTACAAATGCCGCTTTGCTGTTGACAAGTGCCACAACCAATCAAATCCAAATCATTGGATCGCACCTGCACGCCAGTTGCGGCGATATGTGGAAGGGAATCATTGCAAGCGGAACAAACAACAACATCGACATAAACAGCAATAGTTTGATTGAAGATGCGATCTATGCTGTTTCCTCTTCTTTGGGTGCGCCCTTTAAACTGGATGAATCTATTTTCAATAAAAATTATCAATCCGTTGTGGCCTCTTTTTACAATGCGGCACATCCGGGACAAGTCAAAAACTGCGTGTTTACCTGTCGCCAATTGCCCATCGGAACAACCATCAACGATGTGAAAGGTGCGCAAGTGGTTACGTTTGTGCAAGTGTTTCCGGTTGAAAATTATCCTACGGCTACACTCCTGCCTCCATACGCCAACAAACGCAGCTTTGCAGGAGCATACATTGATCGTGTGGGAGCAGCGCAACTCAATGCAAGCAATCAACTCATCAACGTAACCGATATATCCATTGGCGTTTTGGGTGGCTACAATGAACTCAACGTGTTTGATAATTTGGACTTTGGGGTATATGCTTCTAAAAGCAACGTACAGGTGTTCAACAATGCCTTCCAATTCATTACCTCATACACTAACGTAAAAGGAAATCCGGGCACTCCGGGTACGGCTATTTTTGGTACGACCGATGGACTGAATACAAACAAGCGGTTTTGGGTTGGCAATCCACAAACAAACAGCAATACGTTTTATGATTGTGGACGGGGTATCGAACTCAATGGCTATTACGATGTCAGTATTCGGGGAAATAATTTTGAAAGCACCATTGCTTATTCTTCGCTTGCTGTATTTAGTCCTATTGGCAATATGGCGGTGTATGTAAAAAGTGGTCGCTATATTTTGGCCGACATCATGGAAAACCACATTGTCAATTGGGATTTGGGCATTTACTTCATCAACGATGTGTATGCCTTGAGTACAACAACGTACATGAAGTTTATGGGCGATGCAAACATCAAGTTCAATACCATTGAGCCTGTTTTGTACAATGGTGCGCCCAATACCGAATATGTGCGCAATGCGATTGTTACCCAGAGTTTATATCCTTCCAATTGTCCTTCGTGCATTGTCAACTACAATGCACAGCCGGGCAGGTTGTATATTGATGGAAACGATATGTACAATGTATTCAATGGCATTACCAAACAGGGATGGATTCACATGCCGCGTTGTGCCGACAATCAGATTAATTTGGTCATGCAACCGGTGGGGCAATTTACCATTCCCGCACAGCAGGGCATTCGGGTGATTGATTGTGAAGAACCGATTGAAAACAACAATGTGATTGTTGGGCCAAACGATAGCAAGAAAACGCTGCGCGGAATTTACCTCACCAACAACAATGCGCCGCATGTGCGTTGCAACGATGTGGATCAGGTAGGCCAATGTATTGTGTATGAAGCGAGCAACATGAATGGTAGTTTTTGGAACAATGCCATGCGCACTTCGCAAGATGGGTTTTCGCTTTTGAACAATGGTAAAATTAGCACACAGGGTGCGCCCATGTTGGCCATCAATAATTTTACAGGCGTTACGGGCGATAATTTGTTTTACGGGCCGTTTTCACATGCCGATACTTATACCGAAAACACGCTCACGCCACAAAACCATTCTAAACTCTATGTACGTCCGGGCTATCCGTATCAGCCTGCCGTGAATGCTACGAATGGGATTCCAGCATCTGATGATTACTTTTTAAATCAATCTCTCTTCGTCGTTCCCGGCACAACGCCATACAGTTGCAATACACCTGCGCCCATTCCTCCTGCGGGGGGGGGCGACCAAACGGGCGAAGCGCACGTATTGGCAAACATTGCAAGCGAACAAACCGAAGAAACGGGCTTTGTGCAAGAAACACGTTGGCAAGATCAGCAGCGTACCTATGAACTCTTGAAACAAGATGCTGCGCTCATGGACACTTCGCTTGTCTTGCAAAATTTTTATGTGGAGATGCAGAACTCACCAACAGAAAAAATTGCTGTCGTGGAGGAGCAAATGGCTAAGGATAGTTTGAGTAGTGCATTGGCCACAAACGCGGCACTTGTACCAAACTGTTTGATTGAACAGAACTACAAAGACTTTAACGTCTTGTATCTCAAAGCTACCGCAGGGGATAGTTTATCACTTGCTGATATTGCTGCGCTAGAGGCTCTTGCCGGGCAATGTCCGCTCATTGGTGGACGGGCCGTGTATCGGGCGCGGATATTAGTTTGCTTGATTGATGGAGTGTATCGCACTTGGGAAGATACCTGTGCGATTCCGCCTTCTACGGCGCGGCGCAACCTAACACCGCAAACGGCTTCGCCTCAAAGCAATCAGGCACAGGTAGTAAGCCTGTATCCAAATCCGAACAATGGGACGATGACGCTTGCTTATTCACTCGATGAGGATGCTACGCTCTCCATTGTCAATGCACTTGGACAAGTGGTGGCTACGCAAACAATCTACGCAGGACAAAATAAAAACATGATCCTTGTTGAAAATCTGCCGAACGGTATATACGCTGTTAACCTAAATGCGAATGGCAAAATTATTTTTCATGAGGTGGTAATGGTTGTGAAATAGGAGTAAGCATTGGGTTTTGTGCAAATCCCCTAAGCCATAACTGGTTTGGGGGATTTGTATTTAAGTCCAATCCACCCGAATTGAAAAGCCGTCCCACCATACAACTAAATACATCACCCAATTTCAAAGCAAAACTTGCCATTATTGAGATATGAACAATTAAGTCATTATTAGCTACTTTCGATTAATTTTAAAAATTCTATCATCGGAAATCTAATCATAAAACTTAACAGTCATGGAAACAACGATAAACAACAGAATCGGGAAAGGTGAATACTATACAGAGGAAAGCAAGGAGTTTCTTGCTGCCTACTTTAATCAGGCCATACACAATGTTTTCATTGTACTAAATCATATTGCGAAACGCTTTGGGATGGATGAATTGTCTTCGGACGAAGAACTAAAAAACTGGTTAATTGGACGACAACGTGAAAAGAAACGAAATGCGATTGATCGTCAACGCTTCTTAGAATTGATTGATCGGCATTTTCCTTTTTTACGCATTGCTAATGCTGACAAAAAAGACGCGAAAAGAGAAAACGATTTAGAAGATAATCTTGCCTTACTCATAACGCTATTAAATGACTTAACTGAAAGACGCAATAAGTATAGTCATGCAATTACTCACGCAAGCATAGAAAGTAATGATCGCGAATTAGTTTGGCGTTTGTACAGCATTTATGATGCCAATATCAACCTCGTTAAACGAGATTATTTTGAATCCAATGTGCATACAGAAATCAATGAAGACCCTTATGAAAAACAAGTTGAACACTTGCGCCGATTCTGTATGAACAACGACAGAACCAAAGTTGATGAAAAAGGGAAAAAGAAACCTGCTATGCCGAATCCAAGATTTAGGACACCCTTTTTAAATGCGGAAACCAATCAACTGAGTATTTACGGTTTGGTGTTTTTTGTGTCGCTTTTTTTGGAAAAGAAGTATGCAATTCAGATGCAGAAAAATGTATATGGTTTAAAAGATGCTCGCGATACAAAGTTTAAAATGACCAATGAGGTATTTTGCAGAAGTCGGATCATCATGCCTCGTGTTCGCTTGCACAGCGATAAATCAACGGATGCTCTTGTATTGGATATGCTCAATGAATTGGCCAAAGCACCAGAGGTGCTATTCGATCAACTGACAGACCCTTTTAAAGAGAAATTCTATATCGAGTCGATAGATAGCCTTGAAGAATCAGACATTATTACTCCTGTCAGAGCGATTCGCAAACAAAATAGGTTTATGTATTTCGCACTTCGGTATTTAGATGAAAGCAATGCCTTTTCTAAACTACGCTTCCAAATAGATCTTGGCAATTATCATTATCACCTTTATGAATCTAAAATAAACGATCAAACTGAAAGCCGACATCTAACGCGCAAACTATTTGGTTTTGGGAAACTGATAGCCTTTGAACAAGAATTTGCGCCCGAAGAATGGAAAATGAAAAGCAAAGATTTAGATTATTATGAAGGAGCAACACAGCCCTTTATTGCAAAAACGTACCCACATTATCATCTCGAAGAAAATAAAATCGGTATTTTATTTAACGGACAAGCAGAAGTACAATGGCCACACTTAGATGTGGAAGAACATGAAAGTTTCCCAAAATACAAACGTCGTGCTAACGAAAAAGCAGATGCGTTTCTAAGTGGGAATGAATTGTTGGCAGCGGCATTCTGTCATCATTTGTATGCCTCCATTGGAAAGCCCAATACCGTAGAAAAAATAATCCGCGACAAGTATCATGCCTTGCGGCAATTATTTTCCGATTTAAAATCAGGAAACTTACAAAACTTGTTAGGCGATAATACGAGTAATGAAGCCATTTCTCAACTGCTTTTTGAAAAATATAGGCTTACACTATCAGAAGTTCCCGTTCGACTACATGCTTTTTTGAGTGGACAAGAACAAGCCGATACAAAAGCAATAGCTAGAGGGAAACTAGAACTAATGGCCCAACAAAACAAAAAAAGAATTGAACGGTTTGATGCAATGAAGAAAGCCGTTGTTAAGGTAGGCAAGGCTCAATATCGAACACTCCGTTCAGGGGATATTGGGGATTGGCTTGTGCGTGATTTTATGCGTTTTCAACCAATTGGCTATAAACGCAATCAAGCAGGTAAACAAGAACCAGACTTAAAAAGCAAAGCAAATCCCAAGAAATATCAGTTAATCCAAAAAAGTTTAGCCCTTTACGAACAAGAGAAAAATAACCTCTTGGGTTTATTTAAAAGTTGCAACTTATTGTCATCAGAAAACGAACATCCATTTCTTAATGAAGTTGTGCAGTCAATGCCAGCGACATGGCAAGATTTCTATGAACGTTATCTCCATGCCCGTTCTCGTTTTTTGGAAAAATGTATCGAAAAAGGTATTAAGAAAAATTCCTACCAAGCGTGTTACTCATTTCTAAAAATAAAACCCCAATTAAAGGATAAGGAAAAACTATATCAGGGTTGGGATGCTCAAATGAACTTACCAACGAATATGTTTATTGATGCCATTCACGACTGGTTTCGCCAAACACACCATGAATCATTACGGACATGGTTTACACAACAAGAAAAACCACATCAACTCATCGGACTTATTCGCAAATACATTGAATTAGCACACACCGACCAGATACAAGGCTTTTATGATATGTTTCCGTTGCGTTACGACTTTTACAAAAAAGAATTTCCAAATGGGCTTGTTCTTCACGAGCGGATTAACAAGCAAAAACAAATCTGGGAAGCTCAACTCATACAAACCAAAAAACGGTTAGAAGATGCAGCAAGCAAATTAAAAAAAGTGAAACAGCAAGTCGAATCGTTGCCCGACCAAGAGCTTCGATTTCGCAATGAAACAGAGGCGATGGTCTATTTTACCAAGTTATTTGACTCAAGCATTGTCAAGAATGCAATTCTCAAACTGCAAAGAGATCAGAAAGCACTTCGTGTAAATACAATTGGAGAAAAAATTATCAAGATTTATACAGCAAAATACGATGCCATTCATCAAGAGGTACGAGACTTTAAATCCATGCTGACAACTGAAAAAATGATTCGTCGGGTTAAGGCAGAGGATTGTGTAACGCTATTTATGCTGACCGATTTGATGAATCAAAGTCAAATCACGATTGGACAAGAACAGCGAACTATTAAACTCAGCGATATTCAACCTATGGGCGAAACGCAAATTCAAGGCATTCTTGATGCAGTTCAGGTATTGGAGCAAAAATTAGATTTTTTTTCCAGTGATGAACAAGGAAAAATAAGTCAGGTTAAGCTGGGCGAATGGACGATTTTTTCAACTGATACAAAAGTAAAGAAGCAAGGAAATTTTAAACAATTGTTAAAAGATCGCCGCCTCAACAACCTAGCACACTATATTTTGCCAGATATAGCAGGAGGAGCGATTCGAGTACGACGCAATTTGTTGGAGATGGAGTTAGATCAATACGACCGTAATCGCATTCCTATTATTAAACTGATGTATGAACTCGAATATGCGATCTATAAGGTTGATCCATTTTCAGTAGAACTAAAATATAAAAAGTTTAGCCAATGCTTGCGTGAATATGCTCAAAAAGCAGTTTTGAATGTTGAACAAGTGGAACATTTGAATGTGTTGATTGCCATACGCAATGCCATTATGCACAACCAATATCCCAATCGAGACCATTTAAAAGCTATCGTGCCATTTACGGTAAGCGAATATGCGCCAGTTCAAGAAGGATTAACCATTGCGCGGCAGCTTCTAGCATGTGCGCAAGTGAGCGTCAACATTATTTTATCCACCATCTCAAAATTTGAATAAAATGGCAGATACTTCTATCAATTGGTCTTTAGAGGCGGTCAAAATTGCAGCCCCTTTTATCGCTGCATATCTTACTTATGTTTTTGCTGTGCGAAAAATGCAACGTGAAAATCCAGAAGTCATACAACGCAAAAAATACGAATCCATTCTTTCAGCGAACCAACACGCTTGGAGTTTGATTGCATTTATGGCCGAAACAGAAAATGAATTTAGCATTGTTCGTTGGAAGAAAAACGGACAAGAGAAAGTCTTTTATTTTCACCCTGAAAATGCTAAGAAGTTTATGGAAAACATGCGGCGCATATTTTACGACGAAGGGCATGGTTTATTCTTCTCCCGAAGTGTAACAGATGCCGTATATACCTACCGAAGTCTGATTTATGGGTTGCTCATGGCCAATGGGGAAAACAACGAACTCATCATTCTCGAAAACAAAGAACAGGCGCAACGTCTTTTCGCTTTGGCAGAAACGATGCGCAAAGCCATTCGCGAAACAATAGAATTGCATCAACGAAAACTAGATCTTGATACGTTTTAATGAATCCCACGTACCTTTGCTATCTGTTTTTTAATAAGATAACGAAGGGTATGTTGGGAACGCCTTCAATTTGAAAGGCACACACAACGCAACAGTGATGGCAACGCTCCCAGATACTGTTGGGAACGCCTTCAATTTGAAAGGCACACACAACGCCTTTGGCTTAGTGATTGTGCTTTTTGTGTTGGGAACGCCTTCAATTTGAAAGGCACACACAACACATTGAAGTTCAAGTATCGAACTTCGCCAGTTGGGAACGCCTTCAATTTGAAAGGCACACACAACCTGTCTGTTTTCGTTTCTTGTCTATATTTAGTTGGGAACGCCTTCAATTTGAAAGGCACACACAACCGTATAAATATAGCTCGAATCAT
>JAAFIA010000007.1 GCA_013298545.1 Bacteroidota bacterium | reverse complement strand
ACGAAATCAAGTGATTGGAAATCTCAAAAGAAAGATGAAACAACTTGATATTCACATTGGCGAACTTGCCGAGGAAGGATTTTCAATGAGCTGATTATCAGAATTATGAAAGGGGGTTAGATGGAATCGTAGCGTATATCTTTTGCGAAATTTAAATTATGTTTGATACAACAACTATCGCAAAAATAGGAGCCTAGAGCAGGACAGGTGTTTATTCGCTGCTCCTTTGCTTCGCTCCTCAAACGAAAAAATAAATTGATGTTTTTACCGCAAACGCGATGCGTCAACACTCACTTAAAAGTCTTCTTCTTTCCAGGTGAAGGCGCACTGTATGATGTGGTAGTACGCAAACTTCTCTTTGCGTTCGAGGCGGATGCGCGTGTTGTCTATAAATTCTAGGACATCGAATTCGGGAGCGAGTAACTGATTTCCTTTGGCATCTAGCAAGCCCCAATGTTCGTTTTCTTTGAATCGAATATAGCCGTGGTTACAATCTTCGGCTTCTTCGTAAATGGCGCGAATGATGAGCTTTCCAGAACGATCAATAAATCCATATTTTTCTTCGATGCGCACCCGCGCCAAGCCCTCGCTAAACGAAAATGCTTCTTCGTATTTATACGGAATCCGTAGTTTCAGTTGTTCGTCGATGTAGCCCCATTTTCCGTTCTTCTTCACCGCTGCCAAGCCGCCACGAAAAGGACGAATATCGTCAAACTCACGCGGCACAACAATTTTTCCGGTGGTGTCCACCAGCCCGCATTTGCCTTTGAGCAATACTTTGGCCCGCCCGTTTTGAAACCGCGCATCGGCGAGCAAGGCTTTGTCGTATTCATACGTTACCGGAACCACAATTCGTCCATCGCGGTGGATGTAGCCAAATTTGCCGTCTTTGACAAGCAAGGCGTAGTCTTCATGAAACTCGGCGATCAAATCGTATTCGCAGTTTTGCAAGACACGTCCATCAAAACGCAACAAACCATATTTACCCTCTTTGCGTGTGCGCGCCGAACCGTTTGTAAATGTTTCGACCCAATCGTATTCGGGCTTCACCACCGGATTGCCCGCGCGATCAATGAATCCATATTTGCCATCTACCACAATGTATGCAATGCCATTTTTAAAATCGCCAGCTTTCTCGTATTGACAAGGAATGAGTTCTTGCCCCGTCAAGTCGATGTAGCCATATTTTCCTTGGCGAACGACTACGGCGCGGGCATCGGAAAATTCATAGATGGCTTCGTATTGTAATGGCACAATTTTTTTTCCGGTGTGATCGATCATGCCATACAACGAATCGCGGGAGACGATGGCAAACCCTTGCTGAAATTTTTCGGCTTCGTCGTATTCAAATGGAATGATGTGTTTTCCTGTTTTCGAAATAAATCCGAGGTGATTGCTATCGCTTGCAATGGCCAGTCCTTCCGAAAATTCATCGACCCAGGCAAATTGTGGTGCAATCAATTCGTGTCCGGTGCTGTCGGCAAATCCCCAAGCATTATTTTTGCGAATGGGGTAGCAGGTTGTCATGGCAAGCCGTAAATCTTCGGTAACCAATTCGCGAAACGGAAAATCGGGAAACGCAATCCAAAACTGTGCGATGGAAGCAGTCGAATAATCGGCTGTGTAAAGTGTGTAAATTTTTTTCCACGCTTCGGGCACATTTCGGTTGGTGGGATATTTGTGAATGAATGTATTGTACTCGTCAATAGTATGTCCGGCAACGGCTAGTTTATACAAGGCATTTTCGGCATCGGCGAAATAAGGGCTTTGTGGGTAGTTGGCAATGAAATTTTCAAAGGCGAGTAGTTTTCCCGAAGCGGTTTCGGCTTGGTAAAGGAGTAAATCGTAACGAGCGAGCGCGATTGGTGTTTCGGCGGCATCGGAATAGGTATCGGCAAAACGTTTATAGGCTTGCCACGTATTTTCTTTTTCGGCTTGTTGAAATGCGAGGGCATTTCGTTGGGCAGTAGCGCGTGGAATGATGTGCGCGTCGCAATAATCGGCGAGAAAATTATTCCAAGCATCGAGCGAATTTATTTTTTCGGCTTGACGAAATCCGAGTGTATCGATCCAGTTTTTAAGGACACGAATGCTGGAGTCGGTGGTGTTTAATTTTTGGAGGCGTTGGCGTTCGCGCGGTGTGGTGTTGGCAAAGTGCCAGAGGGCGAGTTGGCTTTGTGCGTGGGCGCGTCCTACGTGATGAAACGGATTGTCGGTGCGGGCGTAAATGATGGCCAATCCGTGGGCGGCACCTGCGGGGTGGTGTTTGCTGCTCTTTTCGAATAAGGTTTTGGCTTTGAAATAATTGTAGATACGCAGCGCTTCGTAGCCTTTTTCCAAACGACCCGCATGTGCTGGAGCGGCCATAAAAAAAGACAATAGGAACACCACGAACCTAGCTCGAAAATTAAACTTGCGCGAAAATTGGGTGCTGTGTTTCAAAGTGTTTCAAAATTACAGGTTTCTAGATGGAATAAGTACAAGGATCAACACGATTTTTCCACACGAATGCAACAAACACGTTCGTTTTAGCGTATATCATGAAAAGAACTTACACGTGTAAACAAAACGAAAAAGAAACAGTTACTTTTGTGCCATGCACTTTTCAACTGGCCAAATCGCTTTCATCTTTTTTTTCATCGCTCTTTTTGCTGCTGGACTAATCTGGGCTTACCGCAAAGATCGGCCCGATACGCAAAAGCACTTCAAAGGCTTGTGGTGGAAAGTTTTCGCTGCATTTATTGTATTTACGTGTACTGTAGTGTTTATTTTCCGACTTATTAAAAGTCATTGATTATCAATACAATAACTATAAAAACAACCCCAAAACCCCGCATTAGACTTTTAAATCTGCCAATCTATTGGCTTGTATTGACCTTTAAGAAGTTACATTTTTGTCCTGTTAATCGGGTTATTTCTTCAAGAAATCCTGTTGAAACAGCCTTAAAAAGACCTAATTTTGTACCAACGACCCAAATGAATTTTAGAATGAAAAGCTGCCTCACCTCCATGTTGCTTCTGTTTATCGGAAGTTTGGCCTTTGCTTCAGAAAGTGAACTCCTCCTTATTGAAGGCAAATACCAGAACAAAAATATTTATGTGCAGAATAGCTACGCTGCGAGTGGCGTAGGTTATTGTGCTTACGAAGTACGTGTGAACGGAAATGTTACCACGGATGAAGTCAATTCGAGTGCGTTTGAAATTGATTTACGCAATTTTAACTTACAACCCGGCGATGGCGTAACGATTCAGATTTTGCACAAAGGCGGTTGCTCACCGCGCATTCTCAACCCAGAAGCACTTAAACCGCGTCCAAGTTTCAAAACCGAATCCATCACCATTTCCAATACTGGCCTCATTACTTGGTCAACACTTGGCGAAACGGGTTCGCTTCCATTCATTGTGGAGCAATACCGTTGGAATAAATGGGTGTATGTTGGCGAAGTTGAAGGAATTGGTAAGCCAACTAAAAACACGTATTCGTTTCAGATTACAGCACCGCATTCGGGCGAAAATCGTTTCCGCGTGAAGCAAGTTGGTTTTAATAAAGAAGTCCGCATGACACCCGATGTCAAATATACGCCTACTGCAGTTGCGGCATTGACTTACACCGTTTCTAAAGATACCAAGACCATTGATCTTTCTGGCGAAAGCATGTATGAAATGTACGATGTGTTTGGAAATGTTGTGTTGCGCGGTGTCGGCAAAAAATTAGATATCGCCGATTTCGATAAAGGTCTCTATTACGTTTGTTTCGACAATCAAGTGGTTGAAGTGCGACGAAAATAAGTTAACTAGTCTTCAAACGCTTCATTGAAAAATGGAGCGTTTTTTTTATTCATCCACTTCAACACCGATATGCGTTTTATCATCTACTTTTTAGTGACGTTATTTATTCAGCAGACCGCATATAGCCAATGTGCATACTTGAGTACGGAGGAACTAAAAGGAATTATTTCGAATGAAACGGCTGCGCAGAAAAAAGCGGTTGCTGCGTTAAATTTTAGACAAGAAAAAGTCATTTCTGGACCAACACAAGTTGGGTATGCGCGATGCGTTCAAAAAAAAGGAACAAACTGCGAGCGTTTTCAGGAAGCTTTTTACTTCAGTTTAACGGTAGAGAAAAGCTACTACCAGATTTACGATAAAGCGCAGTTTACCAAAATGAAATCAGAAATTATTTCGCAATGTGAGGTGTTGGTAACTGAGGTTGATTCTATTTATCGTTGGACTCCTGATCTGTATGTTTTTTTTAATGTATCGTCGATGGGCAAAAATGCTTGTGGGTTGACAAATGCTTATCGAATTCTGTTTTTGTATCAACCCCCACATCTCTTGCCTGCGGCACCATTGCCTTTATTAACCTTTGCTCAAGTCATTGACATCGCTTCAACACCTGATACCAACCTGCGTATGGCAAGAATGGCGCAAGTCGATTTTGAAGAGCTTGAAGAGAATGAGCGTGGAGCATCGTATGGACGAGGAATGATAGATACCAATCATTTTTGCAGAAATTTTTACGAGGTCATATTCTTGAAAAACAAGCAAAACCTGCTTACGTTTTATTATACGCTGGATAAAAAACAGTTCACTAGTTTTCAAGAAAAAATAATTGCCGAAGGCAAAAAAATTGAAACATCCGAAGATGGTATTTATTATGAATGGGAAAACTTTAACATTGGCTTTGAGGTCATCAAATCTCCAGTAAATACGTGCGGCGTTAGCGAGGTTTTTCTCATGGTGCTTGTCCTCAATTGACGGCTGATGAAAAAAGAGCATACAAAAAAGGCGAACATTTGTGGTTCGCCTTTTTTCGTTTTTAGAAGCAAAATTTACTTTTGTACTTCAGCCGCATTGCGTTGCTGTTTTTTCGCTTTTCCTTCTTTATACTTTGCATATTGCTCTGGCGTAAGGATCGTTTTTAGTTGCTCGTCAGTTTGTTGTTTACGGGCATCAATATCTTTTTGAATATCGGCTGCCATACGCGTATCTTTTTTGAGTTCATCCATACGCAAAAGATGTTCGGTAAAAATCTGTTCTACTTGTTTTACCTGCTCATCGCTTAAGGCGAGCACTTTTTTCATGCGCATGGCTTGTGCGTGGGCGCGGTCAGCGGCAGAAGCTGGTGCATCAGATTGTGCGGTTTGCGAAAAAGCTGTTGTAAACAACAACATCAAAATGGAGAAGGCAAATAGGCGTTTCATGAATGCGTATGTTTTATGGTTGAGTAAAAATAGGTCTTTGTTTTGGTAAATACAAACTTCGTGCCTTTACTTGACGTCGGCTACAATGACCGTAAGCACTTGCGACATATCCGCACTCACGGGTGCTGTGATGTATAGTTCACGACCAACGCCCGTTGTTGTTAGGTTTTTCGACTTAGCAAAAGCTTGGAGCGCATTGGTGCCCCGTTGTCCTTCTTCGTATTTTCCATAATAATTGCAGCGCACAATTTTTCCAGCTTTCAAAACACCCGCTTTTACTTGGCCTTGTCCTGTTCCGGCTTTGTCTGTTGGTACAGCCCACTCAACTACCATTTTGGTGCTGTCTTGGTAAGGATACATTGCAAAAACGGGACCTGCCATTTTTAAGCCTGTACTCGCAATGGCAACACCAATCTCGCCATACATCTGTCCATATATTTTTGCCAGATCATCAGTCATCAATACCGTATCGGTAATGCTGTAATATGGTTGTTCATTCTGATAAGATTCCATGCAAAAAAAGTTTCCTTTTGCTGCATTTGCTGGATCGTTTTCGCAGATGTCTTTGAGTTGTTCCAAGCCTTTGTCAAAATTTTCGATCAGTTCACTTTTCATCAACTGACCCATGATGCGAAATAGGGGAAAGCCACTCATATCCAAATCCATCGACGTGGTTACTTTGATGCCATCGGCTTCTTTTTTGAAAAAGTATTTACTATATCCAGCTTGATCGTAATCCATAAACTCAAGTTTCACGACGATGGAATCAAATGGAATTGCAGTCGTAATGGTTCCTTTACCATTGCCAACTTGGCTATGCGTACTTTGCCACGAGTAACCCGAATTGACACCTTGATCTGGGCCGAAATACTGCACTTTCATATTCGAATCCAACTGATTCCATACTTGCCAACGATCCCAATTTTTTAAATTCACAACCTGCTCAAAGATGTTTTCGGCAGGTGCTTTGATCACGATGCTTCGTTCAACGAGCACATGCGATGGCAGAAAAAGTGATACAATTAATGCCAAGAGAAAAATGGCTACGAGGCCAATAAAAATGCGTTTGATCCATTTCATGATGTGTGGTTTTGGTAGTTCAAATGTAGAAAAGTTTTACACATACATCGGCGTGAATGGGCTTGAAAAAAAACGCACCGAAGGAAGCATCGGTGCGTTTTTTTATTTCGTTGATCAGACGAAATTAGAAGTCGAGGTGAAGTCCTGCTGTGAATGGATACACTCTCGGCCCTTTTCCATTTTCAAATAAGGTTGTCAAATTATAACTTCCAAAAATTGTGTAATCGCCAAATCCAATACGTGCTAAGGCATCGAAACGAAACGGATTTACGTTGTAATTGTTCTTCACGGTGTTTTTGTAGGTGCGTCCATCCAATTCGTATTTCTGCTTGATTTTATTATTGAAAACGTTATATCCAACTTGCATGCCAGCACCAATATGAAACGAACGATCGGCATCGTTGTTGTTGGTGTTAAATTCGAGCATCAACGGAACATTGATATAACAGGTATTGAGGCGATTTTTACTGTAATTGAATGAATCGTTGCGGAATGTTGCAAAGGCTTGGTTGGGTAAAAGCGTAACTGGTTTTTTGAAATTGTAATGATACCAAGTCAAGCCAATACCCGTAACGATATTTACGTTGTTGCGATAAACATGAATGTTTTTTTGCCAAATATTCCAGCCAAATACATACGATTTTCCATAGTTCAATTCCATCGACTCAAAACCTTGTGGAAGTGTAATTGAATTATCGCCGCTCAAATAGCCACAGACACCAAAATCAAGACCAGCCCATGTTTCAAAACTTTCATCGTTCGATTTTTTCTCACGCTCCGAACGTTCATCGTCATCATCATCATTACCAGCAATGGTTACGTCGCGACCCGCAATACGCAAGTGTGTTGTATCGGAAGAGGAACTAGATTCTGTTTCGCGTTTGGTAATAGAGCCAGCACCCGTTGCATCCATTTTTACATCTGCCGGATTACCTTGGTAGCGAATCGAAGAGGAGCCTGACGCTTCTGCAGCAATTGCATTCGCAACAGTTAGACGAATATTGGCCGCGCCAGAACTTGTTGCATGGGCACGATCTGCTTGTACTTCATACGCTCGAATGCTCGACGCACCAGATGCGCTGAAATTAACTTGTGTTGCAGTTCCTGATAATTTCAGTTCAGATGCTCCGCTCGATTGCCCATTCAATTCCGTTGCTTTGACTTGAAGTTTTACTTTCGAAGAGCCGGAAGATTCAATGGTCATGGTTGGAGATTGCAACTGATTTGTGGATTTAACGGTTGAACCGCCAGTTGCTTCAAGTTTATCCAATTGCTTGATGTTGATTTTTACGAGCGGCTCACCATTCCCTTCAACGACGAGGATTCCGTTTGTAACTTCAGTAGAAATGCTTTTAAAATCATTGCCTTCGCCTACAATCGTTACGGAATTTTTATCGGCTTGGGTAATTTCTACGCGTACGGCTCCAGTTGCACGAATGCTTGTGAAATCAGCTACGGCACGTTCTTCAGATATTTGTGCCTGTAGTGCAGTTGCCGTAAAGATCGGCAGTAATGCAGTTAAAAATTGCTTGATCGGTTTCATAATACTTGGGATTCTGGTGAGTTATTTGAGTGTAGGACGGTTGGCTATTCTAGTTTGTTACAAGCGGATGCGAAAATAATTATATTACCTTGAAATCTAGCCAGATAGAATATGTTTTTTCGCTATTGGATAAGTTATTATTCAAGGCAATACTTTGCATTTGTTGGGTGATTGACTTACGAAGAACGGCATTGGGGCTGCCAACAGAAACGACTTTGATTTCACCTTGTGTGGTTACGGTAAAAACCACCAAAACGCGTTCGTGTGTAATGCTGTTTTTCAATTCTTCGGGCAATTTAACAGCCTTGCGAATAGCTTGAACCAGTATTTCGTTGCTTGACGTTGAAACTGGTGTTGGATTTGCGTTTGCGATCATACTGAATGCAGCGAGCAAAACGAGGAGAATAAATTTTTTCATGGTTTTATTTTTTTTAAATGTGTAGTTGCTGAGTGGTTTACAAGCATAAGACTTTGGAGGCACTCGTTTTGTTACAGCACAACTTGAAAAAAATGCAGCGTTTGTTTACAAGGGCAAAAAAAATCGCCGCAACCTTTCGGAAGCGGCGATCGAAAAAACATACACTAATTTATTTCGAGAAGCGCGACATAAATTCGCATGCGGTATCAACCATGTCTGCAGAGCCTGCGTAAAACGGTGTGCGTTGATGGAGCGTTTTTGTTTCCAATTCCATGATGCGGCGGTAACCGTCCGTAGCTTTTCCTCCGGCTTGCTCGATGATAAATGCGAGTGGATTGCATTCGTACAACAAACGCAATTTTCCACTTGGCGACGATGCGGTAACAGGATAAATATAAATACCTCCAGTAATTAAATTACGATGAATATCGGCAACGGCAGAACCAATGTAACGCGATGAATATGGACGCTTGGTTGGCTTGTCTTCTTCTTGACAATACTTGATGTATTTTTTAACACCATCAGGGAAGTGGACATAATTGCCTTCATTCATCGAATAGGTTTTGCCCGATTTAGGTGTTTGCATGTTGGGATGCGAAAGGCAAAATTCTCCAATAGAAGGATCGAGGGTAAAGCCGTTGACACCTTTGCCTGTTGTGTAAACAAGCATGGTTGATGAACCGTAAATAATATATCCAGCCGCAACTTGTTCTGTGCCACGTTGCATAAAATCTTCTAACGTTCCCGGGCCGCTCAGTGAAATGCGGCGATAAATCGAAAAAATAGTTCCAACAGAAACATTGACGTCAATATTGGAAGAGCCATCGAGCGGATCCATGGCCACAACATATTTTGCATTTTTCGACTGCTCGTTATCAACAAGAATGATGTCTTCGTTTTCTTCGGATGCAATGGCACAACACTCGCCACCGACAGAGAGTGCCGCAATGAATTGTTCGTTTGCGAAAACGTCGAGTTTCTTAACAGATTCGCCTTGGATATTGGTTTCGCCAGCTTCGCCAAGAATGTCGGCAAGTCCGGCTTTATTGACTTCGCGGTGTACAATTTTTGCGGCAATTCCAATATCGCGCAGTAAGCGAGAAAGTTCACCTTTTGCAAAAGGGAAATCGTTTTGTTTCTCGATGATGAATTGTCCGAGGGTCTTGACTTTGCTCATAACAGGATTTCGATTGAGGCAGCAAAGATCGCATTTTTTGGCGGCTTTTTGAATCGAAGTTTTTAGTAACTGTTTAAATTTTATCCTTTGATTTTGTTATGCGCCTTTTTGCACCATACTTCGTTGCGTTTTTCGACCGTAGCCGCCCTGCTATGGCCTTCAAAACACGCCTCGTCTGGCACAAAAAGTCATCATAACAATTCTCAAAAACAAATTTTAAACAGTTACTTAGTAGAAAATCAACAGGTGCTACTCGGCGGTGTTTGTTGTTTTGACACAAAGAAATAGGTAAATTTTTCGCGACATATAAATTCATATAACCCAAACAAGGCGTAATGTTCGCAAAGCCCACAATTCAAAAAACAATATGAAATCCTCTACGCTCTTTGCGAAAACTTGGCAGATTTTGAAGTTGAAAAGCAAGCAACTAAAGAGATTATAGTTCCAAATAAGTACATAGAAATAGCCCACAAACAGTTTCGTTCGATTCATTACATTTACTAAAATTAAACCCATAAAATACCCAAACCCAGATGAAAAGACAACTACGCTTGCTAGGTCTTTTGTTTCTTGTATCGAACACCCTGCTACAAGCTCAATCAAACACATTCAATTATACTGGAGGTGTTCAAACCTTTACCGTTCCTGCTTGTGTAACCAGTATTCAGGTTGATGTACTGGGTGGCAAAGGAGGCAATAACGGAATTTATTTGGGTGGAAATGGTGGCCGCGTTCAAGCAACAATTCCGGTAACACCTGGCGAAATTCTTGAGATTCGTGTTGGGGCTTTGGGTGTCAATACATCGGTTAGCAATCCTCCGGTTTACAATGGTGGTGGTGGTGTTTTCTCTTATGTTTCTGGTGGAACGTCGGGAACGGGAGGGGGTGCAACAGATATTCGTCGTGCTCCCTACGCCAATGCCGATCGGCTCGTTGTTGCGGGTGGCGGCGGTGGTGGCGGTTACATCAATATTGGTGGGCATGGCGGCGGACTAACGGGTCAGGACGGTGTTTTTTATCCTTCGTGGCCAAATTCGGGTGGTAAAGGCGGATCGCAACTTGCAGGTGGTGCGGCAGGTGTGGCCTGTTGTTCTTGTCCTACATATACAACTGCGGGTACGCTCGGGCAGGGCGGGAATGGTTCGGGCGATGGCGCGGGCGGCGGTGGCGGCGGCGGTGGCTATTATGGCGGCGGTGGCTCTTGCTTTGCTGGTGGCGGTGGCGGAAGCAGTTATTCGGCACCGTCGGTTACTGGCGTTACGCATACACAGGGATTCAATACTGGTGCGGGAAGCATCAGCATCACCTACACATTAACCGCAGTTGCACCTTCCAGTATTTCTGGAATTACAACTTTATGTGCTGGTACTACCACAAACTATTCGATCAATCCTGTTGCGGGTGCTACTTCTTACACGTGGACACTTCCGGCTGGAGGAACAATCAATTCGGGACAAACCACGACATCCATCAACGTTACACATGGATCTACAAGTGGCAATGTCAGTGTTGTGGCCAATCATCCTTGCGGAACAAGTGCACCCACAAATTTGGCAGTTACGCTTACGGCTTTACCAATAGTTTCACTCTCAGGATTCAATCAAGTTTGCATCGGTAGTTCTACTTCGATCAATGCAAACGGAGCATCTACATATTCTTGGATGCCCGGTAATCTCTCTGGAAGCACCGTGAGTGTCAGTCCGTCAACACAAACTACATATACCGTAACAGGAACAGATGTAAACGGGTGTTCCAATACTGGAACAATTACCATTGATGTATTGCCTGTGCCGACAGTTACACTCGGATCGGATACAACGCAGTGTGGCGGCACGATTTTGCTCGATGCTGGTAATGCTGGTTCATTATTTAACTGGAGTGATGCAACAACAAACCAAACGTTGACGGTTTCGACTTCAGGCATGTATTCGGTGGTCGTTACCGATTCAAATGGTTGTCAAGCAAATGACAGCATCGCTGTTACCATTCATTCGCTTCCTGTCGCAAGTGCCGCAGCCGCTTCTAATCTGGTTTGTTTGAGTGATGGTCTTACCCCGCTCACGGGAAGTCCTGTTGGAGGTACATGGTCTGGTCCAGGAGTTACTGGCACTTCGTTTGATGCAGCAGCAGCCGGAAATGGGATGCATGCACTGACTTATTCATTCACGGATAGTAACGGTTGCTCAGACACCGCTATGGTCAACATTCAAGTAGATATTTGTTTGGGTGTACAAAGCAATGCCTCACAAAATGGATTCTCGTTTTTCCCGAATCCGAACAATGGCAACTTTACCATTTCGGTAGCGTCGAAAACAAATACGTTGCAAATTGAACTTTACGATATTGCCGGACGTTTGGTTTATACTAGCTATGCGGAACAAACACCTGCCGGTTATACGAAAGAAATTCAAGCAACAAATCTTCCCGCAGGAATTTATACACTTCGCATAACAAGCGATACAGAACAATTAAGCGAAAAGATTACCATTCGTAAATAACATTCCAAAACAAACAAAAAAATCCTTGCTTCAGTAGCGAGGATTTTTTGTTTGTAGCCAGTTGTGCGTTTTCGTAATGTACAATGATGTTGAAACGTTGGTGTGATCACAAATTTCAGAACAGATCAAAGATTCAGTGTGTTTTGTTGAAATCCGATTTTTTAAAAAATGGTCTTAACGCCAAAAAATAGTTGGTAAAACCGTCTCTAGCTCAATATCATCAATAGTTTGATAAAAGGAAATTGAAAGTCGTTTCAATTTCCTTTTATGCTGATGGAAAAAAATAAAAAAGACCGCCTACATGCGCAGGCGGTCTTCAAAAAAAGTGTGTTACAAATTATTGAATCATCAATTTCTCACTAGTTGATGTTCCATTGCTACGCACAACTTGAAGTGTGTATGAACCAACAGCAAGTTTGCTCAAATCGAGCATGAGTGCGTTTCCACCCAAACCAACGGCAGATGTTTGTGTATAAACAATACGTCCTGTAACGTCGATCACTTGAACCGAAATTTCTTCAGCCTGTTCTGTTTTCCAGAAAAGTGTAAACTGACCAGATGTAGGATTTGGCCATAAACCCATTTCGGCTTGAACGCCTATGTTGTCGTTGATGCCAACGGTAGAGCAAGGTAAAATTGGGCCATTGATTTTGGTCATGTTGTCAAAATCAATATAACAAGCATAGTTTACAGAGTCGATGAACGGATTGCGATTTCCTTGCAACGAATCGAGGTAGTCGTTTTTCGCAATTTCGCGCGCATCAGGCAAATCTTGGTAATGCCATGCTTTCAATAAATTTTGATCTTGACCATACAAAATGCTTGCGCTAATTGGATTGGGCAAGCCCCAGTTTTGTGCTTGTGTATTGTAACACAAAGCCATGTAGAACATAGCACGAGCGGCATCACCTTTTTGTTCGTCGCGCGGCTCAAATACTTGTTGTCCGGCAGCATTTGTTCCGAATTTACAACCCAAATAAGTTGATTGCACATTGATCACTTCGCCGAGTGGATAGTTGCTGCGCACCGCATTTGCATTGTTTTGATTGGTTGGGAATAAGTTGAAATAGTCGCTGTACTCAGGGCCATTTGTGCTTGGGTAAGTTGGCATCCAACTATGGGCATACGTGTGTTCACGGCTAAACGAGATCCATTGGAATGGCTCGTTGTAAATCAAATTTTCACCAGAATAAACGCAGGTTACTACTTTTTGTCCACCCGTTGTATCGCGCGACCAAAATGCGGTTACCATCAATGGTCCGTAATTGCTGTAGAATTTATCGGTGTGTGGATTGGTAAGTGCGGTAAGATCTGTTACAAATGTTGCCGCACTTGTATTGATTGCGTTGTAGTAGTTGGCTGGTTGCATCGAACCAGAAGCCATGACCATGCCATTCAGCGGTTGTGTTTGCAAATAGTTGGTGTATTGCGCTTGTCCATTGAACGAAAAAACAGCGAAATAATAATCTTGTGATGCCCCCACATAGTTAATTGTAAATGCACTTCCTGTTCCAACATAAGCAACTTTTGAACTCCCAACAACATCGCCAATCGTGTACGTTGTACCATCAGCCGGAATATCTGCTACCACACCATTGTCGTTGCGCAATATAAGATAACCATCTGGTGCAGGATTAGCAGCCACAAAGTTTCCAGTAGCACGGTACGATTTGATGTTTGTGAAAGTCATGTTGGTAGCAGTCGCAGTTGGCTCACTCGCATACGAACCACCAATGCCGTTGAGGTTGATAACATACGCCGATTCATCAGCATCATTGCTGTAAACCGTTAATACAGCAGAGCGTGTTCCAGCAACGCTAGGCGTAAAATCAATATTGATAATACCAAACGCATTTGGATTAACAGAAGAAGGATAATTTACCCAAGCAAAATCTGCCGCATCAGGTCCTGTAATGGCAATAGACGAAATCTGCAAGGTGTCTAATGTTCCAACATTGTTGACCGTAACCGCAAATGGTGTTGTTGTGCTAACAGGAGAATTAACACTCAATGAACCGCCAGAGAGAATGGTATTGCTCTGGTATTGAATATTAATTTCTTGTTGTGGGCCAGCAGGAGCAGCAGCCAAATTCACATCATCCAAACCAACATTACCTGCACTTTTCTGGGTGTAGAAAAAACGGATGTAACGCGAAGCCGCAGAAGGATTATCTGTTAGCAAGGTGTATGCTGTTGGCAAATTCTGGTCGTTGAAAGAACGCAACGTTGTCCAAGTTGAATTGTTCGTCGATTCTTGTACTTCAAATGTTCCACCAACAAAACTATTTCCGGTGATGTAATACGTCAAGGCTCCAGGCGCATCCGAAAACGAAATCAATAACCAGTCGCCCGTATTATCAAATTTACATGCCGGTGGTGTATTGCCCGATCCGGTGTAGAATGCTGTTCCGCTTGTCGTCCAGCCATTCGGATAAGTAGCTACCGTAAAACTCCAAGCCGTAGGCAGCGTTGTGATTTGTGCGCTTCCTGCAAATGCGGTTAAGCAAAGACTGAGCGCGAGCATGATTTTTTTCATGAGGTCTGTTTGTGTTCGTGTTGAAATAATAGGTGTACGGATTGTGTGTGTTAAAATGTGAAACGGATGCCCGCATTGAAACGGCGACCCAGGCCAACATAAACGAGTGCTGAAGAAGCATCGAAATTTGCGCCATTTTGTGCATCGCTGATGTAAGTCGTATTTAAGATGTTGGTAATACCAAGTGTTAATCCAACACGAAGTTGACGTGCTGCATTTTCTTCGCCCATACCACGAAATTCATAGCCCGTAAAGAAGTCGAAAATACCGTAAGATGGCGTAATCCACGATTCTTTTTGACGGTTATCGCTGAGTACATCGCCATTGCTGTTGTATGTTACAACCAAGGTCAATGGATCGTAATTCGCGAAATTGCGACCGAAGTAAGTATAACGTGCTTTCATCCAAAAACCTTTTACGGGCGACCAGCGGAGCGATCCACCAATTTGTGTTTGCGCAGCATCACCAACGTGTACGCCTTTGGCATCAAACTCAACCGAGTCAACAAGCACTTCTTGCGCATCATAGATATATGCTTTTTTTGCGCTGTTGTTGCGCCAGTCGGCAATGGCTACAAGTCCTTCTACATCTAAGCCTTTCATTGGCTTCCACGTAAAATCCATTTCTACGCCACGGTGAATCGCATCCATGCCATTGATGTTGTAAGAAAAAATATCACCTGCAACATTGATGGTTGGTGTAAACTGCGGCGGCTTATTGGCCCAGTAGGTGTAATACAAATTCAGATTTGCTGCGAAATAAGGGAAACGCGCCCCCGCACCAATTTCGGCAGCATACACATTTTGATTTTGGATGTCCAAAAACTCTTTGTTGTTGTTGTCAAAAACATTGTTGAAACGTGGCGCCATATTCATATAACCAACATTTACAAAGACATTGTAATGATCGTTGAAATTATAATTTGCACCTGTTTTGATGGTTAAGCCTGGCAATGTTTTTTTATTGGTAGTAGAAGTTTTTGCATCAGCCCATTTATAAGCGGTTGCATTCGCAATCGCATAATCAGCACCGCTAGGGTTGTTGATGTAGGTCGTATCGCCAGAAGTTGTGATGACGGCATTGTTTTGCGCCACCGCACTCTGTGTACCATTGGTATAATACACTTCATTGTAGCCCACAATCTGATCTACTTTTTCGCCATCGGCAAGTGTTACATCACGCTTACGGAAATAATCGACACGCTGATACGAGGTGATCGAACCGGTTGCAGTTAAAAATGTGCTGAATTTTTCGCCCTTGTATTCACCTTGCGCAAAGAAACCATCCCACCAAACCAAACCATCGTTGTAATAAGAAATTTTATCGCCTTTGCGTTTCATCGCGTACTGCAAATTTCCTACACCATTGGGTTGATTGCGGTCGCTGTTGTCAACCACATAATCACCACCAATCAAATCATACACCATGCGGTAATGTTCGCCTCTGTAAAAGCGATGATCGGCACCAAACAAAACATTTACTTTTTCCGAAACTTTCCAATTAGCAGTGGCCAGACCACCATACCAAAAATGGTTGTTGACAGAAGCGTTGATGTAACGGCTCGATTTGGTTTCGCTTGTACTGTAAAGCGCATCTATTGCCGTTGCGTTACTATTCCAGATGCTGGTGTATTGCAATAAACCACTTGTTGTATCGCGTGCAATACCGCTATTCAAACGTGCTCCGCCACCCTTGCCAATCGAAAGATACACAATGGTATTGATTGTTAATTTTTCTGTTGGAGTCCAGAACCAAGAAAAATTGAATTGCGGTTTGTGGTAATAATTTGTACGCTCATTGAAATCGCGAATTTGTCCATCCCCTTTATCGAGCAAACCCGCATGCGGATTGTATCGTAAGCCACGCTCGCCTTGGTAAAGTGTTGTGTAACCATTATTGGTAGCATACAACGAATCGGAATTTATCCCTAAACTGTTCGCATAAGCACGATCATAAATAGCGATGGGCATGCGATCACTCCGTTGGCCATGTGCTTGAGGTGCACCATTTGCGCCAAGCGTAAACAAATGCTTTTCGTACCGTTTTTGAACTTTAAAAAAGTAACTCCATGCATCTACCCAAGTCTGATTGGCCCAACCATCGCCCGTAGTGCGCGATCCAGCAAATGTAACGCCCCAACCTTTTCCAAACTCACCCGAATTAAAACCGAGTACTAATTTTTGTTGCGCAAAACTACCATACTCTTTTTTCAAAATAAACTGTTGTTTCTCGTCAATGCCCTTGCTCAAGATGTTGATGGTACCACCAACAGAAGGAATCGCCAGCCGCGAAGCACCAAGGCCGCGTTGAACTTGCATGGTGCGTGTTACTTCACTCAGTCCGTCCCAGTTGCTCCAATAAACTTGTCCATTTTCCATGTCATTTACCGGAACACCATCCACCATCACAGCAATATTGCGTTGATCAAATCCGCGCAGGTTCACACGCGAATCGCCTTGCCCGCCGCCTTGCTGTGTAGCATACGCGCCGGGTGTAGAATTGAGGAGCATGGTCATGTCGCGGCCAGCGCCTTCTTCCTGAATTTTTACTTGACTTACATTCGAAAAAGCAATCGGTGTTTTCCGGTCAATGGCCAGATCTGCGCTGATTTCAACTTCTTTGAGTGTACTGCTGCTCGGCGTAAAATTTACGGTAACAGGTTTTCCTACAACTTTAACTTTTATAGGCTCACTTTTATAGCCTGTATATTTTACTTCGAGTGTATGTTCGCCATCGGCCAGCATGATTTTATAGAAGCCGTCAACATTGGTGTTGGCCACCGCTTTGCCATTATCGACAAGAACGACAGCGCCGACTAATGGTTCGTTTGTGGTGATGTCGCGGACAGTTCCCGATACGGGTTGTTGCGCAAAACCTGCCAACGAAAGCAGCGAAAAGTAAAGAAAGAGGACGTGTTTCATGGATGTCTTTTCGCGAAAAATGCTGATGGAGAAACCATCAGCATTTTTCGATTCAATAGATTATGCTGTCAGGATTAGTTGACGTTGACTTTAGAAACAAGTTGACGGCCATCAGCCAATTTTACTTCAACCATATAGATTCCGGCAGGAGCAGTGCTGAGGTCGATACTTTGTTGCTTACGTTGTTCATCAGCCGTGTAGGTCTTGCTCATTACAGCTTGTCCGATGGCGTTGTAAACAACCATAGAAACGATTTTATCGTTAGCACTTACGTTCATCAAACCAGAAGTTGGATTTGGAAATAAGTTTACTTTGTTTGTAGCAGCATTGTTTTCATTGATACCAATTGACGCGCAAGCGCAGGTGTGTGCACCGAGGCTTGTCCATGTATCTTGTGGCAAAGAATCGTATTGTAATGTTGGATCAAACGCAAGCGGATTAACCATAACGCCAGAGGTAACCGTTGCTTTACGAACCATGCTGTGGTCTTTGGTCCACCAAGAGCCTTGTGCATCCGTGTGTGGGAATACATCGCTCCAGCTTTGGCCTGGATCTTCACCAATTTTCCCAAAAATATCGATGATGGTGTAAGGCGAAATTTTAACAAGCAATACGGCATCATCGCCGTTCATATACATAGGATCGGGATAAGCACCCGCCAATTGGTCGCCAATGGCTTGTAATGCAGGATCGCAAGCCGGAGAGTTTTGAGCGGTAGTGGTTTGTCCATTTACAAGAACATGAACATCGTTAGATGCTAATGTACCAGAAAGATTTACGCTATCTGTTCCAACAGCCGATCCGTTAGAATAACGAACAACACGGTAGTTTGACAGGTTGATGGCTGCGCTAGTAGGGTTGTAGATTTCAATAGCTTTGTTGTTTCCTGATCCTTCAACATATTCAGAGAAGAACAATTCGCTACAGATTTGCGCATTTGCAGTTGTTGCAAGTGCAACGAGACTAAGTCCAAGTAAGACTTTTTTCATGACGGTGTGTATTGTTGTTGTGATGGAAAATTAACGTTGTCTTTTACCCGTGTGTGGGGTATTTATTTGGTTTCAGGGGCAAAGTTAGACTTTTTGGCCCTTCGGGCAAGGGATTTTACTAACATTAATCCAACCATAATATAGGGTTCATACCGACGAATTGTCGGTTTTAAAGGATAGTTTGAAGGCCTTACAGGATTGATTGCAAGATTTAGCCGTTTAGTAAATTAGTTTGGGTATTTACAGACTGTTAAAAAAATCTACTTTTGCACCTCCAATACATACACCGAAAACAATTTTCAACCATGAATAAAGGACCAATTTCTCAATTTATTGAGCATCACTACCGCCATTTCAATGCTGCTGCGTTGAAAGATGCAGCCAAAGGATACGAAACACATTTGCTCGAAGGGGGAAAAATGTTGGTGAGCCTCGCCGGAGCCATGAGTACAGCCGAGCTTGGTGTTTCGTTAGCTGAAATGATTCGCCAAGATAAAATCGCGATCATTTCGTGTACGGGCGCAAACCTCGAAGAGGATTTGATGAACTTAGTGGCGCATTCGCATTACCGCCGCATTCCCAATTACCGCGACCTGACACCGCAAGAGGAATGGGATTTGCTCGAACAAGGTCTCAACCGCGTAACCGATACGTGTATTCCTGAGGAAGAAGCCTTCCGTCGTTTGCAAAAACATGTTTACGAATTGTGGAAAAATGCCGATACCAACGGCGAACGTTATTTTCCACACGAGTTCATGTATCAAATGATTAAAAGTGGTGTGCTTGAACAATACTACGAAATCGACCCGAAAAATTCGTGGATGGTGGCTGCGGCAGAGAAAAATCTGCCCATCATTGTTCCCGGTTGGGAAGATTCAACTATGGGCAATATCTTCGCTTCTTATGTCATCAAAAATGAAGTGAAAGCAACCACCATGAAAAGCGGAATCGAATACATGGTTTGGTTGAGCGAATGGTACAGAAATAATTCTGCTGGTAAAGGTGTTGGTTTCTTTCAAATTGGTGGCGGTATTGCTGGCGATTTCCCAATTTGTGTTGTACCCATGATGTACCAAGATTTGGAATGGCACGATGTTCCGTTTTGGTCGTACTTCTGCCAGATTTCAGATTCTACAACTTCTTACGGTTCTTATTCAGGTGCTGTTCCCAACGAAAAAATCACGTGGGGCAAACTCGATATCAATACACCAAAATACATTGTAGAATCCGATGCAACAATTGTTGCGCCGTTGATTTTCGCTTGGATTTTGGGAATGTAATTTCCGTTCAAAAACAAATCAAAAAAATCCCGTCTTAGCTCGGAGGTTGCTGAAAAAGTCCATTAAGAACACCATGTTAAAAAAAAGGGGGAAACTTTTAAAAAAAGTTTCCCCCTTTTTTTGACCTTGTATGAGCGTATAAATCTCATATAGATGCTACCCATACAAGAAAAAATAGGCTTCAGCGAATACAGTTCTTTGTATTCGCTTATTGTTCCACAAGATAATTTACTGAGAAAGATTAATGATTTAATCGATTTTTCATTTGTGCATGAAGAGTTGGCAACCAAATACTGCCCAAACAATGGAAGGCTAGCCCAGAGCCCGATTCGCATGTTCAAGTACTTGTTATTAAAGACAATCTATACACTATCCGATATTGACGTTGTTGAGCGTTCCCGTTTTGACATGTCGTTTAAGTACTTTTTAGAAATGAGTCCCGAAGAAGAAGTAATTAATCCGAGTTCTCTTACAAAATTCAGAAAGCTTCGTTTGAAGGACACCGACTTAATGAATCTATTGATTAGTAAAACAGTATCTATCGCTATAGAAAAAGGGGTTATCCGATCCAAATCTATTATTGTTGACGCGACACATACCTTATCGAAATCCAATCCATTTTCGGCCATGGATGTATTACGCGAACGCTCTAAACAACTTCGAAAAACCATTTACACCTTCGACGAGCAATGGAAAGAGCGAATGCCTGAAAAGAATACGGCCAATGATCTAGCGCAAGAACTATCGTACTGCCAAGAGTTGGAAAAGTGTATCTCCAAAGATGAATCGATTTGCGCCATCCCAGGGGTAAAGGAAAAGCTAAACTTGCTAAAAGAAACTATCGAAGACGCTCAAGAAAACCTAACGCTATCAAAAGATACCGACGCAAAGACCGGCTATAAATCAGCAGAACATTCATTTTTTGGCTATAAAACCCACCTCGCCATGACCGAGGAACGTATCATAACAGCCGCAGTTATAACATCAGCAGAAAAAGGAGATGGTCCAGAGCTGCCTAAATTACTAGCAATTAGTCAAGAAAATGGAATTAATGTTGACACGGTTATTGGCGATGCGGCATACTCAGGAAAGGAGAATCTTAAACTAACAAACAAACAAGAGATTAAAATGGTCGCTAAACTAAACCCTTCGATCACACAAGGCTTTAGGAAAGAAGAAGATAAATTTGATTACAATAAAGATGCGGATATGTTTGTTTGCCCTGCGGGACACCTAGCAATTAGAAAGGCTCGACAAGGCAAGAAAAACTTTGGGAAGAATCAAGTCAATACATACTATTTTGATATTGAAAAATGTAAAACCTGCCCTCTAAAAAACGGTTGTTACAAAGAAGGGGCAAAAGCTAAAACATATTCTGTTCGTATAAAATCAGAACTACATCAAGAACAAATTGCTTTTCAAGAAACAGATTATTTTAAAGAAAAAGCAAAGCATCGCTATAAAATCGAGGCCAAGAATAGTGAATTGAAAAATGTACACGGGTATGATAGAGCAACAGCATACGGTATGAGCAACATGCAAATGCAAGGGGCGATGGCAATTTTCACCGTAAACCTTAAAAGAATTATAAAACTCACCGCATAAGGCATCCTAAAGAAGAAATATCGAGGATAAAAAGGCTATATGGCTATTTTGCGACATGGCTTCAGGGAACTAAAAAATTAAAACCGGTTAAGGAAAAGAGCATTTCCTTAACCGGTTTTTTTTAATTGCCTGAAAAATGGCAGGACTTTTTCAGCAACCTCTTAGCTCGAGACGGGATTTTTTTAGTTATCGTAGTACGCTGACGTGCCCAATTTTTTGCTTTACGGCTGAAAATGCGCAACTGGATTGGTATTCGATCACATACACATAAACGCCATCCGGGACTGTATTTCCTTTGTAAGTACCATCCCAACCCAAGGCAATATCATTGCTTTCAAAAATCAATTCGCCCCAACGGTTAAAGATCCGAAGTTGATAGGTTTCAACTAAATTGCCAACTGGCGCAAATCGTTCATTTAATCCATCGCGGTTTGGGGTAAATGCATTTGGGAAATACAGCAACCCATCGCCAGGTGATCCTTCAATAGAAATGGTATCTGTTACAGTATTGCAGCCTGGTGCTGAAACGGCTACCCAATAATCGCCGGGTGTATCAGGCGAAATTGTTTGTGTTGTTTCTCCCGTATTCCACAAGTAAGTGGCATTTGAAATACCCGCGTCAAGAACCGGAATTGGGTTGTCGCAAAATGAAAAAGAAGAACCTAAGTCAAATTGAAAGGAGGACGTTACGAGAACGGTATCTGTTGTGGGCGGACACAGCATGTTGAGTGAAAAATCATCGAGGCCAACATCATTACCATAAGCCTGAACTGCCAAGTTGACGATATAAATTGTAAGGGTAGAATTTGCACCTGAATTCCAAAGTGGCACACCATACTGATCCCAGGTCCAAACACCGATATAAGGAATGCCCGGTTGTGTTACAATAATATTGTCGCCAGTAACATCGCCTACAAAATGAATTTCAAAAATAGGTTGCACCACATCAGATTGCGATGCCCAAAACGAAAACGTATAATCAGTATTTTGTTGCAGTGCAAAATTACTTTCTTGCCAAATCATGGTAGGAGCATTACATCCATCAATGGCCATGTACATGTTGTCATTTGTTGGCGTATGGTCTGTGAGTTGCGGATAAACACCACCAAACCAATCGGGACTTACATAGTAATTGCAGGGTGTATAAACAATGGAGTTGTTCATGCCACTTGTAAACCCAACATTGCCCATGCTGAAATCTGGGTTTGTAACCATGTTTGGTCCGGGACCAGCAGTTGCCGTAACGGTATAAGTCCCTGTCGCATACGCATAGGGGCTGGCGTTGTTTGGATTGGAGACATTGGCCGCGGGTTGCCAAGTGTAGCTTGTAAATCCCGCACTAGCATTCAGTTGAACACTGTCTATAAAACAATTACTAGAACTGGTTGCAACAACTTGAGGACATTGAGCCGCAAGGGTGATGTGTAACAATGAAAAGAGTATGCTTACACACCATGTTAGGGTTATTTTTTTCATGGTAGTTTAGGTTGTGTTGTCGCAAAATTAAATCAATATTCGATAACTATGACAATTACCAATGTTTAATGTTCGCAACCTGATTGGCTTTTGTGCTCATAAAAGCAATTGTGTTTGCGACGTGTTGATGATTCTGTGCGAGGAGCAGGCCTTGTTTGCCGAAAAACGAAGTTTCATTTTTCTTTCCTATTTTCACCACATGGCAAAGAAAAAAGACATGACCGCTAATACAGATTTCGGCGGAAGTTTTTTAACAAACAATATACGCGTAGCTCTTGCACTCGGCCTGTTTGCTTTTTTGCTGTATGCAAGAACAATTGGATTTTCGTATGCGCTCGATGATTTTGCTGTTGTTTACGAAAATGGTTTTGTGAAAAAAGGCTTTGCTGGTTTTGGCGATATTCTTTCTACATTTTACTGGGAAGGAAATGCCTCTTTTGCACAAGCCAATTCGGGTTTGTTTCGTCCGATCTCGCTGTTGCTTTTTGCAACCGAATGGCAATTTGTCCCCAATAGTCCGGCCTTTTATCATTTCGTACAAGTGCTGTTGTACGCGCTAACGATTGTCGTGCTCTATCGTTTTTTGCGCGAATTGTTTCGCGAATTTTCGTCGCATTGGGCCATTGCCGTTTCGTTGTTGTTTCTTGTGCATGGATCGCATACCGAAGTGGTTGCCAACATCAAAAGTGCGGATGAGATTTTAGCACTTTTGTTTTCATTGCTTTCCATGCGTATGCTTTTGCGGATGATCGACAAGCATAAAAAAGTGTATGCCATTTTTGCTGCGATCTTCTTTTTCTTGGCCTTGCTTTCTAAAGAAGGTGCTGTAACCATGCTACCCGTCATGTTGCTGATGCTCGTTTTCTTTCGGCAACAAAAAATACGCGAACTCATTTTTTCAACAGCTTACTTACTTGTTGCAATCGTTATTTGGATTGTTTGGCATACGGCTGTTATTCAAAATTCGCCAGCAAAAACAATCACCTATTCGTATCACGACAATACGCTCATTGCCGCAGAATCCTTCGGCGACCGAATTGGTACAGCCTTGTCGATGGTGGTAATGTATTTACAAAAAATACTTGTTCCTTATCCGTTGTCGTATGACTATTCATTCCCAGAAGTTAAGCTAGTTGGGCTATTCAGCCCAATGGCCATTTTTGGAGTGTTTTTGCTAGTCGGATTGATTTTCGTTAGTGTGAAATATTATAAACGCCATCCGCTCATTGTTTGGGGGATTTTGTGGCTACTGTTTTCGTTTGCGTTAACATCCAACATATTTGTGTTGATTGGTGCTACCATGGCCGATCGGTTTATGTTTGTTCCTTCACTCGGTTTTGCCCTTGCATTTGTTGGACTGTTGAAACAGATCCAAGAACGGTTTCCTGATCGTGCTAAAAATATACTCGTTGTTGGAAGTGGAATATTGATTGTCATCTCGTTAATCATTACATGGAATAGAACGCCCGACTGGAAAAGCAACGAAACTCTTTTTGCAGCCGATGTAGCACATGCGCCAGAAAGTGCGCGTGTGAATTACAATTACGGTACAACGTTGCTTGGGCAAACACTTTCCATGCAAGATCAGGTACAGAAAAAACAAGTATTGGATCAAGCGATCGGCTATTTTATAAAATCCAATCAACTCGATTCCTCCGATTGGCAAAGCCCATTCAATTTAGGTGTGGCTTATTTTCGCTTGAAAGATTATAAGACATCGCTTTATTGGTCTCGCAAATCGCATGCACTAAATCCAGAAGACAAAACGGTTATTGCCAATATGGCCGATGCGTTTACCATGAAAGGCGATTTTGATAGCGCGGTTGTTTACCTCAACCAAACCATCGCCAACGGTATTGTTTACAAAGACACACGCAATTTTCTCGGTTATGCCTACCTCAACAAAGGCGATACACTAAAAGCAATTGATGCTTTAGCCGAGGCTGTAAAATACGATTCAACATACATCGATGCGTGGGTGAAATACGCCAATGTACTCGGCATGCACAAAGACCTTGAACGCTCCAATGCGGCCTTTGAAAAAATCCTGAAACTCAATCCCGCAGACCCCACGCCACTCAAAATGATTGCCACCAATTTTCTCGCCATCGGCGATACGGCATCCGCAAATAAATGGTACAGCCAATATCTCGCGCGCGGCGGAAAGTAAACTTATCCGGGCAATTCAATTCCCTTCAGCCGACGATATAACGTAACCGCATAACTATCTGTCATGCCTGCAACGTATTCGCACACGCGCAAAATACGCAGGTACAAATCGTAACCACTTTCTCCAGACGCATGTAAAAATTGTTTCGGCAACAAACTCAATACTTTTTCGCTATACGGATGTTTTTTGCGCAATGTTTTTAAATCGCTGCCACAAGTGCGGTAATCATTCACCGCTGTAATAAACGCATCTAACAATTCTGCTACAACCGTAAATCCGGCAGCTTCAATCTGCAACACATTTTTACTACGATAGACTTGCTCGCGCGAAAGGGTGAGAATATCTTCCAACGGATTTTTCAATTCCGGTTTAAATTCATCAACCAATGATTTGTCGAATTTGCCCGAAAGAATTTGTTCGTCGAGATCCAAAAACAACGCATTCGATTCGCCAATCAAGCGGTTGATGGCCCGTGCGCGGAGGTACCCAATTTGCTCGTGCGCATCGCCTATTTGCTGAAAACGATCTACATTAAACCCATCACCACAAACGGCCTGCAACAATTCAACTCCCTGTTTGAAAGGAATCAATCCGATTCGAATGCCATCTTCAAAATCAATGATCCGATAACAAATATCATCTGCCGCTTCTACAATATATGCGAGTGGGTGCCTGCGCCAAGCATAATCCGTCAATTGTTCAACTTCCAAATGCTGGAAAATAGATTCAAAAATTTCTTTCTCCGATTGGAAGTAACCATATTTTTTCTGACTTACACGCCCTTTCATCAACGCTTCGTGTTCTTGCAGTTTATTCGAACGCGTTGGGTATTTTGTAAATGCAGCAAGTGTAGAGTAGGTGAGGTTGATGCTTCCGCCAGACGCATCGTTGTAATTAGTCAATAATTTAAATCCATTTGCGTTGCCTTCAAACTGCGTCAAATCGGCCCACAAATTTTCGTCATTGATTTGCGCGCGAAATTTTTCGCCTTTTCCGTTTGCAAAATAATTGCTGATGGATGCTTCGCCCGAATGGCCAAATGGCGGATTGCCAATATCATGCGCCAATGCTGCTGCCGCTACCACCGCACCAAAATCGGATGGATGCAAATCGGTTAAACGATGCCGTTCAATTAATGTTTGTCCAGCCAACTTTCCGAGTGATCGACCTACGCAAGAAACTTCTAAACTGTGTGTTAAACGCGTGTGTACAAAATCGCTTTCAGGAAGTGGAATAACCTGCGTTTTATCTTGAAGCCGACGAAACGCCGATGAAAATACCACACGATCAAAATCGCGCTCAAAACTTGTACGGTCTGGCGACTGCCGACGACGCGGCTCCCGATCTCCAATGCGTGCTTCAGAAAATAACGAATGCCAATTCATACACTAGTGAATTTGAAAAATTAATCGCGACGCGCTTCGTCTCGTTTGCGGAAGCCTTCGAGCACTGCTGTTGCAATAGATAGAATGAAACTAAATGCCAGAGCCTTCCAAAATCCGTAAACGGTAAAGCCTTTTACAAAGTAATCGGCAATCATGATGATAAATGCATTGATTGCTAAGAGAAATAAACCCAACGTAAATAAGGTTGCTGGGATCGTTAAGAAAATCATGATTGGACGAACAACTTGATTAAGAAACGCCAAAACAAGCGCAACGATCAATGCCGGAAGCCAACCATCTATATGTACCCACGATTCGGGAAGCAACCACGTGGTCAGCAATACCGCCAGTGTGGTGATGATTATTTTTACGATGAAGTTCATGCAGCAAAGGTAGAAAAGATCAGAGGCCAAATGATGTTTTTGGGTAGTATTCCGTTTGTGCAAAAAAACGTTTGCCAACGAGTTTGAAAAAAGTTTGGCACAGCAATTGAATAGATACACATAAGACCAACAAATAATAGAAAGGAACAATTCCGATGAACACTAAATTTCAAGCATTTCTAATTGTCTTCATGGACTTTGTTCTTGTTCAAATGACCAGTTTCGGCGGGCGTTTACACCAACTCAAGCCGATTTTCATGTATAATCATGCTAATAAAACGTATATCAATCATACTCATCTTAAAAACCGTGGCGCCGCCTGTCTGACCGCTCGGACAATGCGGACTTCGAAATCGGGTTTGTAGCGTTTCCCGATTTCACCACAAAGGCTTCTGTGTAATGCAGAAGCCTTTGTCTTTTTATAGGTTGAAGAAAATCAATGATCGTAACTCACCACACGGCTTACTTTCCAGCCGCTTTCTGTTTTCTTCCAGATCATCATATTTTTAAATGTTCCGCAATCATCTTTTCCATTCTCAAGATGACAAAAACGATGCAACATCGTTTGAACTGCACCATAATTTGCTATCGGATAAACTTCCATGCTTCCGGCAACAAGATCGCGCCTTAGACCTGTGTTTTTGTTGTTGGCAAAAAGGCGTTGAAAACCATCCGCTGTTCCGCGCAAATCCGATAAGCCGCCTTTGTCGTGAAAAAATTCTAAATCGGAAGTGAAAAAATTCATCAATGCTTCCGAATCATGTGCGTTGAATGCGGCAAACAATAAACTATCCTGCATGTAAATTTCGCGATACAAGGATTCCGAAACAGGAACATATATTTTGGTCGAATCTTTTTGACTGTCGAGATTTTTTTGAGGATGCGCAGGCTCTTTTTCGGCGCAGGCAGAAAATAGCAGCATGAAAAATGAAAAGACAAATGCGAAGTAAATTTTGAGCATGATTTATTTGCGGTAAAATGAATGGCCGTATGGAATTGAAAATTAGAAACCTCCTGCAATTGCCTCCGCACAGCGCTGCCCATCCATCGCCGCAGAAACAATTCCTCCTGCATAGCCAGCGCCCTCTGCGCACGGATACATATTCGTAACCTGCGGATGATGTAATTTTTCGCGATCGCGCGGAATGCGTACAGGCGATGATGTGCGCGATTCTACGCCTACGATCAACGCATCATTCGTCAAATAGCCTTTTAGTTTCTGTCCAAAAATCCGAAACCCTTCTTGCAAACGCATTCCAATTTCGGGTGGCAACAATTCATGCAATGGCACCGATTTTACTCCCGGCTGATACGAACAATCGGGAAGCGAAGTGGAAATTTTTCCGTTGACAAAATCTAAAATTCCTTGCGCAGGAGCAACTTGTGTTTCGCCCCCCGCGCGCCATGCCATACGCTCCAAATCTTGCTGATACCGCAATCCGGCCAACGCGCCATATTTCAAATATTGCTTCAACTCCGCCGGATCAACCGCCACCACTATGCCCGAATTGGCATACGGATTATTGCGTTTTGATGGCGACCAACCATTGGTTACAACCTGTTCTGGACCAGTAGCGCACGGTGCTATAATTCCACCCGGACACATGCAAAACGAATACACGCCCTTGCCATTGGCTTGATGCACTAAACTATACGAAGCCGCCGGAAGATACTCGCGTTGTTTCGTTACTTGTTGTATGGTGCAATGGTATTGAACCGCATCCACAAGCGCTTGCTGATGTTCGGCACGCACACCCATCGCAAATGATTTCGCTTCAATCAAAATATTTTTGCGGTGCAGCAGTTCAAAAATATCGCGCGCCGAATGCCCCGTTGCTAAAATAACGTGATGGCAATCAAAAGCCACTTCGGTTTCATTTTGCTGCGCGAGGATGCGAACGATTTTTCCATCGCGCAAATCAAAATCCGTTACCCGCGTATCGAAATGCACTTCGCCACCAGCACGCAAAATATTTTCGCGCATGGCTACAATGATTTTCGGCAATTTGTTTGTGCCAATGTGCGGATGCGCTTCGGCCAAAATAGTTGGGTCGGCACCGTGCATGACAAACAATTCGAGGATGCGTTGAATGTCGCCGCGCTTGTTGGAACGGGTGTATAATTTACCATCCGAATACGTTCCTGCACCGCCTTCGCCAAAACAATAATTCGAATCGGGATTGATTACCTGATCGCGGTTAATGGCTGCCAGATCGCGACGGCGGCGTTGCACGTCTTTTCCGCGCTCGATGATGATTGGACGTAAACCCAATTCAATCAAACGCATGGCCGCAAATAATCCCGCAGGGCCAGCACCAATAATATGTACAGCAGGTTTTTGACTAACATCTTGAAATTCCCAACAGAGATTTTCGTCAGGAAGCGGCTCGTCGATAAACACTTCGAGTCGAACTGAAACTTTGATGGTTCGCGAACGTGCATCAACAGAACGTTTCAGTAAACGCCAACCCGCAAGCGATTCGTTTGTAATGGCAAGTGTTTCGCAGAGATGTTCCCGCAAGGCCGTTTCATCAAACGCCTGATCGGGCCGCAACATCAGGTGAAGTTCGCGGATCATGATGGCTTACCCTTCGAAGGTGAAGGAAATGAGGAATACCCTAGAACGTAAACGTTCCAACGAGTTGGAGTAAATGGTGTTGTCGGGAACAAGCAAGTTGCGTAAGCCCATCGATAATTTCAACTCAATTCCAAATTTGAAATAAGGCATAAACATATCAACACCAGCACCTGCTTGATAAGCCCAATCATTTTTATGCAACTTCACAATTTCTTGTCCAGGAATGGTATTGCGCGTATCTTTTTGCGAAGCCAGATCAAGTGTGTACTTCATTCCGCCAAGCATATAAACAGCAACATTGCCGAGGCGTTTGGATCGTATTTTAAGATCGAGTGGAAAATCTAAAAAAGTAGATTCGATTTTTTTGACAACATCAAATGTATCGCGCCCCGCAAAATTGTATTCGATGTTGCGTTGTCCGAAGGCGATGTCTGGGGTAAAACGAAGCGTCGCATATTTATGTAAACGCAACTCCGAAACAATACCCAAGTTAAAACCAGTTTCAGGCGAAGACAAAATCGTGCGCAGCGAATCGCCTGCAACTTGCGAAAAATTAGTAACAGTTGTAATCAGGAAATTGGTTTGGTTGATGCCTAAGAAAAAACCGAAATGCAAGGGCGCACTGTAATACTCAGGACGATTTTCTGACATGCGACTCTTTTGCGCATGCAGCGTTAGCGTAAGCATCAACAGTAGAATAGAAAGGCGAAATCGGTTCATGGGATAAAACATTAACGGATGCAAAGATAATTTATTGCAGGATGCGATGTTAAGACGTATATGTTGCTATTTCGTTGCTCAGACTTTGCGGCCTGTATAAATAGATGCAATGCCAAAGGTAACGGGTTGAGCCGTTACATCCGTAAAGCCAGCTTTCCGCAATACATTCAGAAAATCTTCGCCATCAGGAAACGCATTGACCGATTCGGGCAAATAACTGTACGCGCGCGAATCTTTGGAAAATAGCTTTCCGATGAAAGGGAGCATTTTGAGAAAATAGAAAAAGTAAAGTTGTTTGATCGGAAATTTTCGCGGACGTGAAAATTCGAGTACGACCAATTTTTTTCCGGGTTTCAAAACACGGTGCATGCCAGCAATACCTTTGCTTAACGTTTCAAAATTGCGCACCCCAAAACCAACCGTAATACCATCAAATGTATTGTCCTCAAACGGCAAATTTTCGGAATCGCCCAACTGAAGCGTGATGTTTTTATCGAACCCCAACTTCACCAATTTTTCACGACCAAATTTCATCATGCCCTCCGAAATATCGACACCCGTAACGTGTTTGGGCTGCAAGCGTTTCCACGATTCGACGGCAAAATCGCCTGTGCCTGTTGCTACATCGAGAATGTGTTGTGGGTTATCTGCTTTGAGCAAATCAACGGCTTTTCTGCGCCAGCCTTTGTGAATTCCGAGCGAGAGAATTTGGTTCAGAAAATCGTAGCGGTGCGCAATGTTGTCAAACATTTCGGCAACCTGTTCTTTTTTTCCGGTCTCGGAATTGTAAGGCGTAACGGCTGTTCCCATGCTGCAAAGGTAGTCAGTAAATGCCCGTGGCAAACCAAAAAAATGCAAGAAAAAATTATCCTTTTTTCAAAACAATTCGCTGCGAAAGTTGTTTGGATGGCCGCTCAATAATCCGCGAAAATATCCAAGAACCGACGATGGAAAGTGCTGTGCAGATGATAATCCATAAATAGCCTTTGGCATCGGAATGTGGTTCAAGGCAGGCAAATGAAATTGGAATAATGCCCAGCATGCCATGCATGAGGTATATGGAATACGAAATATCGCCCAAAAAATTCCCCACCCGCGTATCCGAGCGCAGAAACAAAATGGCCAAGGCTGCCACCGCAGTTGTAATCCCGATCCCCAATTCGTTTTGGTAAAAAAGCACCATCAATGTCAGCCCCCCAAATCCAACTAAAAACCACGCATTGATTTGTTTGGTATGATACAGAAATACCAAAATCCCAGCTAAAAAAACAGGTAGAAAACGCGGCAAAAAACCACCGTGCGAGTAACAAAAGGGCGCAATTAGAAAGGCTAAAAATACAAGAACTTTCACCCACCAAAAACGATGGGTGAAAAGCGGAAAAACCAATGCCATGAGCAAGTAAAAACAAAACTCAATGGCCAAGGTCCAGAAAATAATATTGTACCACTCGTATTCGCCAAACGTAAACGGGATAAGATAGCCGATGTGCAATAAAATACGAACTGGATCTAGGTGTACTTCTTGCCCCCATTTGTGCATCAAATAAGCATTTACCAAAAGCGTTAATACCAAACAAGCGATATATGGAGGCTCTAATCGCGCCAACCGTTTGAGTAAAAATCGACCTGCATTACGAATTGTATAACCTGCGCGGTGCATGGAGTAGGGGATAACGAATCCCGAAATCACAAAAAATAAATACACGCCCATATCGCCATGCGAACCAAGGCTACGCAGCCAATTCCCCTCCGATAAAACAGGCGATTTCACGCCCTGAAAACACGTCAGGTGAAACAGAACAACCATGAGCGCAGCAATGCCACGCAACAAATTAAGCTGAGGAAGATTTTGCATAAAGCGCTAAAAAACGTTTCGAAGGTACAGAATTACAAAACGCTTTTCAGGCACGAATGAAAATTAGTAAATGATCAGATCAAACGGAAGACGAGCCTGAACTCCTTTCGCTTGCAACAACGCTTGTGATTTTCGGAATTGATTGTATTGGCTTTGCAACAAACCCAACTCGCCTTTGATCGCTTCTTCTTTGGCATCGTCAGACGCTTTTTTCAGAAAATCGTCGAACGGGTTTTTTTGAACCGGCAATGTTTTGATGCGGTAATTCGTGCCCAATTTGGCTTGTTTGGCCGCCGCCGCAATGGCTACATCCAATCCACCAAGTGTGTCAACCAATCCAATGCGTAATGCATCTGTACCACTCCAAACACGACCTTGGCCAATGCTATCAACTTCTGCTTTGGTCATCTTACGGCCATCGGCAACACGTGTGATAAATGTTTCGTAAACATCTTCTACACCTTGTTGCATCACTTCTGCTTCGAGCGGATGGAGTGGACGGAAAAGCGTTCCCAAATCGGCATGTGGATTGGTATTGACTGTATCAATTGTTACACCAATCTGATTGGCAAGCAAATTTTGCATTTCGGGCAATAAGCCAAAAACACCGATAGAGCCTGTAATCGTGTTGGGTTGCGCTACAATTAAATGCGCATTGCATGCAATGTAATAACCACCCGAAGCAGCGACGTCGCCCATCGAAACAATCACCGGTTTTGCTTTTTTGGCCAAGGTCATTTCACGCCAAATGACATCAGACGCTAATGCACTACCGCCGGGTGAATTGACGCGCAAAACAATTGCTTTTACGTTTTCGTCTTCCCGAGCATCGCGTATGGCTTTGGCAATACGATCGGAGCCAATGGTTTCATCATCCCCTTCGCCACTTTCAATGTTTCCAATGGCGTAAATCACAGCTATTTTATCACGCGTGAGTTTAGCTTCATCTGTTTCATCATCTTCGGCCAATACACGCGAAAACTGATCGAGCGAAACAAGGTGCAATTTTTCTGTTGCTTCAGGCGAAGCTTTTTTGCGCAATTCATCCGTTACTTCATCGTAATAAGCTTTCGCATCCACTAAACGATTATCAACCGCGTCTTGTGTTGAGCGAATTTTGAGATTGGTGGCTAGATCATTTAATGTAGCCGTATTTACTTTTCGTGTACTGCCAATTCCTTTCAACATCTGATTCCACAACGATCCGATATAGGTCATGGTTTGTTCGCGGTTTGGGGTACTCATTTTTTCAAGATCAAATGGCTCAACCGCACTTTTGAATTTTCCGTGACGGAAAATCTGCACATGAATGTCTAGTTTTTCCAACATCTTTTTGTAAAACATGATCTGCGCGCTCAATCCTTTAAAATCAAGTCCACCTTCAGGGTGAATGAATATTTTATCCGAAACACTGCTCAGGTAATATCCTTTTTGGGAATACGTCTCGCCGTAGCTATAAATAAACTTTCCAGATTTTTTGAAATCCAAAAGGGCATTACGCAATTCTTCGGTAGTTGCCATTCCCGCTTCGATGTTTGATCCTTCCAGAAAAACACCTTTGATGCGTTCGTCTTTTTGGGCTTTTTTGAGTTGCTTGATGATGTAATCAAGTCCGGTATTTTTTTTCTCGCCACGAAAAGCCGCAAGACCCGAAAAGCCTTCTTCGTTGTGTCGATCAATGATAGGAGCATCTAACTTGAGATGTAGAATGCTTGCGGGTTTCAGCGCAAAAGGTTCTTTGTCGTTTTTGAATGCCGAAGAAAGCATGCCGCCGATGGCAAAAATGGCAATGAGTCCGGTGAAAATAACACCAACCAATGCGCCAAGAAGAGAACCAAAAAAAGATTTCATGAGAGAATGAGTTTAAAAATAAATCAGGTGCGAATTTACACGGAACAAACGATTATCAGGCTCTTCAAAAAGTTTTCGTGTTTGCTTAGTAACTGTTTAAAATTTGTTTTTGAGAATTGTTATGATGGATTTTTGTGCCAGACGAGGCGCGTTTTGAAGGCCATAGCGGAGCTGCTACGGTCGAAAAACGCAACGAAGTATGGTGCAAAAAGACACATAACAAAATCAAAGGATAAAATTTAAACAGTTACTTATTCATCAGGTCGTTCTTGGCCTTCGTTTTATTTTAAAACGACAGATGAATTTCTGCTGTATTTTTGTCGGGTGCAAACGTTAAGTACACATATCTTTATTGGTTTAGGGACAAATCTTGGAAACCGCGAAGCCAATCTGCGCCATGCGGTTCGCCTGATAGCGGGCATTTCGGGTGTTTGGGTAAACGCAGTTTCCCCTTGTTACGAAACAGGTGCTTGGGGTAAAACCGACCAACCCGATTTTCTCAATCAAGTAGTGGAATTGAAGGCTACCATAAATCCGGAAGAACTGTTAACAGAACTCTTGCGCATTGAACGTGAGATGGGGCGTATTCGCACAATACATTGGGGGCCGCGTATCATCGACCTTGACATTTTACTCTGGGATCAAGAAATTGTGGATCAAGAACAATTAAAAATTCCGCATCCCTACCTGCACGAGCGTATTTTTGTGCTGCAACCCTTAGTCGATCTTGCAGGGAATTTACGGCATCCGGTTTTGAAAAAAACGCTAGCGGAGTTGCTGCCTCTGTGTTCAGACACCACCCCCTTGAAATTATACGATTTCGATACCTTAGCACCATGAAGCATTCCTACATTGCAATTGAAGGCAATATTGGTGCCGGGAAAAGTACACTTGCACAACGCATAGTAGCCGAAACGGGAGCTGTTTTTATGCCCGAACGCTTTGAAGACAATCCGTTTCTCCCCTTGTTTTATAAAAATCAAGAGCGCTATGCGTTTACGGTAGAATTGTCATTTTTAGAAGATCGGGTGCAGCAGGTGATGGATTGTGTTCAAAACGGGAGCTTTATTGTTTCCGATTACCTCTGGGCCAAATCGTTGGTATTTGCGCGTGTCAATCTCCGAGATGAAGAATTACAGCTTTTCGAGCGGCTTTATGCTGTTTTGACCAAATCCATGCCCAAACCCGATGTTATCATCTATTTGCACCGGAATACCGAACATTTGCTTGGGCATATTGGTAAACGAGGGCGCGACTATGAACAAGAAATACAAGCAGCTTATTTAGAACGTGTAGAAAAAGAATACCGCACTTACTTTCAAACCGAGCGTGAAATTCCAGTATTATGGCTCACAAAACCAGAAACCGAACCTAATTTGCTGTTTCAACGTACAAAGGCACTGCTCGAAAACAATTTTTCTCCAGGATTGCATGAAATAGTCTAATTTTTAGTGCTGATTTGAAGCAATTATCAGATCGTAACAAATTAAGACTTTGCTGTTTGGATAATTTAGTTATTTTTGCGCCGTATCCTAAAACTGGAAATACACCAACCACAACATGAGAAAGTATCAGCTTCACATTCTGGGTCTCGCTGCGATGGCCGCTATCGGTTTTACATCTTGCACAGGTCTCAAGAAAATGGCCAAAAAGGAACCGACGGTTGTTTACAATGTAACACCAAATCCTTGTGAAATGCACGGCGACAGCGTAGCCGTTACCATTACGGTGACTTACCCACCGAAGTATTTCGCTAAAAAAGCCGTTTTGACAGTAACACCAAAACTCGGCGACCACAAATTCAAATCAGCAACCCTTCTTGGCGAAAAAGCCATTGGAACTGGTCAGAAAATCAATTACAAAACAGGTGGATCATTCACCTACAACGATAAAGTTCCTTACACACCTGATATGCTCAATGCTTCTTTAGTGGTTGATGCTACTGGCCAAGTAAAAAGCAAAACCAAAGATATGCCAACGCATAAAATTGGTGAAGGAACAATCGTTACACCTTATCTTGTTAAGAACGACGATAAATCAATCATCGGTAAAGACCAATTTCAGCGCGTTATTCCACGTTCTGCCGAAGGTAAAATGTACTTCGAAATCAATCGTTCTGCTGTACGTGCAAACGAAATGACTGGCGAAGGCATGACCCCACTCAACGATTTCGTGAAAATGGGCATGGGCAAGAAATACGAGTTCAAAAACGCAACCGTATCTTCTTACGCTTCTCCTGATGGCGAACTTTCGATCAACAGCAACCTTGCTGAAGAACGTTTTACCGCTACCCAAAAAGCACTCAAAGCAAAATACAGCGATAAAAAGAATCCATTGCCTGCTGCTCAAAACGATGCGTTCTATCAAAAGCAAACAACTGCTGAAGATTGGCCTGGTTTCCAAGAGATGATGCAAAAGTCTTCTATTAAAGACAAAGAACTCATCCTTCGCGTTCTCACACAATATTCAGACAACGAACAACGCGAGCGCGAAATCAAGAACATGGCAGCTACTTACGAAGAAATTGCAAAAGATATTCTTCCTAAACTCCGTCGTTCTGTAATCACCATGAACGCGATGGAAATTGGCCGCTCTGATGAGCGCATTCTCCAACTTGCACGCACAAGCGCTGATAGTCTTTCTGTTGAAGAAATCCTTTACGCTGCAACATTAACAACAGACATCAACGAAAAATTGACGTTCTACAAATCAGCAGAACGCATGTATCCAAACGATTGGCGTTGTGCTAACAACGTTGGTTGCATTTACCTCCAACAAAATAAATTGCAGGATGCAAAATCACAGTTCGATAAAGCGGCTAAACTTTCTGCAAACAACCCAATCATCATGAATAACCAAGCCATTGTTATGCGCTGGTCTGGTGATCGTAAATCAGCAAAAGAAACGCTTGAAAAAGCTGGCTCTGCTGGTCCTGAAGTAAGCTACAACCTCGGTATCATCGACATTCAAAACGGTGCATACTCAGACGCTACAACCAAATTCGGTGCAAGCAAAAGCTTCAACGCAGCACTTGCAAAAGTATTGGCTGGCGATCTCGATGGTGCTTTGACAACACTTGATGCAAGCCCTGAAAAAGAAGACGCTCTGACTTATTACCTCAAAGCCGTTATTGGTGCTCGCAAAGGCAACCAAGAAATGGTCATCAACAACCTCCGTTCTGCAATTTCGAAAGACGGTTCGTTGAAAGAAAAAGCTAAAAACGATGCAGAATTCTTGAAATTACGCGAAAATTCAGAATTCAAATCACTCATTCAGTAAGCTGATCCTGGCCCCCAAGGTTAAAAACTCCTCGCCATTGGCGGGGAGTTTTGTTTTTAAGCATACGTTGATAATTTCCCTATGAATAATGAAACCATACGTCGATACGGGCGTATATTTGAAAGAATTAAGCTAGACCCAATCATGCGACTTTTAACTATGTTCTTTGGTTTACTTGTGGCCTATATCGGCCTTACAGCAAGCCGCCCAACTACTGACGTTTCAACTTATACATCAAATGAAGATACACTCGTTGTAGATGAATTTCATCTCGACATGCGTGGTCGCGTTTTGGAATTTAAAGGACAACAAAAACAAGAAGATAAACCCGGCCTTGCCGATGCGCGTGTTTGGGTAAGCAATGAAACAGGAACAAAAGTAATCGATGGAATTTGCGATAGTAAAGGCCGTCTAGCATTTAAATTACCACTCGATCGTCGGTTTATGATGCACATTAGCAAAGTTGGTTATGTCGAAAAGATGGTCATTGTTGACACGCATGTTCCACTCGATTGCCGCAAGACGTATCAATTTACATTTGATATTGATATCTTCGAAAAAATCAATGGACTGGATGTTTCCGTTCTCGAAAAACCAATTGCACGGATTAGCTTCAAGCCGTACGATAAAAAATTTGTTTACGATAAAGAATACACCAATAAGGTTAATACCAAACTCCAAAAGATGTACAGCGACTATTATGCCCTGAAACGCAAGGAGAAGAAAGCGGTTGATACTTCCTTAAAAGCCCCGAAATCCAAACAAGCCACAAGAAAATAATTATTCTACAGCTTGCGTTTGTTTCCATAATTCCCACACCACGATTCCTGCACTCACTGAAATGTTTAACGAATGTTTCATGCCTTGCTGCGGAATCTCAATACAGCCAGCACACCGATCAATAACCGCTTGCTGAACACCCTCCACTTCATTTCCAAATACAAGCGCATACTTTTTGCCTTTAGTCATTTGGAAGTTGTTTAGGTTTATGCTGGTGCTAGCTTGCTCCACCGCCCAAATTTCCCAATCGTCCTGTTTTAATTTTTCCATGGCCTCCAGAATATCTGCTTCGTATTGCCATGCTACCGTTTCTGTGGCTCCCAACGCCGTTTTTTGAATGTCGCGGTGCGGTGGTGTTCCGGTATAGCCACACAACACGATCGAATGAAGCAGAAACGCATCCGATGTACGGAAAACAGATCCCACATTGTTTAAACTCCGCACGTTATCTAGCAGAATCAACAAGGGTGTTTTTTCCGATTGCCGAAACTCTTCGGGACTCTTCCGGTGCAAGTCGTCCATGCTTAATTTTTGCATGGTGCAAATGTACAGGAAGAAATGTTTGTTTCGGCAAGCCTCTGAAAGCCTTGTTAAATAAGGTTTTTTGAAAGAAAATGAAAAAAGCTGTAACAAATCGACTTCGAGCAAAGTCTTATGCATGAAACCGCCCTGATCAAGCTGGTTCGCTAAAAAAGAAACAAAACATTCAACCCATAAAAACGAATTACCATGAAAACTTCATACACCATCCTCGCCACCCTCGCACTTGCCCTGAGCGCATTCACACCTGCCATCGCTTGCGAAGATTCACTCCAATGTAAAATTACTAGCGATTCTAAATTCAAATACTGGGAAGGTTTAGATATTGGCGTAAACGGATTTTTAAATCCACAAAATACCATTGCATTGCCACAAGGCTACGATTTTTTAGAACTCGATTATGCCCGTTCACGCAGCTTTTCTTGGAACATCGCACAATACAATATCCATATTTATCAAAATCACATCAACCTCGTTACCGGAATTGGCCTCGATTGGAACAGCTACGCTTTCCGCAAAAATGTAACCCTTCAAGCCAATACCGATCAACCCGTTGCAATTGAAGAAGGCTATGACTTTAGCAAAAACAAACTCAAAACAACTTTCGTACGTGTTCCGTTGATGCTCGAATTCAATACCAGCAAAAAAGAGAAAAATAATTTCCATATCGGTATCGGTGGCACTGTTGGCTACAATATTTTCCGTAACCGCCTCAAACAAGAATTTGAAGTAAACGGCGACGAGCAAAAACGTAAAACCAAAGACGATTTCAATGTCAATCCATTCCGTTATGGCGCAACAGCCCGCATCGGTTACGGCAATTTCACCCTCTTTGCTAACTACGATATGTCAACGTTCTTCAAAGAAAACCGCGGTCCTAAAATGTACCCATTCAGTGCTGGTTTGCACTTGAGCATCTAACACAAACATCCCCAAACAAAAAACGCTTCGCTGCTATCCATGCAGCGAAGCGTTTTGTATTTATATAGAAATGAATTAATGCGAAAGTTCTTCCGCGCGCTCTTCCGCCCGCAAGATGCCTTCAATCAATGCTTCGTGCAAACCACGTTTTTCAAAAATAGATAAAGCCGCTTCCGTTGTTCCACCTTTTGAGGCAACAGAACTAATTAATTCTTCGTAAGGCTTACCCGCATTGTTAATCAAATGAAACGAGCCGAGCATGGTTTGTTTCACTAAAGTAACCGCTTCAACTTCTGATAGCCCCATCGCTTTTCCGGCATCAACCATAGCACGCACGATATAGAAAAAATATGCTGGCCCACTTCCACTCAGCGCCGTTACACCATTGAGCAACGATTCGTCTTCAAAAAATACCGTTCGTCCGGTGGTTGATAACAAATGCTCCACGCGCCGCACCTGATTGAGCGAAACCGACAAATGAGCACTAAAACCAGTCATGCCCATACCTACTTCTACACCCAAATTGGGCATGGCCCGAACAATGGCCGTAGTACCCAAAGCCTCTTCCAACTGCGCAATCTGAATGCCCGCCATGATGGACACGATAACCGCTTGTGGCCGAAATTTTCCTTTGAGTTTTGGAGCAAGCTCGCTAAAGTCTTGTGGTTTTACAGCCAGTATAACCACATCTGCATTAAAAACAGCAGGATCGTCGGCAACGGTTACTTCACCGATGTTGAGTTTGCGTAGCTCGTCGCGGCGCATCTCGTTTTTTTCGGCGAGCAATAAATTTTCTTGTTTTACAATATTGTAGCGCAAAAAGGAACGACCATAAACCAGTCCCATGTTGCCACAGCCGATAATTGATACAATCATAGGGTTTAAAAATTAGGCTACAAAGGTAAGCCCAATGTTGTGCTTTTGCTGCTTCTAAGCGTAGCAAAAAAAAATACGAAAAATAAAATGGACAAACATCTCGAAACAATACCGGTATTTTCAAAAATTGTAACCGATGTTTATTCGGAAAACAATCAAATTAGAATTGTTACTACCGCCGTTAAGATGCGTGCCGAAATAGTTTTCAAAATCCGATTCCGAAATCCGGCTATCCACATAACGCAAAGGCTTGGGATAGGTTAAACCCAACATCCTACCGCCATACACATCAATGGCAAAACGATTGGCGAAAATATGCTGATAACCGATCGTCAAACCCGCACCCCAAAAAACGCTTGCTCTGGTGTAATCGAAATTGCGCGAATCGGGAACGGCAGAAAGATCCTCTACATTGACCAGTATTTGGCGGTTTATGTAGGTCGAGATTGCACCAACATACAACCCCTTGGGTACAAGATAACGTTCGGGAAGTAAGTAAAAACGAAGTTGCACAAATGCTTTCAGTACTTGATGTAAGGAATCCGATTCGTACAAATGTCGCCCCGTATCAGAAGCCACCTCAACTGACTGAATCCATGATTTTTGGGGTTGAAATGAGCCGCCAACTTCAAGTGTCATGTTTTTTGAAAGATAGCGTTCATACGAAACCGAAGGAATAAGAGCAAATGAACTTAGGTTGAGTTTGATAACATTTTTTCGTTCTACCGGAAACATTGAAGCACGGGGCTTTTTAACTGGTGGCTCGGTTGTGCTGTTTCCCTTTTCAATAGTAGAATCAGTAGTTCTGTTTTTCTTTCCGAGATACCTAAAATTAGCACTTAATCCAGCGGCTACAAGGTATGGCGAACCAATCCCTCCTTCGATATGAAAACCAATTCCATTATTCCAAAGGTAACGAAGACCAGCAAGAACTTGTGCTGATGGGTAAACTGAACCGGCTTTTACTGTTTGAAGACCTAATAAACTATATGAGTTTGCTGCCCCGTTTGACCACCAGTAGCTCGCACCCAAGCGCATGCCGATGAATAAAACAGCAGGTTTGGTAAAGTCTGAATTAAAAAGTATGCGCCAGGATATATTTTCTCGCATCATTCCTTTTCCAAAAAAGGTGTGTGTAAATCCAAGACCCATGCTTGCGTTTTTTTTCAATTTATGATCGACCATGAAGTTGATGCCACCACCATTAACACCGCTTCCACCAAGGCTGAAAAACGTCTCGCCACGATTTGTTTGCGCAAAAATCTGTTGAGCGCATATAAGCAGAAAGAAAAAAGTAAGACCAATTTTAAAACTCTTTTTTTCTAGCACAGCAAATAAAACAGCGTTACGGATTATCATGATCGAATTATTTGTTTGGAACTTGCTTTTAACCGTAGAAGGCAGATGCAATTTAGAACAATATCATCGAATTAAGTAAATTAGAGTATAAATAAAGTATTTGCGGTTTTTGCTAGCTATTTTTCCTGCAAATCATTCTCGATCAGAGCTACATATTGCCGATGAATACAGCTAAGAGGCTTGTATATGCTCGCGAAATAGTGCATGTAAAGAGAAGTCGAATGTCGCATATATGCTGTTTTGGGCGATTAATCAACATCTGTTAAAAACTTTTGCCGCAAACACGGGCTTTTCACGGTATTTTCGCGGTCTATGGCCAAAGGAAAAGCAAGTGCAAAAGACGGTTCGGAAACACCTTTGATGAAACAATACAATTCCATCAAAGCACGTTATCCCGATGCGCTATTGTTATTTCGTGTGGGCGATTTCTACGAAACTTTTGGGCAAGACGCTGTTCGCGCCTCTTCGATTTTAGGCATTGTACTCACACGCCGCGCCAATGGATCCGCATCGCATATTGAGTTGGCCGGTTTTCCTCACCATTCGCTCGATTCCTATCTGCCCCGCCTTGTGCGCGCAGGATTGCGTGTAGCCATCTGCGACCAACTCGAAGATCCGAAAATGACCAAAACCATTGTCAAACGCGGCGTAACTGAACTTGTTACACCTGGCGTTTCGTACAATGAAAAAGTACTCGATCATCGCTCCAATAATTTCCTTGCCGCCATTCACATCGAAGAAAAAAATAGCGGTGTCGCTTTTCTCGATATTTCTACCGGCGAATTTTTATGCGCGCAAGGAACACACGATTACATCGATAAACTCCTTCAGAATTTTCGTCCAAGCGAAGTCTTGTTTCAAAAAAATAAGCGTAAATTATTTACAGAACATTTTGGCGATAAATTCATCACGTTTGGTTTAGAAGATTGGGTTTTTACAACAGACTTCGCCCAAGAGATTTTACAAAAACATTTTTCTACCAATTCGCTCAAAGGATTTGGTGTCGAAAATATTCCGATGGGCATTGTTGCTGCCGGAACAAGTTTACATTACCTCGCCGAAACACAACACGATCGGGTGCAACACATTGCCACGCTTGCACGCATCGAAGAAGAAAAATATGTTTGGCTCGACCGTTTTACCATTCGCAACCTCGAACTGTTTTATTCGCCAAACGAAAATGCGCGTACACTCGTTGATGTGATTGATCGCACGGTTTCGCCGATGGGCGCGCGTTTGCTCAAGCGTTGGCTCGCTTTGCCACTCAAAGATTTACAGCCCATCAACGAACGGCTCGAATTGGTTCAAGCGTTTCAAGAATTTTCTGAATTACGCGAAACACTTGCCGAACAATTAAAAGTTTGTGGCGACCTCGAACGGCTCGTGGCCAAAGCCGCCGCCGCACGTATCAACCCGCGCGAACTGGTTCAGTTGCGTCGCGCACTCGAAACCTTGCCTGTTGTTGAAACCGCCTGTAAGCAAGTAAACAACGCACGTATTCAAGAAATCGCTGCGCAAATTCAATCGTGTGCCAGCATTTGCGAACGCATCACCCGCGAGCTAAATCCCGAGCCGCCCATGCTTGTTCACAAAGGAAGTGTGATGGCCGATGGCCTCGATCCCGAACTTGATGAATTGCGCCAGCTTGCTTTTTCTGGAAAAGATTTCCTACTTAAAATTCAACAACGCGAAAGCGAACGCACCGGAATTCCTTCGCTCAAAGTTGCTTTCAACAATGTGTTTGGCTATTATTTAGAAGTTACCAACGCACACAAAGACAAAGTTCCCGTTGATTGGATTCGCAAGCAAACACTCGTCAATGCCGAGCGTTACATCACACCAGAATTAAAAACATACGAAGAGAAAATTCTTGGCGCAGAAGAAAAAATTCTAGCCATCGAAGTACGCCTCTACCAAGCACTCGTAGCCGCACTGGCCGATTGGATTTTACCCATTCAGAAAAATGCTGCATTGCTTGCACGGATCGATTGCCTGTGCGGATTTGCGGCTCTTGCGCAACAGCAAAATTATGTACGTCCACACATCAACGAAGGTTATGTGGTTGATATTAAAAGTGGCCGCCATCCGGTGATTGAACAATTGCTTCCCGCTGGCGAACCCTACATCGCAAATGATATTTACCTTGATCCCGAAGCACAACAAATTTTAATGATTACGGGTCCGAATATGGCCGGTAAATCTGCTTTGTTGCGCCAAACCGCCCTGATTGTGCTCATGGCGCAAATCGGAAGTTTTGTTCCTGCCTCTCATGCCGAAATTGGGTTGGTGGATAAAATTTTCACCCGCGTAGGCGCAAGCGATAACATCTCTTCTGGCGAATCGACATTCATGGTGGAGATGAATGAAACGGCTAGTATTCTCAATAATTTATCGGCGCGTAGTTTAATTCTGCTCGACGAAATTGGACGGGGTACAAGTACATACGATGGTATTTCCATTGCTTGGGCCATTGCCGAATACATTCATGAACAACCCGTCAATCGTGCGAAAACATTGTTTGCAACGCATTACCACGAGCTGAATGAAATGGCCGGACGTTTTTCGCGGATTCGCAATTTCAATGTAAGCGTTAAAGAAGTTGGGAATAAAGTCATCTTTCTACGCAAACTGGTGCAAGGTGGAAGCGAACACAGTTTTGGTATTCACGTTGCGAAAATGGCCGGTATGCCACGCCGTGTTGTTGATCGCGCCAATGATGTGCTGGCGCAACTTGAAAAATCGCATAGCGGCGACGAGTTGATGAGCGCACCCGCTTCTGCAAGGAAAGAAAAAAATGACGATGCCCTGCAACTCAGTTTCTTCCAGCTCGACGATCCGATGCTCGAACAAATTCGCGAAGAAATTTTAAATACAGACATCAATACCCTTACGCCTGTTGAAGCCTTGATGAAACTCAACGGCATTAAAAAACTCATCACCGGCAAAGGCTAATTAATATTTCTAACTATGATTATTTATAACGTTACCGTCAATATCGATAACAGTGTGCGCGAAGAATGGCTGCACTGGATGAAAACTATACACATTCCAGATGTGGTTGCAACTGGTTGTTTTATACAAGGGAATATCTTTAAAGTTTTGGTCGAAGAAGAACAAGGCACTTCGTATTCCATACAGTATCAAGCAAACAGCATGGATGATATTGTTCGTTACCGCGATCAGTTTATGCCGCGCTTGCAGCAAGAACACACCGAGCGGTACAAAGAAAAATTTGTTGCCTTTCGGACCTTGTTGGAAAAAATAGATTGATTGTATTTTACAATCAATGCCTCCCAAACGCAAAAAAAAACGAAAAAAAACTTGCATGGATCAAAAAAAGTAGTACATTTGCATCAACAACGCCTAACACGCCTAGGTTTGGTTCTCCAAACATGCGCATCAGTTAGGCTTCTTTTTTTTATATAGAGATAGGTACTAGATTTTGTGTTATTGTTTATTTATTGATTTTTTATGTTGTATTCAAAGCCACCTTTGTCAATCGCAGAACAGATTGAACTTCTTAAAACCAGAAAATTGAGCATCGAAACGGATGCCGATTTGAAAACCATCGAAAAACAGTTAAATCGGATTAGTTACCAAAGGCTTAAATCCTATTTTGTTTCCTTTTATCTGCCACAACAAGATACAGGTTTTAAAAAAGAATTTAAACCAGCTACGCATTTCGATAAGGTTATCCAACTCTACGATTTTGACTTTGCCATGCGCTTGCTGATATTTGACTATACTAGTCAAATCGAAATTGCCCTTCGTACACAATTGGTCAATGTCTATTCGCTTCGCCATGGGGCAACTTGGTTTTTGGACAAAGCGAATTTTGTTGTGAAAATCATCGATCAAACAACGGGTTACGATTCACACGATGATTTGATTTCATTCATTAAAACAGATTGCCACAAAGATTGCGACCATCCGTTTGTGAAACAGTATTTCAATCATTATTCCATTCCACCCAATGCCGAATTGCCACCATCTTGGATCACGATGGAGTCAATTTCGTTTGGGAAACTTTCTAAGATCTATAAGCAGCTAAAATCTTCGGAAGAAAAAAGAAACATTGCTAGTTATTTTGGGACGATTCCTGATTATTTGGAGTCTTGGTTGGCAGCATTGAGTTATATCAGAAATATTTGTGCTCACCATGGATTGCTTTGGCGACGGAATTTGGTAAAACAACCCATGTTACCCACTAAAAAAAATAGAAGACTGATAGATGCAAATATCCCTATCGATGTTCGGAAATTGTTTGTAACGTTGTGTTGCCTTCAACAGCTGGTGAAATCGACTTCGATGCATAATACATTGAAATCACGCTTGCAACTATTATTTGAGCAATATCCCGATATCGACATTCAGAAAATGGGTTTTTATACGGATTGGGACAAAGAAAAAATTTGGAATTAACACATGACGGTACGCGCCAAAAAACACCTCGGCCAACATTTTCTTCGCGATGAAAACATCGCGCGAAAAATTTCGCAGACACTTGAACCCAATGGGCAATACCGCCACGTGCTCGAAATTGGTCCGGGCATGGGTGTTTTGACCAAACACTTGCTTACGCGCGAAGACATTGAAACTTCCGTGATTGAACTGGATCGCGATTCGGTTGCTTATCTCGAAGAACATTATCCCGAATTGCGCCCGCGCATCATCTCCGGCGATTTCTTACGCTTCGACTTGGATACACAATTCAATAATGAGCCATTTGCGGTGATTGGAAATTTCCCCTACAATATTTCTTCGCAAATTTTATTTCGGGTACTCGAAAACCGCCACCGTGTTCCCGAATGTGCGGGCATGTTTCAAAAAGAAGTAGCCGAGCGCGTTGCGGCAAAACCCGGCTCAAAAACGTATGGTATTCTCAGTGTCTTGCTTCAAGCTTGGTACGATATCAGTTATTTGTTTACCGTTCACGAACACGTTTTTTCGCCACCGCCTAAAGTAAAGTCAGCCGTTATTCGTTTGCGTAGAAATGCGACTAGCGCATTGGCTTGCGATGAAACCTTATTTGTTGCCGTTGTGAAAGCAGCCTTCAATCAACGGCGTAAAACATTGCGCAATGCGCTTCATGCGTTTCGGGTAAAACCTGAATTTATTGGTGATCCGGTTTTTACCTTGCGCGCCGAACGTCTTTCGGTTGCCGATTTTGTGGCATTGACCAATATGCTCGAACGCAACAACGAACTCAAAACCGATTAACATGAAACGTATTGTTGTCTTTTGCGGATCAAGTTTTGGCACAGAAAAAAAGTATGAAAGGCAAGCGCACGAACTCGGCGCCTTGCTTGCTCAGAAAAATATCGGATTGGTGTATGGCGGTGCTAAAATCGGTCTCATGGGCGCTGTGGCCGATGCCGTTTTGAAACACCAAGGAACAGTCATTGGTGTATTGCCTCATTTTTTAAGCTCCAAAGAAGTTGCGCACGAGCAGTTGACAGAATTGATTTTGGTCGAAAGCATGCACGAACGCAAAATGAAAATGAGTGCATTGAGCGACGGCATCATCGCCCTTCCGGGCGGCTTTGGAACACTAGAAGAATTATTCGAAATGTTGACTTGGGCACAATTGGGTTTGCATCAAAAACCAATTGGCTTGCTCAATACCGATGGGTATTACAACGAATTACTGGCATTCATCCAAACAATGGTTGATAAAGGATTGCTCAAAGCAATCAATCAACGCATGTTGCTCGTTAGTAATGATCCCGCAGATTTATTGCAACAAATGGAAACGTATCAAGCACCTGAAGTTCCGAAATGGATTCGCGCTGGTCAGGAATAACCGATTTCGATTAAGAGCAATAAGCAATTTTTAGGCTTAACACAATCTTTCCGCAAAAGCCCTACCTTTGCACCGCTTTTGAGCGCAGGATCTCGGCAAATCATTTTTTCCGTTCTTCCGTATGGCTTTTCAACTCAGTGATGTTTACCTCGACGATCTGCGTATTGCCCTCACTTCGGGCGATCTGGATTTCGTGCGCGATCAACTGAAAGAACTCCATCCGGCCGATGCTGCCGAAGTTTTAAATTCACTCGAACAAGACGAGATTGTTATGGCGTATGGCTGCCTCGAAGAAGAGGTTGCCGCCGAAGCTTTGCTCTTGCTCGAAGATGATAACCGCGAAGCCGTCTTAGAAAGCCTTACGCCGCAAGAAATTGCCGAGCAACTCATCGATAATCTAAATTCGGATGATGCTGCCGACGTTCTAGCTGATCTTCCCGACGCGCAACAAGACGAGGTTCTTTCGCACGTTGAAGATTTAGGCCAAGCCAGTGATATTGTCGATCTCCTCAATTACGACCCCGATTCGGCGGGTGGTTTGATGGGGAAAGAATTGGTCAAGGTGCATGTGCATGTTACCATTCGCGAAGCTGTGCGCGAAATGCGTCGGCAAGCCGAAGAAGTTGAAACGATTTATACCATTTATGTTGTTGATGAGGAAGATCGTTTGGTTGGTTTGCTTTCGCTGAAAAGTTTGTTGACCAAGCCACTCAGTACGCCTGTTAAAGAGATATACGATCCAGAAGTGTATAGTGTGCGTACCAACACGCCTGCCGAAGAAGTGGCCAAGCTCATGGATAAATACGATTTGGTGGTAACGCCAGTTGTAGATAGTCTTGGTCGCTTAGTTGGTCGCATTACGGTTGATGATGTGGTTGACGTGATGCGTGAAGAGAATACGGAAGACGTTCAGAAAATGGGTGGTGTGGAAGCACTCGAAGAGCCCTACATGACAACGCCATTCTGGCAAATGATTCGCAAGCGTGTGGGTTGGTTGATTGTGCTTTTTGTGGGCGAAACATTGACGGCTTCGGCCATGAGTTTTTTTGAAGATCAGATTCATCGCGCGGTCATACTTGCCATTTTTGTTCCATTGATTATTTCGAGTGGAGGAAATAGTGGTTCGCAAGCAACTTCGCTCATCATTCGTGCGCTGGCTTTGGGCGAAATTAAAATCAGCGATTGGTGGCGCATTACGCGGAAAGAATTTTTATCGGGTTTTGTACTTGGTTCTATCCTTGGTGTGATTGGTTTTCTCCGTGTTGCTCTATGGTCCAATTTTGTAGAAGATTATGGTCCGCATTGGCCACTCATTGGCATAACGGTTGGTATTTCGTTGCTGAGTGTGGTGTTGTTGGGTTGTCTTACTGGATCGTTGTTGCCTTTGCTTTTAAAACGTTTAGGATTCGATCCGGCGGTTGCTTCGGCGCCGTTTGTTGCAACCTTAGTGGATGTAACGGGATTGATTATTTACTTCACTGCTGCTGTTGCTTTACTAGAAGGATCATTGCTTTAACATGAAGCCGCGTATTTTATTTCTCGATAGCAATCATCCGGTGATGATGGACGTGCTTCAACAAGCAGGTTTTGTTTGCGAAGCGTGTTACGATTTGCCCAAAGCAGATGTGCTCAACATACTTCCCAATTATCAAGCGGTTGTTATTCGTAGCCGGTTTAAACTCGATGCGGCATTTATCGATGCGGGTACAACGTTGCGTTGCATTGCACGCGCGGGTGCGGGCATGGAAAATATCGATGTGGCTTATGCCGAAAGCAAAGGCATTCGTTGTGTACATGCGCCCGAAGGAAACCGCGATGCTGTTGGCGAACAAGCAATAGGGATGTTATTGGCGTTGATGAACAATGTGTGCAGAGCAGATCGGGAAGTGCGCAAGGGCATTTGGATTCGCGAAGGTAATCGGGGATATGAATTGGGTGGAAAAACAGTTGGCGTAATTGGTTACGGAAATATGGGAACGGCATTTGTGCAGCGCCTACGCGGGTTTGGTGTGCGGGTGCTCGTGTACGATAAATACAAAAAAGGATTTGGTGGCGATGGTGTTGAGGAAGTTGAATTGCAAACGATTTTTAAAGAGGCGGATGTATTGAGTGTGCATGTTCCGCTTACAGAGGAAACGCAATACATGATCGATGATGCGTTTTTGAGTCGATTTGAAAAATCCATTTGGCTCATCAATACCTCGCGTGGGAAAGTGTTGAATACAGCAGATTTGGTAAAACATGTGGAGCGCGGGACGGTGCGGGGGGCTTGTCTCGATGTGTTGGAATATGAGAAAATTTCGTTTGAAGATTTGGATGCATCGCAATTACCCGAACCTTTCCAATACCTCATTCAATCAGATCGCGTTATCCTTACGCCACACATTGCGGGATGGACTTTTGAAAGCCACCAAAAAATCGGGGAGGTTTTGGCGCATAAAATTTGCGCCGTGCTGAATGCGCCTGCGATTTAAGGGTTAATCTTTTTGAATAATCGACTTTTTGAACCGTATCTTTCTTGAGGCGCAATACCTATATTTGCGTGATGAACCGCGACCGCATTATCCTTTATCTCAAACGCATCGGATTGCTCGGGTTTTTATTTTTCCTGATTAAAGGATTGGTTTGGCTTGCCGTTTTTTATTACGCTGGCAAACATTTGTAACCGGAATTTCTTGCCCGACATTTCCTAGCTTTGTAGTTGTCGCCTATGCAATTCAATTCCCTTTCTTTTCTTTTATTTTTTCCACTTGTATTGCTGGTCTGGCGATTGCTTGATGGTGATTTTCGAAATTATTTCCTCCTCGGCGCAAGTTATTTTTTTTACAGTTTCGTTCATCCTTGGTTTGCCATTTTGCTGCTCGCCACCACGTGTTTCGATTTTTTTATTGGACAACAGATTAGTCTTTCAGCAACACCACCCACGCGCAAAAAATGGTTGGTCTTAAGTGTGGCGATCAATCTCGGTGTATTGGCCGTTTTTAAATACGGTGCGTTATTTTGGAATACGGGAATGGAACTTTTTGGATCGACCAACAACTTGATTCAAAATTGGGTGATCCCTGCTGGTTTGTCGTTCTATACATTTCAGTCGATGAGTTACACGATTGATATTTATCGAAACAAACAAAAGCCCGAAAAAAGCCTGACCAATTTTGCATTGTATGTTTCGTTCTTTCCACAACTTGTTGCAGGGCCGGTAGAGCGTTACGGCAATTTGATGCCGCAATTACTTCAGCCAAAACCGTTAAACGAAGCTGTTTTTTTTAGATCGGTACGATTAATTGTCTGGGGATTTTTCAAAAAAATTGCGATCGCCGATCGGCTTGCCGATTTTGTTAATCCTGTTTTCGATGCGCCGGAAACCTATCAGGGCTTGACTTTGTTGGTTGCCGGATTCTTTTTTGTGGTGCAAGTGTATGCCGATTTTTCAGGTTATACGGATATCGCTACTGGTGTAGCGCGTTTCTTTGGGGTTGAATTGCAACTCAACTGGAAACGGCCACTGTTGTCAACATCGCTGCGCGAATTTTGGACACGCAATCACATTTCGATGACTACTTGGTTTCGCGATTATTTGTATATCGGTTTGGGTGGAAGCCGTTGTTCGCGTCCGCGTTGGTTGCTCAATTTATTTCTCACGTTTATCATCAGTGGATTTTGGCATGGGCCAGCATGGACGTTTGTGCTTTGGGGCGCGATGCATGGTGTTTTTTACATCATCGAAATACTTGTTGTGGAGCGCTTTGGCGCATTGAAACGACTGCGCTGGGCGGGTTGGATTTACCTCCTTACTTTTCATACACTTTCGCTCATTGCCTTCCGCGCCCAATCCACGCACGATTTAGGTGTTTTTTACGAACGCATTTTTAGTTTCGATTGGCACATCACCAGAGCGTTTTGGGAATTGCGTTATTTAAACGATTTGTTTCCACTCGCCTTAGCGGGGTTGATGATCGCTTTACTTTTTGCAAAAGAAGCACACGAAGAATTTTCGCCCGAAAAAAAATCCAAGGTGTACATAACGTTTCTTCGACCCATGTTTTATGTCGTGCTTGTTCTGCTCTTATTTACACTGGGGCAGTTTAGTGCCAATGAATTTATCTATTTTCACTTCTGATGAAACGCGCACTGATTTATTCCGTCCTCACACTCGCGCTGCTTTATGCTGTGCGCGAAGTGCTCTATACGGGTGTGCGAAAAAATAAACAAGGCGAGTTTGCCCGTTTGCGTCAAGCCTTTCTCGAAAAAACACCCTGCGATATTTTAATCATCGGCTCATCACGCGCCGAAGGTCATTGCTATCCTCCCGCATTTGATTCCGCCACCGGATTGAAAACATTCAATATCGGTATGAGTGGCGCAACCTTACCCTTCATTGCTACCACATTCGAAGCGTATCTCGAAAACAGCCCACCGCCGCAATACGTTGTACTCAATGTCGATTGGCATACCTTCGATCATCCGCCCGATACGGTGTATTTGTTTCCGCGTTATTTCCCTTACCTCGCGAATAAAAAATTGCAAGAAGGAATTTCCAAACGCGATGCTCGTTTTCCTTTGTTCAAATACGTTGCACCATACAGCATGCCTTATTTCGGAACGCGTTACATCAATGCCGCTATTCGTGGTTATACCGGAAAGTTGGGGCAGTATGACACAACCGTTGTACAAGGTTATACGCCTGTTTTGCCACCCGTGCGTTCTTCCTTGAAACAAGAAATTACTGCTTTGTACAATCGTGAAGTAACGATTCCAAAACACATTCCGGCTGAATTGCTACGCATCAAAAAAATATGTGAAGCCAGAAACATAATATTGGTGTTTGTGATTTCACCCATTCATGAAGCATTGACAGCGCATATTACAAACCACGAAACACTGTTGCAATTTGTACGCAATTTTGCCGGAGCAGAACGCATTCGCTTGTTTGATTACAGCAATTCCGAAATGTGTAGCGACGACGCTTGTTTTGCCGACCCTTCGCACATGAACCGCATGGGCAGCAGGCGTTTTTCGCATGTGTTTGCAAACGATTTTGCACAATATATTCGTTAAAAAACCGTTTTTGGTCGTTCGGATCAAAATCTGTATTTTTAAACAATTGTTTATGAGCCTCTTGAAGAAAATTATCCTTGTCGCTGTTCTGCTTGTCCATGCTGCATCTGTTTGGGCACAAGCGCCTAAATACAGTAACGAATTTTTAGCCATTGGCGTTGGCGCGCGTTCGCTTGGCATGTCAGGAGCGCAAGTTGCTTCGTGCGATGATGTTACATCGGGTTATTGGAATCCGGCTGGTTTGTTGGGTGTTAAATCAAACCTTCAAGTTGGCTTGCAACATGCCGAGTATTTTGCATCCATTGCCAAGTACGATTATGGCGCAATCGCAGCACCAATAGATAGCGTAAGCACATTTGGCGTAAGCGTTATTCGTTTTGCTGTTGACGATATTCCGAATACGACACAACTGATCGATGCGGGTGGCAATATCGACTATGATCGCATTACTACATTCTCTGCACAAGACTATGCGTTTGTGTTTTCGTATGCGCGAAAAATGTTTGTACCCGGAATGCGTTTTGGAGCCAATGCTAAAATCATTCGTCGTAAAATTGGTGATTTTGCAGGAGCTTGGGGCTTTGGCTTCGATGCAGGCATGCAGTACGACCATAAAAACTGGAAGTTAGGTGCTTCACTGCGCGATGTTACGTCAACCTTCAATGCCTGGAGTTTTGATTTAAGTCCCGAAATGCAAGATGTATTTGCTGCAACAGGAAATGTCATTCCCGAAAATTCATTGGAATTGACTTTGCCGCGGTTGTTGCTCGGCGCATCGCGTAAATTTTTGCTCGGAAAAAAATTCTCAATCCTTGGCGAGGTGAACCTCGTAAATACATTTGACGGAAAACGCAATGTTTTGCTGCGCACAAATTTGTGGAGCATGGAGCCTTTGATGGGCATTGAAGCCGGATTCAAAGACATCATTTATCTCCGTGCGGGTTTAGGCAATTTGCAAAAAGCAAAAGATGTGTTCGGAAAAGATGTTACAACCATTCAACCCAACATGGGTCTTGGTCTTCGTTTAAAAGGATTTTCCATCGACTATGCATTGACCGATATTGGCGACAATTCTGTTGCGCTGTATTCCAATGTATTTTCGTTGCGTATAGACATTAACAAAAAGCCCCGCTAATCGTCCGACCCATGCCAATGACACTTGGCAAAGGCGAAGCGAGGCTCAAAACAAACGTGCATGCGTTCATTGCTACGAATTTTTGTTTTGTTGCTTTTGCTTACTCCACGTCTAAATGCACAGACGTTTGGGAATGAGTGGATTGTTTATGCCCAGAAATACCTCAAAATTAAAATCACGCAAGATGGCTTGTATCGCCTCGATTCGGCCACGCTTGCCAATTCGCTTGCCTCGGTAGGTGCTTCGCTCGCAAGCATTGATCCGCGGAATTTTCAACTCTTTGCACGGGGCGAAGAAAATTACATTTATGTTTCTGGCGAAACCGACGGTACATTTAATTCCGGCGACTTCATCGAGTTTTTTGCACGAAGCAACGATGGCTATTTAGACTCTTTGCAATACGCAGGTGCCGCCAATCAGCCCAATCCGTACATGAGTTTGTACAACGATACGGCAGTTTATTTTCTAACATGGAATACGTCTCTCACCAACCGTCGTTTGCTTGTAGATAACGATACCGCATTCTCAACGTATTCGCCTACACCTTTTTTTACCAACCTCGAATTTTTTAGTGGTCGTTACCAATACTTCAATGGCGAAAGTGATGCGTTTGGAATTACCGATCCCATGTTTATTCCTACCGAAGGATTTATGGATCAACCAATCGGTTACGGCGGAAGCATTGGTCGTGCCCTCAATACGCGCAACGCATACGCAGGCGGGCCTGATGCGCGCATTACGATGAAAGTAGCCAGTCAATCAAATGATTTTTCTTCGCTGGGCGATGATAATTTTATTCGCATTCAGTTTGGTTCTACGCAACTCGATACTTCGTATGATGGCTATAAAACGGGTTATTATAGTTTTATCAATCCGGCTGCTGCACTCGGTTCTTCAACCACATTCACCGTTTCTAGTTTGAATAACAATGCGTCTATTTCTTCGGGATTGACTGCCATTGCTTATATTGATATTCGTTATCCGCATACGTTTGATTTGGAAGGGCGTTCGTGGTTTGCGGGATCGCTTCCAGACAATCAAAATGCGCCAAAATCTTTGTTAGAGATTTCAAACATCAATGCTGGCAATTCGCCTGTGCGGGTGTATGATTTTTTCAACCACAAACGCATCGACGCTGTTTTTGCAAATGGCGTGTACAAAGCACTTGTACCAAACGGAAATGGTTCGGAGAAATCGTTTGTCATGGCTGCTGAATCGTCGGTTCAAAATATTACGCAACTCGTTCCTGTCAATGGCACAGGTGTATTCACTGATTTCTCTACGCTACTTGGCGATTCTTCTTTTGTGATTCTTACACATCGCAAATTATGGTCATCGGCCCTCGATTATCAGCAGTACCGGCAAAGTGCGGCTGGTGGTGCGCATCATGTGGTACTTGCCGATGTGTCTGAATTGTACGATCAGTTTGCGCATGGCATTGGAAAAAATCCGTTAGGCATTCGTCGTTTTGCTGATTACCTCATTCAGCAATCGCCATCGAAACCGAAGTATTTATTGTTGCTGGGCAAATCCATTTATGGCGAGTATGCGCGTAGTTCCACCTATTACAATTTATCGCTTGTGCCTTCTTATGGCTATCCGCCGAGTGATAACGCGCTCACTGCCGGACTCAATGGAACGCTTTGGGAACCAGCCATTGCAACAGGGCGTATTGCCGCGCCCGATACGGTTCAAGCAAATTGGTATTTGGATAAGGTGCGCGATTATGAAAACAATACGGCGGAAGAATGGATGAAGTATGTCTTACATTTTGGCGGCGGAACTGGAAGTGGCGAACAAGCGGTTTTTGCAAGCTACTTGAGCAATTACGAGCGCATTATCGAAGACACACTTTTTGGTGGAACAGTACAAACATTTTTAAAAACGAGCAGCGCACCCATTCAAATCAATCAATCCGATTCGTTGCGCCAACGCATTGAAGCCGGTGTTTCGATCATGACATTTTTTGGGCATGCTTCTGGAACTGGTTTTGATCAAAGTATCGACGATCCTTCGACGTATAACAATCAAGATCATTATCCGTTTTTGATTGCCAATTCGTGCTACGCAGGCGATTTACATTCGCCCGGAATCAGTTCGAGCGAGTCGTTTGTCTTGATCCAAGATAAAGGGGTGATTGGCTATGTGGCTTCTGTGGGCGTTGGGCTTTCTGGTTATCTCGATCAATATACGTTCCGACTGTATGAAGCGATTGGGCAAACCAATTACGGCCAATCTGCGGGATCGTGTATTCAGCAAACGGTTTACCGCACACAAAATGCCTTGCCGTATTCGATTCAAATAAAATCAACGTGTTTGGAAATGACCTTGCATGGCGATCCGTCAGTTGTGATTAATGCACATGAAAAGCCAGATTACGCAATCCAGAATTCGGATGTGTGGTTTGATCAAACAAGCGATTTGGATACGATTACGGTTTATGCAAAAATTACAAACCTTGGACGTGCGATTAACGATACCATCATTGTGCAATTGGCGCGCCGTTTCCCGAATGGCGATACATCGACTGTTTTCTTGCAAGTGCCTACACCCACATTCCGCGATACGTTAGCGTTTCGTATTCCAGTCGATTTTCAGCGCGGCATTGGGTTGAATCGCATTCGCATTTCGCTCGATTTTTACGGACAAATTCCAGAGTTGTTGGAAACGAACAACACCACAATTCCCGATATTGATTTGCTCATCAATGGTAAATCGCTTGTTCCGATTTGGCCGTATGAATATGCGGTTATTCCAACCGACACGGTAACGTTAAAAGCCTCGACAGCCGATCCGCTCGAACCGATCCGCACGTATCGTTTTGAAATGGATACAACCGATTTGTTCAACAGTCCATTTTTGCAAACTACACTCGTTACTGCGCCAGGCGGTGTGGTATCGTGGAAACCTCCCGTTACCTTCACAGACAGTACGGTTTATTTTTGGCGTGTTAGTCCTGATTCGGTTTCGCCATCTGATCGTTTGGTGTGGCGCGAAACATCGTTTCAATACATTGTTGGAAAAACCGGTTGGAGTCAAGCGCATTTCTTCCAATTCAAAAACGACGATTATCAATATGTTACCTACAACCGTCTGCAACGAAATTTTGAATTTGTAAACGATATAAAAACGCTTCAAGTAAAAAATGGTTTGTATGGTGTTGCTGTTCCTTGGAATGAAGTATGGTACAAAATAAATGGAGCAACACAGCATATTTTTAGTTGCGGTTTGGGCTTGTATGGCTTGCCCGGTGTTTCCATCGCCGTATTTGATCCGGTAAGTGGAAATGCTTGGTCGTTTAGCGATACCATTGTGCATCTTGGTCCAAATGGAAATGCCATTTGCGTTACCAATCAAACGCTTTATGCTTATGATTTTGTCGATGTCGATTCGACATGGCGGCCTTCGATGACTGCTTTTTTGAATAGTATTCCTGCGGGTTACAAAGTGCTTATTTACAGTCAACATTACCACAATGCACCGCGTTATGAAAACGCGCTATACAACGCGATTGAAAATATTGGCAGCAACCAGATTCGGAATATTTCAGATACCACATCGTTCATTATTTTCGGTACGCAAGGCGGTGCAATGGGAACTGCGCATGAAGTTGTTGGAACAAGTCAGACCGATATTATTTACCTCAACGATTCGTTGATAACCAATTGGAACGACGGTTATATTCGATCAACCTTGATTGGTCCGGCACAAACATGGGGTTCGCTGCATTGGCGACAAACGGCGGTTGAGCAGCCCGATGGCGATGAGGTGGAATTGCAGGTTTTGGGATATACGTCGATGAGTGCATTGCCTGTTTTGCTGCACACATTTCCAGAAGATTCGATCGATGTGTTGAACTTGAGTGCGTATGCCAACGCGCAACAATATCCGTATTTACAATTGCTAGCACGCATGAAAGACGATACGAGCCGAACACCGCCACAAATGGATCGTTGGCAGGTTTTGTATGCGCCCGTTCCAGAAGCAGCTTTGCATCCGCCACTTGCCTTTTCGTTTTATAACGATACATTGCAAGAAGGCGATTCGTTGCGGTTAACACTTGGTGTAAAGAACGTGAGCGATTATTCGTTTACAGATAGTTTGTTGATTTCGTATTGGATCGTTGATGCAAACCGTGTGGTGCATAATTTGCCCGATCAATTGCGTGTTCCGCCATTTGCTGCTGGCGCATCGTTTATCGATTCGCTGGTGGTGAGTACAACAGGTTTTGCCGGAGAAAATGAATTGTGGCTGGAAGTGAATCCGATTGGAAAACCGAAATCGCAATTGGAACAATATCATTTCAACAATGTGTTGAAATTGCCTTTTTACATTGGAACGGATCGTATCAATCCGCTCATGGATGTAACGTTTGATGGTGTGCATATTTTGAATGGCGATATTGTATCGGCCCGTCCGCAAATTCTGATTCAATTGAAAGATGAGAATCAGTTCTTGGCACTAAATGATACGGCCGATTTCCGAATTTTTATGCGCGCACCTTCGCAACAAACAGCGCAAGTCGTGCCTTGGGGAAGTGTGATGCAATTTACGCCAGCGGTATTGCCAAACAACAGTTGCAAAATTTTCCTTTCGCCTTTGCTGACAGAAGATGGGGTGTATGAATTGATTATTCAGGCAAAAGATAGAAGCAATAACAATTCTGGGTTTTTAGATTATAAAATTCAGTTTGAAGTGGTCAATAAACCGAGCATTACGAATGTGTTGAATTATCCCAATCCGTTTACCTCCTCAACGAAATTTGTGTTTACGTTGACAGGTTCGGAAGTGCCGCAGATTTTTACGATTCAGATCATGACGATTACCGGAAAAGTGGTGCGTGAGATTGATCAGGACGAACTTGGTCCGATGCACATTGGTCGGAACATTACGGAATATGCTTGGGATGGCCGCGATGAGTTTGGCGATCCATTGGCGAATGGGGTGTATTTGTACCGCATCATTACACGCTTGAATGATTCGGAAATTGAGCATCGGGAAAGTGGGGCAGATACATACATCACACAAGGAGTTGGGAAGATGTACTTGATGCGTTAAAATTTCGTGTTGGTTAAACCTTTGGTTTTTTCTTTCGTCTATCAGTTCAAACCAAACACATTTTATCATGAGCATTGCACGTTTTCTCCTCGTCCTTTTCTTGTTGGCAGGTCTATTCACGCCAACCGAATCTGCTGCACAACGTGGCCCCCGCGCGGCCCGCGCACAAGCCCATAAACGCCAAGCCGATAAAATACACGCCCGCCGCGTCATCCGCCGCACCGCCATTGTCATCCGCCACGCACAAAAGATGGTGAAACAAAACAAAGTTTACACCGGCAATCTTGCCCGCGCTGTCGCACATCAACGCTTCGCACGTCGCCTGTTCTTGGAAGGTAAATTTTTACGCGCCATGCACCAAGCCCGCCGCGCCCGCCATTTCGCCATACTTGCCATTCAAGCAAACAAAGGTCAAGCTCCCGAAGGAACAGCATTTGACAAAGATGACGAAGCCATTATGAATGATAATCCCGTTTCGGATGCTGATTTAGATAAAGATTTGAACGAAAATATGCCCGGCTACTCACAAAAAGACGAAGATTTTGTTGATGCAGCATTAACAGAAATTGATCTTGGTGATATGGAATAATATTCCCTCGCAGGTACCTGCGCGCAATTGGCGAATTGGTGAATTTTCCCTCGCACATGCCTGCGCGCAATTGGCGAATTTTTCCCTCGCGCATGCTTGCGCGTAATTGGTAAATTTTTTCCTCGCGCTCAAGGCCCCTTTTTTGTTGGCGAATTGGTGAATTAACAAATTCATCAATTCGCCAATTTGCTAATTCACTAATTTCAAATTCGCCAATTTCAAAATTCAAAACTTTCTAATTACACTTATTAATTATCTTTACAAGCGTATGCGCGGGAAACTTTTTTTGTGGTCTTTTGTTTCGTCAGTCTTGTTGTGTGCGGCTTGGCCCGATTGGGGATTTTCACCATTACTGTTTGTAGCGTTTATTCCGCTGTTGCTCATGCAGCAAACTGTGAGTACCGACAATCGCTTGCGTGCGCGACATCTTTATATGTACGCATTTGTGGCATTCTTGATCTGGAATGTGGTTTGTACTTGGTGGGTTTGGATTTCATCGGCTGGCGGTTCTGTGATGGCTATGGTGAGTAATAGTTTGCTCATGGCTTTGACATTTTTGGTTTTCCATAAAATCAAACGTTTTTTACCTGTACGCATCGGATCATTTGCATTGATTCCGGTCTGGGTAAGTTTTGAATTTTTGCATCATTACTGGGATATTTCTTGGCCTTGGCTGACACTCGGAAATGGGTTTGCCGATTCGCCTGCACTCATTCAATGGTACGAATACACGGGCACATTTGGTGGAAGTATTTGGGTTTTGCTCATCAATGTTTTGCTTTTTGAATGCTGGAGCAATCGCAATACCTGGATGCGTGAATGGCCGAAACGCCTTGTTTGGTGGAGTACAACAGCGGTGTTGCTTTTTATTCCGATTGTCATTTCGCTGGTGCAATATTCGCGTTTTGATGTTACGGCAAATCGTACGTATGGATTGAATGTGGTTGTGGTACAGCCCAATATTGATCCTTATGTGAAGTTCAATTCCGATTTTCGGGGACAATTGGAAGTGATGTTAAAATTGGCTGAAAGTAAAATGGATTCGACAACAGATTATGTGGTGATGCCGGAAACGGCTTTGGTAGAAGACATTTGGGAACATCAGTTGGAGTTTAGTACAAGTGTGCGCATGCTTCGCGATTTTCAAAAAAAATACCCACGTGTTAAGATTGTAACAGGAGCATCCACAGCAAAAATTTATGAAGAGGGCGATAAACTTTCTGCAACAGCGCGGAAGTTTAAAAATATGCCCGGCTCGTTTGATAGTTACAATACGGCCTTGCAAATTGATAGCATGCCCGAAGTGCAGATTTACCACAAATCGAAATTGGTTCCGGGTGTAGAGAAAATGCCTTTCCCCGCAATTCTCAAACCACTCGAAAATTTTGCCATTGATTTGGGAGGAACATCGGGTAGCTTGGGCATGCAAGATGATCGCGAAATTTTTGTTGCGCCGAAAAAAGGGCAGGGGAAAATCGCCCCAGTGATTTGTTACGAATCTATTTACGGCGATTATGTGGGCGATTATGTGCGGCTGGGTGCCGATTTTATTTTCATCATTACGAATGATGGTTGGTGGGGCAATACACCTGGCTATCGGCAGCATTTGCGTTACGGACGACTTCGCGCGATAGAAACGCGTAAAAGCATTGCGCGTTCGGCCAATACTGGAATTTCTTGTTTCATCAATCAGCGCGGCGATATTGAGCAAGCAACGGCATGGTGGGTTGAGACGGCTATCAAGCAACGCATCTATTCCACACAAGGAGAAACATTTTATACCCGCTATGGCGATTATCTGGCGTGGTTGATGGTTGTCCTGTTTGGGTCATTGTTTGTCTTTATCATTGCTCGAAAAATTGTTTGGTGATTGTACAGGCATTACCGTAATTCGTGCAGGTAGCCCAGTCCAAAAAACAGTACTTTTGTTTTATTCCAGCCTCTAATCAAGCTAATCTTTATGAAAATCAAAATCGTATCTTCTTTATTCTTCATGATGCTTATACTCATGCTTGTACAATCGGCGTGTAAGCACGATACCGTATTGCCAGAACGACAAATTTCATTTACAGATGAAATTTATCCGATTATTCAGGCCAATTGTCAGCATTCGGGTTGTCATGGAACAGTAAATACCTCCGAATTTGAACTCATTACCTACACCGATATTTTATCGAAAGTAAAAGCAGGCAATGCTGACGATAGCAAACTCTATGAAGCAATAACGGATGTTGGTGGCGACGATTTTATGCCGCGCGCGCCCTATCCTGCGCTTACAGATCGTAATATCCTGCTGATCAAAATTTGGATTTTACAAGGGGCTAAAAACAACTAATCATGCTTATGAAAACATTTTTTACACTACTCGCTGCGACCGCACTTTTGAGTGGCTGCTATTATGACAAAGCCGAAGAAGTATATCCGCAATTACTGCTCAATAATTCATGCGATACGGCTGGTACAATTTCGTATTCAAGACACGTTACTGTTGTCTTGCAAAATCATTGCCTCTCGTGTCATTCTACCGCATCGCCATCGGGCAATGTTACCTTAGATACCTATGCTGGAGTACAGGCCGTTGCAGCAAGTGGGCAACTTGTTGGTGCTGTTGAGCATCAGGCAGGATTTAGCCAAATGCCTTCAAACAACCCTCAATTACAGCCTTGTCAGTTGACACAGATTCGCAAATGGGTTCAAGCTGGTGCTCCCAATAATTAATCCTCTTTCAATACTTCTTGTATGCGTAAATTTTTACTCCTTTTCTTCCTTGCATATTCATCGGGCATTGCTGCTCAGAACTTAGATAGTTTGCTTGCTGCGGAGAATAGCCAAAATGACGATGGCCCCGATTATGTATCGGCAACATTTAAATCGCACCACTTAATCAATTTTCCAACCAACGAAACGGTTGGCGAACGTGTACTTGATTTTAACATCAGTCACCGTTTTGGAGAATTTAATTCTGGCGCACAAAATTTATTTGGATTGGATGGTCCAGCTTCAATTCGCATCGGATTTAATTATGGCATCAATTCGCGCTTGATGGCAACAATTGGTCGAAGCTCGTTCGAGAAATTATTCGACGGCGGTTTTAAATACCGCATCTTGCGCCAAACCACCGACAATAAAATGCCTTTGTCGATGACTTATCAAGCAACGATGAACTGCACTTCGCAAAACGATCCAAACAAAGCAGCCACCGGTGTCGATATTTACCAATATTTTACCTCACGCTTGTCGTATGTGCATACACTCACGCTTGCGCGTAAATTCAATTCCAAAGTGTCGTTGCAACTGAATGGTTTTTACATACACTACAACATGGTACAACGCATCGAAGACTCGAACGATATGTTTGCTGCGGGCATTTCTGGTCGTATCAAACTCACGCAGCGTATGGCCATTACGTTTGAGTACGCACAGCGACTCAATAAATACAGCGCCAATTTCGATTCCTTCTACAATCCTATGGCCATCGGCCTCGATCTCGAAACAGGCGGTCACGTTTTTCAAATGCACTTCACCAACGCATTTGCCATGAACGAAGCACAATTTATTCCATACACCCGTGGCAATCCTTTGAAGGGCGGCATTCGGTTAGGCTTCAACATTACACGCGGATTTTCTGTTGGCAAAAAAGAAGGCAATCAGTGGTAATCAGAAAGTGAATTTCCAAGTTCCAAAAGAACAAGTAGCAAAGCATAAAAAAATCCATTCCGTTTTCGGGATGGATTTTTTGTTGGGTAAACTGTTGTGTGTTAAGATCGGTGCTTTGTAATTTGCGCGTTAGTTCGGTATAGTTTTTAGACATGAGAGATATGAGACCGCATAGTTTTAGAGCGAAGAGCGGAGAAACAGAGCGAGTATTTCGCGCTCTCCGCACTTCGCGCTGTTTCTCTTGTTGTATTGCGTCTCAAGTCTCAAGTCTCAAGTCTCCTGTCTCAAGTCTCCAGTCTCACGTCTCACGTCTCAAGTCTGCGTCTCAAGTCTGCGTCAGCCCGTGCGCTGCAAAAACGTTTACTTAGGGATATTCTTTTCAATGGTAGCCGCAACTTTTTTTAGCGTGACGGCATAATCTGGAGCAGTAGCATAACCCGCTTTAGCAATCTCGTCGATAAATTTGTATGGATCTTGACGTACTGCTAATGCTGCTTTGTAGCGTTTATTGTCGAAGAAAAATTTAGTGTGATCGGTGAAACATTCTTCCGGTGTTTTGTATTTGCGGAAATAATCTTTCACGATGTATTTGAAATACTTTTGACCATTGCGAACCACAGGCGTAATGCTGATGATTTCTGGAAATTTCAAATCCGAACGGCGGCTGTATTCTGTTGTAGTTAGCAATTGTTCGTTGCCATTGAGGCCGTCGGTATCTTTTACGCCAAAGAACATATTGCCCGGCGCTTTTTCGCCCCAACCGCTTTCAAGGGCGGCTTGTGCGAGAATAGCAATGGCACTGATGCCTGTTTTTTCTTCGGTCTTTTTAGCAAAAGGCAAAAACGCTTTTACAAAATCTGCTGGTTTCATGTGTAGGGTGGTTTTTTAGTTTGGTCTAAGTAACTGTTTAAAATTTGTTTTTGAGAATTGTTATGATGACTTTTTGTGCCAGACGAGGCGTGTTTTGAAGGCCATAGCAGGGCGGCTACGGTCGAAAAACGCAACGAAGTATGGTGCAAAAAGGCGCATAACAAAATCAAAGGATAAAATTTAAACAGTTACTAAGGTATGAGAAATGAGGGTGATGAGGAAATTGTGATGACTGAAATATATAAAGACAATATTTTTTAAATCACGCACGCTCCGCAGGATTTGAAATCATTACTGTTCGGAACATTAATTATTTGAAATACATATTATTAGATGAGTTGATGCTCCAACGCGTTTGCAACGCGTTGGGCCGAGATTCGCGTTTGCAACGCGAAATAAGAATTATTGAAAGATTTAAATTCGTTTTAAGAAGATTTAATGCAATGCGCGTTATTAGCCTTGGGCTAACGCTTCTCGTGCATCCGCGTTGCAAACGCTGATGAGTTTGTGTTGATGTGTTTTTTATATCGTTCGTGCTATCTTTTAGTGCACAAAAAATCCCAACCCGAATAATCAAGTTGGGATTTTACTATTTCTAAACTAGGAATTTTACAATTCGTCGTAACTCACCACAACCACTGGTGTGGCCGGATGCGCTTGGCAAGTAAGTACATAACCTTGTCGTACTTCATCATCTGTAAGCGCAAAATTATTGTCCATCGTCATTTTGCCTTCCAGTACTTTGGCGCGGCACGTGCAGCACACCGCACCTTTGCAAGCGTATGGAACATCGAGGCCCGCATCAAGTGCCAAATCCAAAATGGGTTCGCCAGTTGCGCTAACATTAAAAACGGTTTCTTCGCCATCCATAATCACCGTTACTTTGCTCGTGTCAGAAGAACTTGCCGCAACAGGTGTTTTGGGTGCTTCTAATACAGCCGTGAAATACTCGATGTGAATGCGTTTGGCTTCTACTTTTCCGGCCTCTAAAACCTGCTGCACATTTTTCATCATTGGCGTTGGTCCGCAAACGAAAAATTCATTGTCGCCTGTAAGTGAACCGTACTTGGCAATAAGTTCTTGTACTTTTTCTGGACTCATGATGCCTGTGCAAAGCGCATCGCTACCACCTTGTTCGAGAATATGAATAACCGCCAAACGACTAGCATTTTCCGCCAACAATTGATCCAGGTGATTTTTGAAAATAATGGAATTGGTATCGCGGTTGCCGTAAAACAAGGTCAGTTTGCTGTTGGGTTCGCTATGCAAAACGGTTTTGATGATGGAAAGCATCGGTGTAATACCGCTTCCACCAGCAAACAAATAATAGTGTTTGGCATGAGCCGCATTCATGGGCGAATGAAAACTGCCCATCGGTGTCATTACCTCAATTTCGTCGCCAACACGCGCCACATCATTTAAGTAGGTTGAGCCACGGCCATCTTTTACTTTTTTAATGGCAATGCGCAATTCCGAATCGGCAACAGGACTGCTGCAAACCGAATACGAACGACGAAGCTCTTCGCCATTAACGATCAATTTTAAGGTCAAGTATTGACCTTGTAAGTAATTGAACTCCGAACGAATAGCAGCTGGAATATCAAATACAAGCGATACGCAGTCTGCGGTTTCGCGGGTAATGTCGGCAATACGAAGGCGATGAAAACGGGCCATAGAAAAAGGTGTTGGCTGATTGGGGCGCAAAAATAAGGTTTCCGCACCGCATGAACAATGTTTTGAGCGAATTGTTTTATGAATGATCTGACTTATATCAGCAAAAAATCAACTTAAAATCAAGTTATTTGCCCCACAGGGAATGCGTATATTTGCGCTACCCGAAAAAACGGAACGACTATGGAAAACACCGTCCAACTAGAAGAACAGTTCAACGCCAAGCTCGATAAAGGCGAATTTATTGAACCCAAAGACTGGATGCCGGAGAAATACCGCAAAACCTTAATTCGTCAAATATCGCAGCATGCGCATTCCGAAATCATTGGCATGCAACCCGAAGGCAACTGGATTACCCGCGCCCCAAGCCTGCGCCGCAAAGCGGTATTGCTAGCCAAAGTACAAGACGAAGCCGGGCACGGTCTTTATCTTTACAGCGCAGCCGAAACGATGGGTATCTCGCGCGACGAACTGCTCGATCAATTGCATACGGGCAAAGCCAAATATTCCAGCATCTTCAATTACCAAACCCTTACGTGGGCTGATATGGGCGCAGTAGGCTGGTTGGTAGATGGCGCTGCTATCATCAATCAAGTTATGCTGCAACGTACTTCTTACGGCCCGTACTCGCGTGCCATGGTGCGTATCTGCAAAGAAGAAAGTTTTCACCAACGCCAAGGTTATGAAATTATGTGCGCCCTTGCTGCCGGAACTCCCGAGCAAAAAGCCATGGCACAAGATGCCCTCAACCGTTGGTGGTGGCCCACGCTCATGATGTTTGGTCCTAAAGATTCGGAATCAAAAAATAGTACCGACTCTATTCGTTGGAAAATTAAACGCGAAACAAACGATGAATTGCGTCAGAAATTTATTGATCGCACCGTTGCACAAGCAGAGCATTTGGGACTTGTTATTCCTGATCCAGAATTGAAGTGGAACGAAGAGCGCGGCCATTACGATTCGGGCGAAATTAACTGGGAAGAATTTTGGAATGTCGTTGAAGGTCGTGGCCCATGCAATCACATCCGCTTGAAGGTGCGTGTTGCCGCGCATGAGAACGGCGCTTGGGTGCGCGAAGCGGCCAATGCGTACGCTGCCAAAAAAGCCAAACGCGAAGCAGGTTCTTTAGTGGCTTAATCACATCTTTTTAAAAATTATATTTTCGTTTCTATACCAATGAGTACAACAGATAATCAATGGCCACTTTGGGAAGTTTTTGTACAAGCAAAAACCGGAACGCCACACAAACATTGCGGTAGCGTACATGCTCCCGATAAAGAAATGGCTTTGCAAAATGCCCGCGACCTTTATACACGCCGCAGCGAAGGCACGAGTATATGGGTTGTTCCGGCAACAGCAATTACCGCTTCTTCGCCCGAAGACATCGGCCCTTTCTTCGAACCATCAAACGATAAACCCTACCGCCATCCCACATTTTATGTGACTCCGGAAGGCATCAAATACCTCTGAGTCCATGTCTGTCAACAGCCAGCAAGCTTTATTTGAATATGCGCTCCGTCTTGGAGACAATGCACTCATTCTCGGGCATCGGCTTTCGGAATGGACAGCCAACGGGCCAATTTTGGAAGAAGATATTGCACTTACCAACATTGCACTTGATTTGGTCGGACAATCGCGTATGCTTTTGTCTTATGCCGGAGAAATTGAAGGCAAAGGACGTACCGAAGACGATTTAGCGTATTACCGCCAATCGGCAGAATTTCGGAATGCCTTACTAACCGAAACCGACAACGGCGATTTTGCACAAACCATTGCACGTCAATTATTCTATTCCGTTTTTGCCGACCAACTTTTGCAAGGTCTTCAGAAAAGTACGGATGCTACTTTTGCGGGTTATGCAGCAAAAGCGATCAAAGAAAACGCGTATCATTTGCGTCATGCAGCCGAATGGACCTTGCGTCTTGGCGATGGAACAGACGAAAGCAAACGCCGCATGCAAGAAGGGGTAGATAAACTTTGGATGTTTACCGGCGATTTATTTGCTACCACAGAAGCCGATATGCAACTCGTAAGCGCAGGAATTGTTCCTGACGTTTCTACATTTCGTGAAGCGTGGTTGAAGCGTGTAAGCGATGTGCTGACAGAAGCAACGCTTACTGTTCCTGAAAGCAATTGGTTTCAATCGGGAAGCCGCAACGGAATTCATACCGAAGCCTTGAGTTACCTCTTGGGCGAGATGCAATCGCTTGCACGCGCCTATCCGGGTGCAAACTGGTAATACCTTATTCTTAGTCGTGTATCATGAGCGAACTTTTTCGATTGCCCGCCAACGATCTTCCCGTTCGCCATCCAGACACAACCGCCATCTGGGAAATACTAGAAACGGTATGCGATCCCGAAATTCCGGTCTTGAATGTTGTGGAGATGGGCATTGTGCGTGGTGTTGAAAAAAACACCGATTCGCTTACTGTTTTTATTACACCAACCTACAGCGGCTGTCCGGCAATGGATGTAATTGCGGATGAAATCAAAGCCGCTTTGAAACGAAACGGTTTTGAAAATGGGGTTGTCAAACACCAGCTCAGTCCGGCATGGACAACCGATTGGTTGACACCCGCCGCACACGAAAAATTAAATGTATATGGTATTGCGCCCCCCGCACATACCACCGCCGAAAAAAATGTGTTGCTCGGAAAAAATAAAATGGTAAAATGTCCGCGCTGCCGTTCCGAACACACCGTGATGGTTAGCAATTTTGGCTCAACGGCGTGTAAAGCACTTTGGAAATGCGAAGATTGCAAAGAGCCATTTGATTATTTTAAGTGTATTTGATCGCCGTAATCCAATTTTCAAGGAAACATTGCCGGAAACGAAAAAATATTTTTCAAAATTTTCGCGTAGTCATTTGGGCTGATCTCCACAATTCACGGTTTGTTGTTCCGATTCGCTTGGAAACACGCGTGGAAACGTTTTTTGAAAAGAAGCAAGTTCAATCAAAAGCGTATGATTGCGTCTGTTTTTAGCCTAATTTTATGTCATGCCTTTCCTGCTTTTCATCGGTGTTTGTTTGTTTAATATCCCGTTGATTACGGCATTTTTTGCACGAAGCATTGGACGTTCTTTTTGGAAATGGTTTTTTATCGGTTGTCTTTTACCCGTTGTTTCTGTTTTCATTCTTTTCTTTTTAGCACCTGCCGATAAAACGGATGCCCCCAAATAATTGGAATTGATTTTTTGATGCATAGCGGTTGATGCGATTATTCACCGCATCGAATATGTATATTTGTTGCTATCAGCATCAACTTATGAGCAACACGTTTATTCTCACAGAAACGATTGGTGGAGTGCGCAAAATTCGCCTCAATCGTCCCGATAAATTCAATAGTTTTAACCGTGAAATGGCTTTGCAATTGCAAGCGGCACTCGATGAAGCTGCCGCCGATGCTACGGTTCGCGCGATGCTGCTTACGGGCGAAGGAAAAGCATTTTGTGCCGGACAAGATTTGGTCGAAGTGATGGACATCAACGGGCCAGGCATTGACAAAATTGTTACAGAACATTACAACCCCATCATCATGCGTATTCGTACCATTGAGAAACCAATTGTGTGTGCGGTGAATGGTGTGGCTGCGGGCGCGGGTGCCAATATCGCGCTTGCATGCGATGTGGTGATTGCTGCAAATTCGGCTTCTTTCATTCAAGCATTTAGCAAAATTGGGTTGATTCCAGATAGTGGTGGTACGTTTACACTACCTCGTCTCGTTGGTTTTCAACGCGCTTCGGCATTGATGATGCTGGGCGATAAAGTTGGAGCAGCCGATGCCTTACAAATGGGCATGGTATATAAAACCGCAGAAGATGGTTTGTTGCAAGAGCAAGCCTTAGCAATCGCTACCACACTTGCTGAAATGCCCACAAAAGGCATTGGCCTAACCAAACGCTTACTCAACGAAAGCATGACCAATAATCTTTCGCAACAACTAGCGCGCGAAGGCGATGAACAAATTGTGGCTGCAAAAACGTATGATTATAGCGAAGGCGTCAATGCGTTTTTAGAAAAACGAAAACCGGTGTTCAAAGGAGAATGAAAATTTTCACGCTGGGCGTATTTATAGATATGAGACGCTAGACATGAGATTGCACAAAACTTGCGCACCGATTTGGTGAATTAGCAAACTAGTAAATCACCACATCTCATGTCTCACGTCTCATGTCTAGCGTCTCCTGTCTAGCGTCTCAAATCTCAAGAAAAAAAACACCACCCAAATTAAAAAAGATAAAAAAAATAAATCATGAATACCTCAATCGGAATTGGTGTTGTTGGAGCAGGAGCAATGGGTTCGGGCATTGCACAGGTTGCGGCACAAGCCGGACATCAAGTTGTTTTGTTTGATAGCAATGCCGAACAGCTTACAAAATCGGAAGCGGCTTTGCTAGCAACCTTATCAAAACTTGTTGAGAAAGGAAAAATTACCGAAGCCGAAAAAGAAGCAACGCTTTCGCGCATGGTGTATGCAAACAACATGGAGGCTTTTGCTACGTGTGGATTAATCATTGAAGCGATTGTTGAACTGCTCGACGTAAAACAAGATGTGTTTCGCAAACTGGAAACCATTGTTTCGCCTTCATGTGTATTGGCAAGCAATACGTCTTCGCTTTCGATTACATCCATTGCAGCCGCATGCAACATACCATCGCGCGTGATGGGCATTCATTTTTTTAATCCGGCACCACTCATGCCGCTCGTCGAAATTATTCCTGGCGTAGCAACCAATATGGACATGTTGCAAGAGGTGAAAGCCTTGATTGCGGGTTGGGGAAAAAGCACCGTGCTTACAAAAGACACACCAGGCTTTATTGTCAATCGGGTAGCGCGTTCGTATTATGGTGAGTCGATTCGGATGTATGAAGAAGGTATTGCCGATTTTGCAACGATTGATTGGGCCTTGAAAACCAAAGGTGGTTTTCGGATGGGACCGTTTGAACTCATGGATTTTATCGGCAACGACATCAATTATAAAGTTACCGAAACCGTTTGGGAACAATTTTTCTACGAGCCACGTTTCAAACCATCGCTCACACAAAAACGACTTTTTGAGGCGCGTTATTTCGGACGCAAATCGGGAAAAGGGTATTACGATTACAGCGCAGGTGCAACGATGCCCGAGCCAACATCAGACGATGCGCTAGCACACCAAATTTTTATGCGGGTGATCTGTATGCTCATCAACGAAGCAGCCGATTCGCTTTACTTAGGTTTGGCTAGCCGCGAAGACTTAGATACGGCTATGACGAAAGGTGTCAATTACCCGAAAGGCTTGCTGCGTTGGGCCGATGAGATTGGTGTAGAAACGGTGGTGCAAAATCTTCAATCGCTGTATGAAGAATATGGCGAAGATCGTTACCGTCCGTGTGTGTTACTTAAACGCATGGCGCGCGATGGCAAACAGTTTTATGCGAGCGCATAATTTTTGAGTTCACGTATCTTTTTTTGTTTTTCTACGTTATTCTTAAAAATCCTCAAGCGGTTATGAGGCTTCTCTCGGTTTTGCTTTTCTGTTTTGCCTCGTTGTTTGCTGCTGCGCAAGTGGATTTAATTCGTGCACAAAAACGTCTGGCAAAGCAAACGTCAACAGTTTTGCAATACCAACAACCAACAGAAGAACAAGGCCGGAAAATCATCGTGCTTGAAATGCCTTTCGCTAGCGCTGAATTTATACAGCCAGAAATTTTGCTTGCACTGAAAGGAAAACTCGTGGAACAAGTTGATCTCGTTTACACAACCTATCGCCAATCGCCCACATTCGATCAGTTTGGCTTGAATGGCAAACGGCTGCAAAATTTATTTAAGCGTAGTCCCGAAACATTTTCAAATCCAATGACCACTTGGAATCTTGTGGGGCAAAGCGGCGCCGCCAATCCAGAAGAAGGTCGTCAATTTTTTCATGGCTTTGTGATTGTTTACCGCGAAGAAATGAGTTCGGAATTTTTAATGTCTGAACTTACTTACCTTGATTCGCTTTTTGAAAAATCAACCACAGGCGGTGATGTAACAACGGACGGTGCAGGTGGAAAAGAATATGTTTATGTGGTTGGCGGTATTCGTATCGTGAGTAAGAAATACCGTATTCCAGAAGATAGTTTGCGTTTTTATGTCAAACCACTTGGCGAGAATCATACGGTTCGCAATGCGGTGTATGCCGATACGACATTCGAAAATATTGTGGTGTGGGAATATGCGCAAGGGTATAAACGCAAACGGATGATTCGGTATTCGGATCTTAACGGACGTCCTGTTGGTCGGGAAGCAGAATTGGATGTGGCGAATGTTTCCTTTTCGGATTCGGTTGTGTTGGCTGTTTTAAAACGAAACAAATGGAACGAGATGATTATGGTTTGCGATGTAACGGGAAGCATGTCGCCCTATACGGCATCTGTTTTTTTATGGATGCAAACGAATTGGACGGAGGGACGAATTCAAGGTGTTACATTTTTCAATGATGGAAATAATAAAATCACGTCGCAGAAAAAAATAGGGGAGACAGGAGGCTTGTATGATGCGTATCCGGTAAGTTTCGACAGTGTGCGGCGGGCAGCGCGCATGGCGATGAGCGGCGGGGGCGGGGGCGATTTACCAGAAAATAATTTGGAAGCAGCCATTCATGCCAACAAACGTTTTGGACCATCAGGCCAACTGGTGATGATTGCCGATAATTATGCTTCTCCGCGTGATTTAGTGCTTACTGAAAAATTAGGAATGCCCATTCACATCATCCTTTGCGGCGCGCGTGTGGTTGTCAATCCAGACTACCTCACACTTGCCAAAAAAACAGGTGGAACAGTACATACGCCCACAGAAGATATTTTAAATCTGGCTGATGTAAACGAAGGCGAATACATCACCATTGGTCGGTACAACTATTTATACCAAGGAGGAAAATTTATTTTCATCGAATAACGCAAAGGCTATTTTCCGAACGTTTGCGGTATTTCCTACATTTGATTGATGAATAAAGATGAATTGGCTTCGCGCGTTGTTGCGCGAATGTATGATGCCGACTGGTTTAGTCAATGGCTTGGCATCGAACGGGTCGAAACACATGCGGGTGCTTGTGTGTTGCGGATGACTATTCGCAAAGAAATGTTGAATGGTTTTGGGATTGCTCATGGTGGCATCACCTATTCGCTTGCAGATAGTGCTTTGGCCTTTGCTTCCAACGGGCATGGCCGTATGGCCGTTTCGGTAGAAACATCCATTTCGCATACAGAGCAACTCAACGAAGGCGATGTTATTCTGGCCAAAGTAAACGAGTTGAGTCTATCCAATAAAATTGGAGTGTATCAAATTGTTGTAGAAAAACAGGACGGAACCGCGGTTGCTTTTTTTAAAGGTACTGTTTACCGAACCGGAAAAGAATGGTTTGAGGAAAAGGCCTAGCATAAAAAAAAGCGACCCCTGACAAGATCGCTTTTAAGTTGATACCAGCATTGCCGGATAAGAAACGCTGGTATCGAGGGTCAATGGGATTGACCAAAAATTTAGAGTGCAGAAACGCAATAAGAACGTTTGGGTTTGTTTCTGGGTGTGAATATCAGTTACAACAATTAAGTATCCAAGAAAATGTCGTAAACGACTTTTTCTTGTCCCTGAACCGCGAAAAAAAGGCATCGAAATAATTTTCTAGAGAATACTTTCCAAATATCTCGTTCGCAATACCGTTTCGTGATGTTGGTGATGACCTGCAATAATCCAGAGCAAAGCCTTTGGCGTTACTGGATTATTATTAGCCAATCCTTGGCGAGTAAATTCTTCTTCGGTCATGGATTTGAAAAGTGTAATTGTTGCTTCGCGCACACTTCCAAATTCATGAATCAAATCGTATAAATCGCGGTTCTTGAAATTGGCATGTGCGACATATTCATTTTCATCAAATCCGGGTAGCGATATGGTTTCTCCACGCGCAACACACAAAGCCCGAAAACAGAAGATGCGTTCTGTATCAATGATATGACCCACAACTTCTTTTACAGTCCATTTGCCTTCGGCGTATTGATAATTTTCGAGTTCTTCGGGTACTTCCGAAAGCAGTGCTTTAAAACCGAGAATTTGTTCGCGTAAGCTTTTAAGCGGATTATCGCCACTTACTTGATTGATATAATTGTCAAAATAGGGCGCGTATGTTCCAGCTTGAGGACGAGCAATCATGAGTGAAATGTTTATAGTTTAGATGAACAAGATCGGATTTTAGCTACACTAAAAAAATACTTTATACAGAGCGGCAAAATATCAGGATAATAGGTTGATTTCAGTTTTCACAAATTCAGCTAATTCGCGAATCCAAGCCGTTGAAAAATCGAAACGAATTCCTGCAGCTTGATACACTTCACCAATCGAACGCGTATTGCCCAAAGATAAAGCCGCTTCGTATTGTTGAAGGGCTAATTCGGGATTGGTTTTGTAATTGCGCCAAACAGCAATTGCACCAAGTTGGGCCATCGCATATTCGATGTAATAAAAAGGAATTTCGAAGATGTGCAATTGTTTTTGCCAGAACGCATACCGCTTTTCTTCATGCCCACTCCAATCAATAACTGGCGATTCGAATCGAGCATATATGTGATCCCAAGTTTTTGAACGCTCTTCCCTGCTGTGGTTTTCGTTTTCATAAATCCAATGCTGAAACGCATCAACGGTAGCTACCCAACACAAGGTGCGAAGGAGTTTATCCAATTGCTCGATGCGTGCCCGTTTTAAATCATCAGGATTTGGGTAAAAAACATCCCAGTGTTCCATCGTGATTAACTCCATCGCCATCGAAGCCAATTCGCATATTTCGGAAGGCGGATTGCGCAATGGATTGGTGGGTAAGGGATTCATGAGAAAGGAATGAATCGCATGACCCGCTTCGTGTACCATCGTTACCACATCGCGGTGCGATCCGGCTGCATTCATGAAAATAAACGGAACACCCGTTTCGGCCAAGCCGTAATTGTACCCACCCGGCGCTTTGCCCTTGCGCGAGTCTAAGTCGAAATGCCCCATCTCGCGCATGGTGCGCAGGAAAGACGCATAACGAGGATTAACGCGTTCTAAGCAAATAATTGATTTATCAAGTAAATCATCGCCGCCTTGAAATGGAACAAGAGCAGGCTTTCCAGAAGTATCAACATCAAGATCCCAAGGACGAAGTTTATCGACGTTTAATTTTTCGCGGCGCAAATGATCTATTTCTGCAAGCACCGGAACAAGTTCTTGCGCAATCGCATCATGAAAAGTAAAGCAATCTTCAGCCGTATAATCAAAACGCGAAAGGGCCACAAACATATAATCGCGAAAATTTGAAAAACCTGCTTGACGCGCAACTTGCTGACGTTTTGCGGTCAACGTGTCGAATAAATCGTCTAACTTTTCACGATCCTCACCACGTCGCTTCCAGATTACTTCAAAAGTTTCAAGTCGTTTTGGGCGATCAGGATTTTTCAATCCGTTGAATGCTTTTACAATGGTCATTTCTTCCCCGTCAAGCGTTACCATCTGTTCGCCAGAGATTTTTGCATACTGTTGCCGCAGCTGATCAATTTCGGCCAGAACAGCAATGTTTTCTTCGCGATAAATGGCGATGTCGTTTTTTACTGTTTTCAGGTAAATGCCAAAATCGCGCGAGATGTCCTTAACAAAAGGCGAGTTGTTGAGTTTGTGTCTGAATTTATCAAACCAAGGTGCACACTTCGGTTCTATTTCGCTGACCAAATGCGTGTAGGCTTTTTCAAATTCCGCATTGTTGGTATCGCAACTCGAACGGATGTAACTCCATGCAAACGCTTCGCTCAATGCCGATTCCAATTCGTCGGCATCGCGCATCCAGTGTTCAAGATCGTTTAAAGAGTTGAGTTCGCGATTGGCCAATTGCTCAAACCACGGTTCGAGTTCTTCCCAAGAATTTGTATTTAAATCGGATGGAAGAAACCGACGTAATGCTTTTTTTTCGGATGCAGAAACGTGCATAACAAAGTCTTAAAATAAAAAAAACCGGAGCATTAAGCTGTTCCGGTTTTGCGAACACCCTGAGCTTTTACTTTGGGTGCATTGGTCTTTACAGATTGCTTACCGATGTCTTTTTTTACTGTGGTAGCTTTTGTTTTTTCTTTCGACGGAATGGCTGTTTTCTTTTCGCCGTCAGTCTCCGTGGCTTCTTCTTCGGCTTTCAATAAATCGGCTTTGTGAAGAATATGATACCACGAAAACAATTTTTTTAAATCCGATGTATGTACACGATCGCGATCATAATCAGGCAGAACTTCGCCAAAGTAGGCGTGAAGTGCTTTGTCGTCGCTCTGTTTGGGATCGATGCAAAGACCACCGTTTTCTTTTTCGTAAATTTTGGTAAACACATCTTTCAGCGGAACATCTTCAGATGCAGTAAACATGCTGATGTCTTCGAGCGCACTGATTTTATGTGTTGCAAAAGCCGTGGTACGTTTTTTATCTACAACAGATTCTACCACCACACCATTTTTGGCTTGTGCGATGACTTTGTGCAAACCGGGCATACCGGCGATTGAAATAATTTGACTCAGGTTCATAGTTATCAATTGAATGTTAGCAAAGTTAAGAAATTCGGGAACTTAACGTAAATGAAATTTGTGCGGAGAAAAAGATTTTAATCGAGACACTTTTTTTTTAAAAAAAAACTGCCCCGCTTGAAGTGCAGGGCAGTTTTGATACTGATTATCTAATTAATGTGTGATCATGATTTTTCGTGTGATGACCACACCATTTGCTTCAAATCGGCAGATGTAAATTCCTTCAGCCAACCCGCTTGCGTCAAATTGTACGGTGTGAACACCAGCGCCCATAGAACCAGATGCCAACATACTTACTTGACGGCCAGTAGCGTCAAATAAATTCATATTGACTTGGCTAGCCTCGGGAAGGTTAAACGCGATAGCCGTATTTCCGTTTGTTGGATTTGGGAATACGTCAGACATCGTTGGAGCGTTTGGCGAAGTAGTCATCGAAATTCCGAGCGGAACCTGATTGTCGTATTGAACTTGTGCATCGGCAGCACTCACTTGAAGATCGGCGAGATTATCGCCTGCAAGCAAGGCAAATGCAACAATTACAGAATCGCCAGCAGCAATCGTGAAAGGTCCGCTACTCATGACATCAAGTACGTCTGCACCATTTCCAGCAACACCCGCTTGTGGGCGGTTTGTAGAAAGTGTCGTATATTTTTCGTTCGTGTCGAATTGACCAGTTACCGGATCAATACCACCTGCACCACCTGTAACATTGTCAATTGCATAGTGAACTGGAGGAGCTGTGTTGGTCAGCAATTTGATGCCGCAATATTTGCCACCATTCGCGGTATAAAACACATACCCCATTTTCAATGCAGCATCATAATTGGCACGGTTTTCACCAAATGTTGACGCGTCAATATCCCAATCTGCAAAAATTCCGGCATACAAGGTTGATAATGTACTTGCGCCTGTGTTTTTGATGACATATTGGAAAATCACATATTTGTTGTGTGGTGCCGCAGACCAAGCATAAGCAGAATGTGTTACACGAACAGGCAACTGCGATGCAGCAGGAGCATCGTTGAAAACACCCCAAGCATCAAAATCAGCAACAACAGCAGGAATGGTTTGGCGAACTGTTTGTACGCTTCCAAATTCAGCATCTGGAGTAGCACCCGTTCCACGAACCACATCATTTACTTTGGTGCCAGAATTACCAATCATTAAACCTGCTTCGTAAAGCAAAGAGCCGTTTTGTTGGTAATTGAAGCCAAGTCCTTGTTGTTGTTGATCGGCATTATAACCGATCAAACCTTTGCTGGTTACCGTTGTCCAAACATCATTTACGGTGATGTTGATGTAATCCACGTTTACCGTTTCGCTGAAGTATTGGTTGTACGTCCACGAACCGTCTGTGAGTGTAAGTTTAAATGTGATGAGGCTGTTTTGTGGAGCATTTGCATTGATTTTCACCTGAAATGGATCCACGTTGTGGCCCACCATCGCATTGGTTGCAATGACACCCGGATTGGTTGTTCCATCAAGAATGGTTACATAAGCACCACCCACAACCACACTTAATGTTGCTGTTAGGTTAGTTGTAGCATTGAGGTAATTGTGGAAATCACCGGTCATACGCAAGGTATCATTGGCCACAAATACGTTATCGTTGTTGTCTGTCGAAATACGATTTTCATAAAGAACAGATGGGCCAGCGGGGTCCGTCAATGCACGATACAAGTTGACGCGACCTGTTCCGAGTTTGTCTTGGTAGGTTACGTTTGAAGCAAAATAAATATTGTCAGCAGTCATTTTCAGACGCTCACCTGCTTGTAATGCGGTGTATGCAGGATAGTATGCACGAACAATCGCCGCCGCACCTGCACAAACAGGCGAAGCCATAGAAGTACCACTACTTTGTGTGTACGAATTACCCGTCCAAGTAGCATTGATGTTTGAACCAGGAGCACAAATATCAACGGTATAATTCCAGTTCGAGAAACCCGATTTAATATCGTTGCTTGAAGTTGAAGAAACGCTCAGTACATTATCGAAAGCAGCGGGAAAAAACGCCTGATCGGCAGAACTATTTCCAGAAGCAGCAACAACCAATGCATCTTGGTTGAACGTTGCATAATCAACAACAGACTGCCCGAAAGAACCACCACCTGTTCCGCCCCAAGAGCAATTGATAACGGCACAACCATGATCGGCAGCATACACAATACCTTGATAAGAAGCGGTAAGATTTCCGGCAGCATCGCCAATTTTTACAGGAAGGAATTTGCAATTGAATCCAGCACCAGCAACACCTATGTTGTTATTTACTTGTGCCGCAGCGCAACCACTCACGTGAACGCCGTGAGCATTGGCTTGCCATGTTGGATCGTTGTCATTCATCGCAACGTCCCATCCGCGGTAGTTGTCAATATACCCATCGTTGTCATCGTCAGAACCGTTGATTGGATCTGCCGCATTGTATGCAATTTGGTTTGTCAAATCGGAGTGAGTGAGCTCAACACCTGTATCGGTAATACCAATTACGATAGAAGCACTTCCTGTCGAGATGTCCCAACCCGATGTTCCTGAAGTAGAAGCCGCAGCAATTTTATAAATGTGATACGAAAGCGCACTTGTCGCTTGTGGATCGTTTGGCGTAAATTCTGCTTTTGGAATAAAATAAGGCTCAACATATTCGAAATATCCCAAATGATAGAGTTTACCAATAGCGCGCTCCAAATCATAAGCACTGGAATAGTGAACCGTATAAATCAACGATAAATCCACCAGTTTTTGCCCTTGTGCATTGGTCGCTTTTTCAGGCGCTTTGTGCAAGGGAAACATTTTTTCTACATGATCTACACCGACCATCTGGAAGAATTGCTGTACAGCCGGAATACCAATGTATTCATTGGAACACACAGCGCGGTGTTGAGGAAGTACGTTGAGAATAAGTGTGTTTGGCAAGTATTCGTCAGCTTGCAATTTGTTGAGTGGCGTATAATTTTGCGCCGGAGCCTCTACAAGAGAAACAACGCTTTGCGCCTGAATAGCTGTAAAAGCAGTTAATGCAAGCGCGAGTGTAGCAATCCTTTTCATGGAATGATGTTAGGTTAATTGAGTGGTGTATTGAATTCGTGCGATACGAAAGTAATGATAACGTTTTGATAATCAAAGCTCACATTCGCATGAAAATCAGAAATGTCCTGTTGTTTCAGTAATTTATCGCCAAGAAGCCGCTTAACACCACTTTGCGCCACCCATCATTGCTAGGATTCAAATTTCGCTTTCGGTAACAATGCGTAAAGGATAAGCCAATGCACCGCCTTCGATCACGATCTTAATGAGTTGTAGTTGTAACGGCGAAAACGTATTGGCAAACGAAATGCTTTCGGTATGATGTTCTGCAAGATGGTCAACTGTTCCGATTACGTGTTGGTCGAGTAAAAACGCAAGCGATTGATCTTTTCTTTTCTGAACCATTCTACGCCAGTTTGCCGCTGTTTTGTCGCTGAATAAGAGTGCTAACGAATCGGTACCATGAAAGGTTTTTACTTCAGTAACAACCGATGTTGCAATATAGCCATCAGGAATTGTTGGCGTTAATAGGGTTAGCCAATAAAGATACTTTTCTGCTTTCCAGGCAAATTTGATGGATGATGGAATAATGCCAATGATTTGAAGTGAGTCGATAAACTGACGAATCGCAAGTGTATCCGTTGCTTTTCCCGTTGTAATAAATGGAGAACATTGAATGGCATCAAATTCTTCATGCGACCCGCTATTGGTTTGTAGGGTAAGAAATGGAGGTGTAATTCGCCCCAACCAAAATACGTTATCGGTACTTATGGTATCTACACTTTTTGAAGGTGTGGAATCTGCCTGAGCAAGCAATTTTGTCTGGGCTACCATTGTGCTAAAACACTCCGGTGCAGAAGCTGTTTTCCAAATCGAGAAAATACCTTGTCCGGTAATTAGCTGCCGAATGCTTTCCTCATCCACTGTTTTTTTGTAAATACTCCATTGCGAAATTTCTAAATGTAATTTTCCTTGAACGGCTAACAGTTCAATATCTTCTTCTGCAATGCCGAGTTGCGCGATCCGTTTTTGTAATTTGGTTTCTAGCTCCGGCACCCCCGAAGGTAAATCGTAATAACTGCCTTCGTGGATTTTTTGAAGCACAAATATTTTTTTACCTGCGGCTTTTTCGGTGCCACAAGAAGCCCAAAAGAATGCTGCGAAACAAAAGAATAGAACAAATGCGTTTTTCATAGCGAAAGCTAAAGTTCGGTTTTTTCTGCTACAATTTGAATGGGATTGGCAAACGGATTGTTTAAGCAAGCATTCATGTTTTCCATCTCGCGCGAAGTGATAAAGCCATTGATAATTAGCCGTTCGTTTTCGATGCTATTCGAAGTAAGTGGGCAAACATAGATGTTGTTGTCGATACGCAAGGCAAAGTTTTTGTTACTTGTTCCGCTTTTCATTTTCTCCCACCATTGCTTGTCCGCTTCGCTCAATCGCAGTCCAATCTCATATCGTCCTGTACCCGCCTCTGCTCCTAATGTTTTTATGGCTGCTGGTCTTAAATAAAAAGCACGTCGATCGGCCTTGACCGCAACAAAATCTAATAACCGATCGGTTTCGGTGCTCAGACGAAAGTGCCAAATGAATTGTAAATCTGTTGGGAAATTTCCTTTGTTTCGCAAGGAGTCGCAGCGCGCGCGAACGTTTGCTGTATCGGAGTCAGTAGTGTTTGCAAATACAGGCGAATTCATATCCAATTCAACGGTTTCAAACATATAGGTAATATCAAGTGGTGATCCAATTCGGCGAAGGATAGCAATGCGCTTTTCGGAAGAAAGTGTGTCTGGGAAATTGAAACACGAGACAAGTTCTCTAAGCGGATAGGTATTCCAGATGCTTATTTTGCCAGTCGTTTGCAATAGACTTCGCACCGCATTCAAATCAGTTTTTTGCTCTGCTAAAACGGCTTCGTATTTTGTCCATTGCGCAATTTCGACCTGAATGGATGTCTGTTGCTGCGTAATTGAAATATCGTCATCGTTAATACTCAAGGACATTAATCGGCTACGCAATTTTGTTTCGTAGTCAGCAAATTCGGTCGCTGTTAGTTGTTTTTTATCCGCAGTTTGGAGCAAAAAAATATGTTTGCCTTTTCCTTTTGGCGTGCATGCGACGAGGAATAATAAAAAGAAAAGTGTAAGAAAAATCGCGGTAACCGAACGCAAAGGCATTCGGTTGTAATGCGAAGTCGGAATAATATTTTGCATCGCTATTCGGATTTATACATGGGTATTTCTTGAACAAAATTGTAGCGTTGTTCAGCCGTATTCATGTTGCAACAAAAATGTGTTAGGCCGTTGCTGACAAGAAGCCAGTCAATGTCTAGACTTAAATTATATCGAGCAATTTGATCAAAGGTTTGTTGGCTGATGGTTACTTCGGGGGCTTTGCATTCGACGAGGAGTATTCCTTTGCCGTGTTTGTTGAAGGCGATGATGTCGCAGCGTTTGGAGAGGCCGTTGACCGAAATTGTTTTTTCTACGGCGAGGAGTGCTTGCGGGTATTGTTTTTCGGTTATCAAATAGTGAAGCAGGTGTTGTCTGACCCATTCTTCGGGGGTGATGATGATCCATTTTTTGCGGCAGGGATCGAATACCTGCTGCTTTCCATCGAGTGTGCGTAGGCGCAGGGGGGCGGGGGGAAGATTTAAGGGTTGAACAATCACGGCATAAAAATAGTCGAAACTCCTGTACAGTTCTCGTATCTTCGCATCAATGAAGACAAAAGAAGAAATTGTATCCAACTGGTTGCCCCGTTATACCGGAGTGGCACTCGAAAATTGGGGGAAGTATATTTTGCTAACCAATTTTAGCAACTATGTGCATTTGTTTGCCGAATGGAATGGTGTTGAAGTGCAAGGCCGAGATCGACCGATGTTGAGTGCGCATGCCAATGGTATTTCCATCATTAATTTTGGAATGGGTAGTGCAACCGCAGCAACTGTCATGGATTTGTTGTCGGCCATTAATCCCAAAGGTGCTTTGTTTTTAGGGAAATGTGGTGGCTTGAAAAAGAAGAATCAAATCGGCGACCTCATTCTGCCTATTGCTGCTATTCGCGGTGAAGGAACAAGCAACGATTATTTTCCGCCCGAAGTGCCCGCACTACCCGCATTTAGTCTTCAAAAAGCCATTTCAACAACCATCCGTAATCACAGCCGCGATTACTGGACAGGAACAGTTTATACCACCAACCGTCGCGTTTGGGAGCATGACGAAAAATTCAAAGAGTATTTACGTTTAACACGCGCCATGGCCATTGACATGGAAACCGCAACCATTTTTACAGTTGGTTTCCACAACGAAATTCCTGTTGGCGCACTTTTACTCGTGAGTGATCAACCGATGGTGCCCGAAGGTGTAAAGACAGAAGAAAGCGATAAGAAAGTAACAACAGGATTTGTAGAGCAACACCTACGCATCGGTATCGATTCGTTGAATGAATTGCTGAATCATGGGCTTACCGTGAAGCATTTGCATTTTTAGGAGATCTTCAAGAAAGTAGTATTATTTTATAATCTAGCGTTGTTTTTAACTACTTTAGAGTTAATTAGTTGTGTTTAAATGTGAAAAAAGTTTAGTTAGAAGTAAACTAATTCAAAGAATATGCCTAAATTTGTGTTGCAAAAGATACCAACTGCGCCAGGGAAGTTGCAGTTTTATTCATTGAATGATTGTGTTTATTGCCCATTCGATCAAATTTGCAAAGTAAGTAAAGCGGATGCGATAAAACTGTATCAATGTCAATTAAGCCATTGGGATCGTTTTGCAGAAGAAATTTCAACAAGCAATGCAAACTTCAAAAAACAAATCAATATCATCTTAGCTCGATTCGATTCGTTGGCTCAACTGACCAGTTTGCCCGCAGAAAAGTTCAAAGATGTAACACCGCCAAAAGAACGGGTAAAGGAATACGAAATTAAAACTCCCGATTTGCGTGTTTACTTATTTCATCTCGAAAAAGTAGGCCGTGTGGTTGTTTGGGCAGGGATTAAAGGTACGCAAGAGTCGGATTTTATAAAATTTCGGAATTTAAAAAAGGCTTATTTAGCTTCACAAAAATGAACTAGGAGAAATTGTTACAAAGAATAAAGAGCATGTTTTGTGAGATTTCGGATTAAAAGAAGAGTATTGAGTTTCACAAAAGTAAACTAGGCGAAATTATTACGAAGATTAAAGGGGCATGTTTTGTGAAATTTCGGAATTAAAAGAAGAGTATTTAGTTATCCAAAAATAACCACTATGAATAATCGCAAAGAATTGCTCAGTACCCAAGAGTATTGGTTAGAGCGCATCCAAAATGAATTGTTCCATCAAGTTCAATTGTATTTAGAAACCAGCAATAAAACGCAAAGCGACTTAGCAAACCAACTTGGTGTTGGCAAGTCATACGTTTCTCAAATCATTAATGGTAGCTTCGATCATAAACTCAGCAAGTTTATTGAATTGAGTTTGGCTGTTGGTTTAGTTCCTCAAATCAATTTCAAAACTGTTGAGCAGATTTTGGCTGAGGAAGAAGAAGCCTATATTCAAAATCATGACTATGTGATTGCTTGCGAAACACCGAAACAATTTGGCGAGCTTAATCATATTTTGGAAGGAGAGACTTTTTTGACGGGAGAAAAAAGAAGTAAAGACGAGATTAATCATTCTACTGAAGAATACTGTTTAACGGCATGAAAACGAAAATCAAATTAAGTAGTGTAAAAAGTCTGCAGTTCCAAGCGCACGAATTGGCGGTATTGCTTCGCGAAGAATACGATCCTGCTGGATTATCTACCTCTGCTAAAGTTAGTTTCATTATCGAGCCAGAGCAACATCTCGTACATGTGATTATGAAAGTGAAATACCTTTATATTCATGACACCGAAGAACCAATTGAGTTGATGAGTCATACAAGCGACTCTATTTTCGAGGTCTTCGAAGGATTTGAAGATACGTTTGAGTTGACCAAAAAGGGGTTTCGGATTTCGCGGGAAACTTTTGATGGACTTTTGCGCTTCTTTATCGTAACGGCGATTGGGATCAATCGCGGTATGTTAGCAGCAAAAGCAACGGGAACATTGGTCGAAAACCATCCTTATAAACTGCTCAATATTGATGAGTTCATGATGTTTGTTGCAAGAACAAATCCAACTATGCAAGTTTTAGAAACATTCGATTCTAAGAAAGAGATTAAATCATCGCGAAAGAAAAAATAGCATCTAATATGCCGCTTTCTGTTGTATTGATAAATTACTCAATCAACAATTTCCCTGTTGCAAATTGTCCGTTTTCACTTTGTAACCGATAAACATAGCACCCAGCAGCAAGTGTTCCCGACTCAAATCGGTATGCTGTTCCATTGATGTTATTGGCATTGAAAACTACTTGGCCCGCAAGCGAATGGATGGTCAATGTATAAGATGAACTACCCGAGTTTGGAAATGTAAACGTCAATAAATCGGTTGATGGATTTGGAAAAACGGCAACTTGCGAACTGATATTGAATTCATTGATACCAACAAAACTACATTTGGGTTCTGTGTTTGAATAATCGTAGCCTGCAATAACCGTTGGTAATGTGTAAATATTCGTCTGTCCACCCAACGAGATATTCATGTCTTGAAAATTGCATCCAACACCACCTACATTGGGCGATTGCACAACGCCAAGTGTCATCATGTTATTCGTGCTCGGAACATATATCTTCCCATCAGGCCCAAGTTGCAAGCCTGTTGGAGCAATGAGTCCAAACGAATCGCGTTGAATGATATACAAGGATGCATCAATGGCTGCTTGGTTTCCCGCACTCAAATCGTATTGAAAAAAAATCATGTACAGCAACGCAAATGACGTAAGCCCTTTGGCATAAAGTTTCGTATTGTCAGGCGAAAATTCTACGCCATAAACGGAAACAGAATTGTTATTGGGTTTGGTTAAAGCCATGTGATTAGAGACAATTCCTGTTGCCGCATCAAAATCAAATACGTCTAGTATATCGAGTGCGTTGCTACCACCAACAGCGATGCGTCTTCCATCTGGCGAAAACTTCATCTGTCCTTGTGTTTTGCCAATATATCCGGTGTGTGTGCTACCAATTGCAGAAATTACAGTGTCAACAATACCTGCGTTGCTTAAATGCAAAGCCCAAAATTGGTTGGACGGAAACGTGTGTGTTAAAATCCAATAATCAACACCATTGGCATGGCGCGTAACGGCAATTTTCTCCGCTACATTGTCAACAACCTTGATGTTTTTGGCCGAACTCAATACTGCTCCCCGCCCGCTATCCGCGCAAATGTCAATGATCGAATAACGCATGCCATCGCTCACGTTGCCGTTGCAGCAAAATCCACTGCTGATGGTAAATAGATAATAATACCGATCAGGGTCTGCGGGATCTGGAACAATGACAGAAGATTGTGTGCTGGAAAAATTGCCCAACAAACCAGTTCCATTTGGCATGACTTGATGAAATTTGTTCCAAACCGTCATCCCATTGCTATAAAACAAAAGCGCACCCGAACTATCGCTGATTGTTGACGACCCTTCGCTATGGCTTTGACCAATGGGTATGGCCACTTGTCCATTGGGTATGGGTGTTGGAATGCCTGTATTGAACGTTATCGCGGCAGAATCGCCAAAATACCAATTGTTCCCCTGTTTTTGTGCAAAAACAACAATTGGGCAGAGTAGGAAAAATAAAATAAGGCGGGTCATGAGGCGTGTTTTGTATTGATTCTAAGTAAGATAACAACAGTAAATATAAAAATGTTTGCTCAGCATGCAATTTGTTACTCCTGTTTGTAAAATCGCGATCAGGCAAAATTTTTCCTTTGTAACTTCGCTTCGTGGATTACAGCCTCATTCTCGCCGATCTGAAAAAGAAAAAATACGCGCCTGTCTATTTCCTGATGGGCGACGAACCGTATTTCATTGATGCCATTGCCGATTGGATCGAGGTCAATGTTCTGGATGAAACAGACAAGGAATTTAACCTCTCTATTCGTTACGGACGCGATATTGATGTCCAGACCATTCTTTCGGAAGCCAAGCGCTATCCGATGATGGCCGAACGCCAAGTGGTAATCATCAAAGAGGCGCAAAATGTGCGCGCCATCGAAGATTTGGAAGCCTACTTGAATAATCCACTTGATTCAACCTTACTCGTCATTTGTTACAAGTACAAAACGCTTGATAAGCGAAAATCGTTTGCCAAAACGGTAGCCAAAGCTGGTGTGTTGTTTGAATCGGAAAAATTGCGCGAATACAAAGTGCCCGAATGGATCAATGGATATTTGAAAGACCGCAATTATAAATCGAGTCCCAAGGCATCACAAATTCTCACGGAGTATTTAGGAAATGATATTGGTAAAATTGTAAATGAGTTGGATAAACTCATGATTAATTTGCCCGCAGGAGCAGAGATTACCCCCGAATACATTCAGCAAAACATTGGCATCAGTAAAGATTACAATACATTTGAATTGAACGATGCGTTGGCCAAACGCGATGTGTTGAAAGCAAATCGCATCATCAATTATTTTGCATCCAATTCAAAAGACCATCCGATGCCAGTAACGATTTCGGCCTTGTATTCGTTTTTTGCAAAGGTACTCAATTACCATTTTCTACAAGACAAGTCGAAAGATGCTGCGGCACGTGCCTTAGGCGTTCACCCGTTTTTTGTTCAGGATTATATTCTTGCCGCGCAGAATTACCCTGTGCCCAAACTGAAAATGATTTTTTCGGGATTGCGCGAATTTGACTTACGGTCAAAAGGTGTTGACAACGCAAGCGCTGATGATGGACAACTTTTAAAAGAATTGGTTTTTCGAATACTACACTAAACGCAATTAGCGTGTGGTGTCTTCCACGGCTTTGTATTCAAACGGAATACCGATGATGGTAGAAAACGTTTCTCCGTGCTCACACATTTCTTCGTCATCAGAAAAATACTCCCAAATAACTTCAGGAATAATTTGTTTCTCGTCGCGCAGGATACGCAGGAAATCGAGATAGACTTTGGATGAAAGTGAATTCATGTATTCGAGGCGGAACTCAAAACGCACTTTGGGATTTGTTTTGGGATCAAGGCTACGAATATAATTTTCGATAGGCTGATAAAAAGCGTAAGCGTTTTCAGGAATGCTCACGCCTTCGATACGAATCAAGTGTGCCTGTTCATCGATCAGAATAAATGGGGTGTGCTTTGTAGCGGCAATTTCCATGCGAAAAAGGTATACTTACAAAAGTAGGAGTTTTATCGAGAATAATCGGGTTTTAAAGGGAAATTAAATCAAACGATTTTGCGGTAAACACGATTTGCCGCATCGTGAATTTTAAATAAACTTTTGACGCTTTCCGGCATTAGATCATAATATCCGATGATTAAATAGCCATCTGCTTTTAATGCCGTGTGAAATTTTGTAAGGACTTTTACTTTGAGTGTTTCATCAAAATAAATCATCACATTCCGACACACAATAATATCGCAATACGATTCTGGTGGATCCTGAACTAAATTTTGCTGTTTGAAAATGATGTTTTTTTGAAGCGATTTGTTGACATGAAAACCATTTTCATCCTTAACAAAATATTGGTCAAGCTTTCCGAAAGCATTGTATTTGGTAAATGAGACCTGGTAACGATTCCAAAGCATGGACGAATAATAGCCTGTTCGCGCTTCTGCTAGGGCTTGCGTTGATAAATCTGAAGCAATAATCCGAACTTTGTCATACATCTTCTTCTCCGTCAGTACAATGGCCATGGAATAGATTTCTTCACCCGTTGAGCAGCCCGCATGCCAAATTTTAAACATTGGGCTTGTCGCATATTGGTTAAGAATATCGTTTTTTAATTTTTGCCAAAGTTCAGGATTCCGGAAAAGTTCGGTCAAGTTGATTAACAGCTCATCGATATAGTTATTGATAAAGTCGCGATCCTTGAGGATTTTAGACCAAAGACCAAGTAAATTGCCCAAGTTGTTTCGAGCAATTAATCGAGCTACACCACGTTTGAGCGATTTTTTCTCATAACTCGTAAAATCCATTCCATAACGCGTTTTAATCGCAGTAGTTAATGAACTTAATTCCTCGTCAGAAATTTCTTCATTCGGTGATAAATCGTCTTTTTCTTCAGTCATTACTTGGCCTAACTATTTCCTTTAGGAAATGATTTCTGTATGTGCAGCATACGCTTTAATGCTATCTGTAAATGATTGATCAAAAAACCAAATAAACTGTGGCGAAAAATCAAGGGAAGCAGAAATGAAATGCGTATGAAAATTAATTACATAGTATTCTTTGAAAATGGTGTTGTTCGCAAAATCGGGCATTTCTTTGGAATTGTATTTATACAAGCGCGGAACGTCGCCATGTATTTTCTTCTGCAACACATTCGCAAATTGCGTGATTACCGAAGCTGCGATAATATTGTCAACTTCTAGTAAAATAGCATCGCCCATTTCGGCCATCATTTCAGGATTGCTTGTTACCGATGCCGGAAGCGCTTTCTGATGAAGCATGTTTACTTCCGATTCAGAAAAAATCAGGCAACAAATTCCTTTTAAATCACCAACAACTTCTGTTACGAGAATGTGTGCATTTTGACCGAGCAGTTTCGTGAAATCATCGTTGATTAACTCCGGCGGTGTTTTCATGTTGATTCCATTCGGATCAATTTTTTCTTTCATGAAAAAACCCAATGATTCAGAAGAGCGCATAAGCCCCGCATCAATGATTTTTTTGGCTACTTCTAATTCTTGCGTATTGAATATTGACATGCGAATAACAGATTAAATTAATGCGTTTTTTTTTCTTTATACAGATTGGAAATGATTCCAATGATGTTGAGCACAAGGCAAACATCACCATTCCCAAGTATCGTTGCGCCACTGAAAAGATCAATATGGTCAACGGGTTTTGATAATGTCTTTTCGACAATCTCTTTTTGTTGAACTAACTTATCAACGACCAAACCAACTAAACGATTGTTGTGGGTAACTACAACAACATCGAGTTTTTGAAATGCATCTGTTCGATCGAAGGTGTGATGGTAGGGGTAAAGTTCATCACGTTCAATTCGGTTATCAAGGTTGAATAAATCGTGAAGGAAAAATACGGGGATTGTTTTTCCAAGATAGGAAGACGCAAGCCCCGAACTGACTTTGTGAATTTCATGTTTTTGTAATGAAATCACGGCCTCTGTATGATTCAAGGCAATGGCGAAAACCTGTTTTTGCAATTCAAATAACAGCGCACCTTTTACCGCCATCGAAGATGGAAGAGCAAGTGTGAAGGTCGAACCTTTCCCGAGTTCTGTTTGAATTAATACACGTCCGCCAATCGATTCCGCCGCACGCTTCACCACATCCATACCCACACCGCGACCAGAAACTTCTGTAATTTTTTCGGCACTCGAAAAACCGGGTTCAAACAAACACATCAACACTTCATCATCGTCCATGATGTTTGCAAAATCAGGTGTGATGATTCCTTTTTCGAGTGCTTTGCGTTTGATCAATGCAACATCAATTCCTTTTCCATCATCGGTAACATGAATGTAAACCGTGTCTTTTTCCGAACGAGCGGTAAGCGTTACTTTGCCTGTTTCGGGTTTACCAAGACGCATACGCTCCTCTACAGACTCAATGCCATGACTAACCGAATTACGAACGAGGTGTACCAGCGAATCGCTCATGATGCGCAGGATGTTCCGGTCAATTTCAATATCTGTGCCTTCTAATACAAGATCGACTTTCTTGTTTTCCAAGGCCGCAACATCGCGTACAATGCGGTGAAATTTGCTGAATAAAAATCCGATTTGAACCAAACGAATATCCATTACACCGAATTGTAAATCGGATGTAATGCGTTGCAAGCGCGCTAATTCGCTCACTTTATGACCACGATCAGTATGGCGCGCAATCAACGCATCGCGTTCAATAATTAATTCGCCAATGATATTAAGCAAGTAATCCAGTTTGCGTACTGGCACCTGCACCATATCGGAAATTGTGATTTTCTGCTCTGCCGGATCTTCGCCTTCATAATCACTTTCGTCTTCAACTTGTTGTGTTGCATCAATCGCAAAAGGAAGATTGGCTGCAAGCTCAACAGATTCAGTTGGCGAAATATTTTGCTCTTGTTCCTGAACGTTTTCGTTGACTGGAGCTGCCGTGTTTTGACGAGCATTCCGCAAGGCAACTTCCAACTTCGTTTTAATTCCTATGTATTTAACATCCGCACCAGTTTGAATGGAATTGATGAGTTGGCCAAGCGTGTCGTTTGCTTTAAAGAGGCTGTTAAAAAACAACAGATCGAGTTTTAATCGTCCTGTTTTTACTTCGTTAAAAATATCTTCCATGACATGGCTCAATTCGGCAATGGCCGAAAATCCCATGCCCATAGCATTTCCTTTAAGCGTATGGGTAATTCTGAAAATGGCATCAACCGCCGTTTTGCTTGCGATGTCTTTCTCCAGTTCAGTGAATAAATTATTCAACTGCTCATGGTTTTCCTGAGCTTCGGCTAAAAAAAGTTCTTTGTATTCTTCTTCTTTGGCCATGTTGTTTATTTAAGCGAGGCAACTAACGATGAAACCACCAATTTCAGCAATCGGAACAGATTGCATCACAGCACCTGCTTCAACTGCCGATTTGGGCATGCCATACACCACACACGTTTCTTTTGATTGTGCAATGGTATAACCACCCGCATTTCGAATAGCTTTTAATCCGTCGGTACCATCACGGCCCATGCCGGTTAGAATGACACCGATACATTTGGGGCCATAGACTTCGGCAGCAGAAAGCATCAGGGCATCTACAGATGGTGAATTGAATTCTTTGTACCGATCAAATGTGTAATCAACAGAAACTGTTGACCCATCGCGTTTGAGAATGATGTTGCGCGTGCCAGCAGCGATATAGACGTGTCGAGGTTTCAACACATCGTCTTTTCGCGCAACCGCAATGGTCAGTGGCGAAAGTGCATTCAACCGAGCTGCAAAAGACGTAACAAAATGCGGCGGCATGTGCTGCGCAATGACTACTGGAACTGCAAGGTTGCTGGGAAGGTTATGAATAATGGTCTCAACAGCCGTAGGTCCGCCCGTAGAAGAACCAATGATGACAGCTTGGTAGCCCGTTTCTTCGCCAAATTGATGCGGATTGGTGTTGATTTTTTTAGGCGCAACATGATGGACGTAACCGAGTTCTAAACGCGAAGCTTCTTTTACACTTCGAATAAGTTCTTGCGCCATATCGCGCAAATCGGCATTTCCTTTAACTGGTTTGTGAATGAAATCAATCGCACCTTTGGCCATCACTTCCATGATGGGTTCCATATCGGTATTGCCAACAGCACTGAGAATAATGATCGGTGTAGGGCATTCTTCCATAATTTTCTGAACACCGAATGCACCATCATAATGCCCCATGTTCATGTCCATCAACACCACATCGGGCCTGTTTTTTTTGCAAAACTCAAAGGCCTCCAATCCGTTCTTTACCTGCGAAACTTGCTTGATGTCTGAATCTTCAAGCAAAATATCACAAATAAGTAAACGCATCAGAACAGAGTCGTCAGCAACAAGAACATGAATTAACTTTTTCTCCATGGAAAGAAATGGGTATCAGTAGGAATTTAGACTCCCATTACTTTATTCACAGCAGCCAGTAGGCTATCGGAAGTAAACGGTTTAACGATGTAATCAGATGCACCAAGTGTCATTCCTTCTTGAATAACAGATTCCTGACCAACGGCACTAAT
>JAAFIA010000069.1 GCA_013298545.1 Bacteroidota bacterium | reverse complement strand
AAACTCAAATCATTGTAAACGCTGTGAACTGATACTGCCTGTAACGAGTACAAAACTATATTGCTCAGAAAAATGTGAGGAACTGGATCATTATTTTGATAAGGTTCAAAAACCGCAAGTGTCGCAATGGGATTCCATCAAAGAACACTTCAGGCTGATCTGTGAAAGTATGCGCGATTTATTCAATTCATTTTAAAAAAACCACTCTATGAAAAGCGTCGATATAGCCAAGTTAGGCAACATCTTAAACATGAAAAATGTTTTTGCTCTCTATTTATACGAACTCCTGCAACTGGATAAGACAGCACGAATGCGTATCAAAGAATTACGCGATAAATTGATGTTCGTCATTGAGCATTACCATCAAAAGGAAATCAATAGTTTGATGCAGCAATTGGTCAAGCGCACAAACGGTTACTCTGTTTTAACTCGCTATGATTTGGTGTCTGCGCTCAAACGTGCAAAACCTTTTGGTGTACTTGCAGCGTTCGCGTTATATGAGGACGAGGGAAATGAAGCATGTATGTTGCATCTGTTAGACCCTAAACCAACCCATTATCGCGGTAAACCGCTGTTAATTCGTTTTGGATTTACCAACCCTTTAAAACCCCGTTAGCCATGAGTTTGCCTGTTTTATTTATCACCGTTAAAGACCTTATGATTTTGCATAGTTCAAACAGTTATGAGGCCATGCGAAGATTGCACCACACGATTCGCGAATGTTTAACAAGCGAACGCAACCGTGTCAAGGGAAGAATCAAGACGTATTTAACCATCAAAGAGTATTGTGATTTTCAAGATTTGAACATGGAGGAAGTTTTGTCATTCCTCAAACGTCATGGCACATAGCCATTGTGTCAGGTTTTGGGTAAACTAGATACGTTGTCAGCTTGAAATATCCCAACATAAAACAACAATGTATTTGGTTTACCTACCTGATCCACACAACCGCCTACTGACAAGGGAATGATAGCATTGAATTTGTGTCATTGGAGTATGTCAGGTTGAAAGACAAAAATCGAGTTTCGTGCGTAACGTTCTTTAAAGTTGTAAATACAATGTGGAAAAAGAAAAATCAAACGAATAAAACACAACATATTCCAATAGATCACAACTCAATACAACCTAATCAAATTCTACTCTTTAAAACGTTCGGAAATTTGTACAGGATTTGAGTTTTTAACTACACCACGCTTAAAATTATTCAGCATAAACAAGCTCATTTAGAAAGAGCCGAAAAAAACAAAAAAGCTATGAAAAACCATGTTTCTAGAAATCGCCATTGGAGCGGGTCTAATTTGGGGAATCACCAAAGTAGTCAGTAAGGCTCAAGCCGCAGATAAAATTGTAGTCGATGTAAGTTCACGCATTCACAAAATAACATTCACTCAAATTACCATTTCCTGTGATGCAAAGGTGAAGAACCCATCTGCTCAAAGTTTTCGATTCCGTCGCCCCTTTGTAACGCTTTCTTACAAAGGAAAAACGTTAGGAACATCCGATGTAAAGGACACACTTATTGAACTTGCACCTTACACGGAAATCGAGATTAAAAACATAGTGATTGAAATAAAACTCCTTCAATTGCCCGCAGTCTTGATGGATGTTTACAATAGATTAAAAACTGCACAAGGTACATTGACACTTGATGTTCAGACCATCGTACCGATGGTAACAAATGCAGGTGATGTACCCGTCAAATTTGACGAAAAAATTAACTATTAAATGGAACGCAAGGCAAGAGGGGTAAAGTTAGACGGTTCAATCTACAACAGCTTATTTGAACCCGCATCTGGTGTAACCGAAATAGTAAAAAAAGGAGCATCGTTAGAAGACACTTTAGCACTATTTCCAAAGTATGTATCGGAGTATGCTTATCAAGCGAATCGCTTGACGGCTGCGATGAGGGATATTGAGGGCGATGTAAAAAAGACCTGTCATAACATTTGGTATTTTTTACTCAACTACATAGCCTATACTCCTGATACGGTTGGTATAGAACAGGTACGTTCAACAAACCGACTTTGGAGTGATCGCATTGGTGATTGTGATTGTTTTGCTTTTACAACTTCTTGCGTTCTCCATAATTTAAAGATAGACCACATTTTGCGCGTAACGCAATACAAAAATAAGGACGGCTTTCAGCACATCTACGTTGTTGTACCCCACGAGGGGAAAGAGATAATCGTAGATCCATGCTTGGAAGTATTTAATGTAGAAGTCCCATATATAAACAAAAAAGAAGTCAAGATGGATTTACATTTTTTGAATGGCTTTGACGACGATTACATTGCCCGCAATAGCGGTTCGGTGGATGCACACGATTTACTTTCAAGTGGCTTATTTTATGACGAGGTTGGATCAATCCGCTCGTTTTTAGACAAGGCTAAAGACAAGGTAAAAAGTACCACGCAGAACATCAAAACCAATTTGCACAATGCTTCCCAAAAAGCCGGATCAGCGATTAAGAACACATTACACGAAATCAACCGTGTAAACCCTGCCACGACTGCCCTACGACTTGGAATTTTAGCGGGGATGAAAACGAATCTGTTTGGAGTTGCCTCCGGCCTTCGTTTTTCTTACCTGAGTGAACATGAAGCAGCTAAACGCGGATTGAACATGAAACGCTATCCACGTTACAAGAAGGTTCGTGAAAAGTTGGAGAAGATTTTCTTCCAAGCGGGAGGTAATCCAGAAAACCTGAAAGAAGCCATTTTAACGGGCAAGGGCAATGAGAGTAAAGAAGTTGCATTGAACGGCTTTGGATTCAACTTGGGTAGTGCCAACGAACAAAGTTCGCTAGTAGAGGTTTTGGGTGAGGAAATGTTTTTCGCAGAAAACGCGGAATTACTCAACACCGTAAACGGCGAAGGCTTGGGTGTGGTAACGGCAGCCGTAATTAGCGCGGCAAGTGGTGCATTGGCGATGATTGGGGGCATTCTCAAATCAATTGGCGATGTGAAGCAATCGGGCGAGGCCGGAACAAGTCCGGCATGGGAACAGCTTGCCAACGAAGACAAGGGCGGCTCAGAACAGAGCGATCCAAATTCGGATCAGCGCGAAACAGAACCGCCTAAAGAACCCGATAGCGGTACTGTTCCTGATTCATCAGGAGATGGAGCATCGGACACGCCACCCATCAAAGATGAACGGGGTGTTTTCGGGAAACTCAAAGATGCTTTTGTCAAAAACAAGACGGCATTTATGATTGTCGGTGCTACTGTTGTCGCTGCGGGTACAATTTACCTTGTGAACAAGTATTTGTTCAATAAGCCACAACCCAAGCCCCGTAGCGTAAAACAAGAGGTGGACGGGCCACCCAAGCGAAAAAAATATGCAGGGGCAAGAACCCTTCATAAATTAAAGATGAAGCCGCTTAGTTAATTGCTTCTCTCGTGAGTTCATTTTAAAAATCTAACTATGAGTACAACAGCAAAGAGTTCGTTTTTCAGCAAAACGAATTGGAAGAATGCAGTCGTTTGTTCGAGTAGCAGTTGGGGCGAAACGTTTGCAAAAACGGCAGTCGATCTGGGTGCAGGGATTACTGGAGCTTCGGTAGGTGCTTTCTTAGGTTGGGCGGCTTTGCCACTTGGCATTGCGGGCAACATTGCGGCGAACAAATATGGTCAATCATGGGCACGTGCGCTGAGTATTGGCATGATGGTCGCCCCTGTGGATGATGTAGTGAGTGCAGAACGCAAAACAGACGGAAGTTTTGATATGAAGGCAGAACTGGCAGAGGGAAAGCAACGTGCTAGTAACTACTTCGATCAACTCAAACGCAAATTTGGTTTGCACAAAATCTTCAAACCAAAACAAGCCAGTACGAGCGAATTGCCGAAGGAATCAAAAGTTGATGGGCTTGGTTACACAGGCATCAACAATTTCGCAGAATTAGAATCGCAGGTTTACGCCAACAGTTCAAATCGGGGAACATCAAATCAGCGTCAAATGAATAATTCAGGAAACAACGCAAACACAAATGCGCCTGATATTTTCAACATGAGCGGCTTAGATGATTTGAACACGCCCCACATTATTTAGTTCAGGACTAAATAAAATAAGCATACACTAAGGTTGGTCGAATGATTGCAACCCGTATGCAACTCCTAAAATTTTTCAAGATGGAAAGTTGGGAGTATGTTATGAATGAGTACACAAATTCTGGTGAGTTGCTTGGAGTAGATACAGCCATGAATGGCAGTTTTCTGGGCTATTTGCAGAATTTGAATCCGGTGCAAAAGGCAACAGCTATTGCACGAGTTACAAAAAGTCTTCCGCCCTCGATTGGCTCACGGGCAGAATTTGAACGTTTCTTTCGTGAGTTGCCCGATGATGTGCGTGAGAAATTGGTTCGGGGAGATTTGCGCCTTGCAGATTATTCGGTTCGTGCCATCAAACACGTTCAAAGCAAGACAATCAAATGCTTTGATACGAGCGATGCGAAAGTTACAGGAGCGATGAGTATTGCACAGGCGAAACTCCCACGCGGGTCGGTTCTGGTAGTGTCTGGTATTTCAATTCTTGCCGGAGTTCCTTCGGCATTAGAGGATGAAAAAATTAAGGCGATTGATTTTAAATCCATCAGCCAATATCCGGCACTTGCGAACGCTGAATTTTCGCTTAAAGCGAATAAAAAGCAGATCGTTCCCGAAGGTAAACCAACGCGCGTTTTTGTAACCGATAATAACCATCAAATCAATCTTGGATTTTGGAAACTCCACAATCCCCGTTTGATTCGCGATGAGGAGCAAATTGAGTTTGTCATTGAACTTGGAACGATGGAAGGGCTTGATGCAAAGACCCACGTTCACGTTGAATTGATTGGAACAATCACAACGCCTTAGTGTAGGTATTCATTCCACTAAAATCAAACTAGATCAACAGGCGGGTAACACCGTTTCAACACGGTGTTACCCTCTTTAAAAAATTAAGGCCATGTCAAACACGGTAAATAAAACCCTCAAACAGATTTTTCCTTTAGTGATAAACACTTCGGGACAATCAGCGAAGCTGATTTGTGATATAGATAAATCGGCAGATGTAATCATTGGTTTAGAGATCAGTTCAACCCGTGATGACCTTATTTATTATCGCGGTTCACAACAAATAAAGATAAACGGTATTGAGTTTTTCCCTGAAGGATTTGAAAGCAAAAAACTCATGTGCGGACTAAATGTCGTTCCCCATTTACGGTATTATCGGTTGGGAAATTTAGCCGTTGGAAACCGTAAGGTTGAAATTATATATACCGATACGGATAATCCTTCGATTGCTCCATTTGAACCCTACACGGTATTCCTCTATGTCTATTCGAGCATTCAAACACAGTAGTTATGAAAATCATAAACCATCAATTACGCATTAATAAAGCGAATCAAAAAAGCCTTTTTTCGATTCGTTTGCCGCAAGATGTTTCTGATTTGGTGGGGATTGAACTTGGATCAAACTTGCATGTTCCGGCGGTTTCGATTGACAAATATGCACAGCAGGGATTAGGCAAAATGTATTTGTATGTGGCTGATCGGGGCGAGTGTTTGTATAGTGAGTTGCTACACATCGTTTCATCATTTCCCACATGGGAATCCGGTGGAAATTATTTCGCGCATGATAAACTTTGGATGCAAAACACCGTTAAGAAACCCTTTGCCACAAAGCAGCCTATTCAAGCCACGCGCATCGACGGATTTTATCAGGACTTGATACATGCTGATCCTTTGTCAACTCCTGATTACACGGTAACGATCACACTTTACTTTCAATAAGCTAGGGCCATGAACATAGTATTTGCGATGGAATATATTCCGCAGCGTCTGCAAGAACTTGGTTTTGATAAAGACTACCTGTTGCGCTACCGACACATTTTTATTTCAATGCGTGAACCAACGCAACTAAACACCGAACAGAGTATTTTCTTTTTCATCGGGCCGGAATTTGCTCAACTAACGATTCAATCACCAAAAGGAATTTTTGATTTAAACGACTATTCCATTAACGAGCAGCAACACGAACATACAGGCAAAATAGAAATCACCAACAATACCGGACAAAACCTATTTATAGTTTTTCTTGAAGTGATTCCTAAAAACTCCATCAAAAAATAACGACCATGAAATTCTTCTCCAGCGAACCATTCGACGATCAGAAAGTAGAGGCCATTCGCGTACAACTGACTAACCATGCAGCAAGTGGAAAACCGATTGACTACCAAATCATGTTAGATGATTTTGAGATTGTGCCACGTACCTCAGATGTCGAGTTATTTACCAGTTTTTACGATTTGCTTTCGGAACGTACACGAAGTTTAGTGATAACCATTTTTCAGGGCGAATCGCGGCATAAAACAAACTATTCCTTCTACTTTCAGCAGCAAGGTCAAACACAACAGGGAACACTTGCGGGAGTTGATACCCAGCGCGAGATCGAACAAAAGGTAGCATTTCATGCCTTACAGTTTGAAAACAAAGCCCTTCAAGAAAAAATAAAAGAGTTGAACGCCATTACTGGCGAGTTGGAAAGTGAAGTTGAAATGTACCGCAAAGAGAATTACAGTTTGCACGAAGATTTAAAGAAGTCCACAAGTGAAAACGGCATTGCTTCTTCCATCATTGGGGGTATGGAGCGCATGTTTGAACGATTTGTCCCTGTTGCAAATTCACAAGGTCAGTTAGCGGGAACGCCACAAGTGGGAAACTCTGGAAAAACGCAGGTATCAATCTCAATGGAGGAATACGATCAGTTCCAATCATTCGCGGCAATGGCAAACAAGTTTGAAGACCCTGAATTTGAGAAAGTCATTTTAATCATAAAAACCCTTTCTGTACAAAAAGAGTTGATTGATTCAACCCTCGAAAAATTGTCCAACGATTAAAAATTGAAAACCATGATTCGCAAAACCATCAGCATTGAAATCGCTGCAAATACGCAAACCGAATTAGACCAAATCGAAAAAGCAATGGCGGTTTATATCAAAACATTCTCAGCCAAAGAACATGACAAGCTGCGAATGATTCTGCTCTATGACACCAATTTATTATCCATGCTTCGACAAAAACTAAACACCTAAACAAACCATGATAAGGCAAGCCGTAAAAATGACCACTTCCAGATACGGGGCTTCTGCTTTTGATTCACGGGGGCAAGCGCAGCCGATCATAGCGGCACAGGATAATGGTTCAACATCGTTTAAGACGTACATGCTTTGGGGATTGGTTGGAACAATATCGTTAGGAACATTGGTTTATCTGGGGTGGAAATTTGTAGGGAATAAAATTTCAGATCAAGAAAGCAAAGGCTCATTATCGAACGAAGACCCTGCCTACTATGCCAAGCAGTTCAAAATCGGGTTTGATAACAACAACTGGTATGGAAGCGATATGAACGTAATTCGAGAGGCGATGATCGCCATACCCTCAAAGGATTTTTTCAATAAAGTGGCAGACAGTTATCGCAGACAATATCATAAAAGTTTGTTTCAGGAACTAGAGGCCAAATTAAAGAGTACGGAGTATCAAGAAATGCAAGCGATTTACAAAGTGAAGCCTCAGAAAACAGGTGGTAAAAACGCCGCTCCGATCTATGATCCTTATGCCCTAGCAACACGCATTCACGCAGCGGTGAATTACGAAACAATGGGCCTTTTTTGGGGAACTGATTTGGAGGCCATCAAACAAGTTGTTCGTGAAGTTCCCGATCAAACAACATGGGATGATGTAAAATCTGCTTACTCAGCAAAGTATTCGCTTTCGATGGTGGAGGATATTGAAAGCGATGTGAGTGATTTTGATTACGATTTACACGAGGAATTAGCTAAGAAAAATATCGTTGCATAACAAAAAAAACTAGACATCATGAAATGGTATGTTTTAACAAGTATTGCTGCTGCGGGTGCAGTAGCAGCAGCCGGACTAGGGTATTACATTCTAAAAAAACGTAATCCCGAACAAGGGGATGATCCCAACGCGGAGCAGCGTTTTGCAGGTGAATCAAACGCAAGTAGTCCGGGCACTCAACAAGCGAGTACGCCCTATTCACCATTGCCACAAGTACAAAGCAAATACCCTTTACAGCGTGGCAGTCGTGGCGAATCAGTTCGCCTACTTCAACAAGCACTCATTACCAAATTTGGTGCATCTATCTTGCCTAAATACGGAGCAGATGGGTCTTGGGGCGCGGAACTTGAAAAAGCACTTTCTAGTAAAGGCTTATCCACACAAATTAGCGAACAAACATTCAATGCTTACTCAAACGGCAATTTTGGATCGCAACACAATTCAAGTGTACCTGATTTAACAAAACCCAACACGACAGCGTCAAGCATTTCCAATGACGTAAAGACTTGGCTAGTCCCTACATGGGTGGTTGATCCAAAAGTTGCCATCGGCTATAAACTATTTGATGCCGTGAAAACAAAAAACTTCCGTGCAACGCTTACTCTTTTAAAGGGTCTTTACAATGTGGCGGATTACACTTCGGCAAGTAAAGGTTTTCAGTTTCGTCCCTTTGAAGCCCCCCTACGCCGCTATACCCTTGTCAATGGACTGTTGACTGGTTTTTCATCCCTTTCAGAAAAGCAGCAGCTACGCGATGAGTTTCGCCGCATGGGTTTGAAAGAAACCGTTAGCAGCAATGATCCGGCAAACTACGAATCAACTTGGTCGCTTTCAGGTCTTGGCAAAGCGCATCGGAATTTAAGAACGACTATGCAAGCCATCATTACCGATGGGTTTAACATTAGAGTTCATGTTCCTGCAAGAACCTTGCTCGGTCAATGGATGAGTTCCGGTAATGGATTTACCAAGTTCAAATCACCCGATGGGCGCGAACTGTATGTACGCACAAACGCAGTGGTCTTTGCATAACAAAATTTTATTTAAACGCATCTTAAAACCTTAAACATCATGAAACTCTTTTTGGAATTTCTCTATGAAAATCAATTATTGCATTGGTTGTCGGCACTCGTAGGACTGTTTACATTGATCTATGTTCGACTGCGTGGTGTCAAGAAATTTTCACTCCGTATTTGGTTGGAAGAAAATTTAATTCAGTTTATCTGGTCGCTTTTTGTGTTGTCATTCTTTGTTCCACTACTTGCGATTTACTTACCTGCATTTACGCTTGTTGCAGCCTTCTTTGGGGGCTATTCCGCTTCGCACTTGGTCTTCAAGTTTAACCACTAAACACACTCAATTTATAGCCTTATGACCAAAGAGAAATTGCTGTTTTGGATGCAGCTTATCGGATTTGTAGCGAGTATTTGGTTTGTTGTTCATGCACTTTTCTTTAAACAACAAGCACATGAATCCTGTCATGCCTGCATTGAGAAAATCATCTTTTACAAAGCAAAGGCAGACAGCTTAGAACACCTTTTATCACAACACTAGGTCATGGCAGATTACCGCAGACAGATAGGGTTTATCAAGAAATGGGAAGGAGGCATGTCGCGCAATCCAAACGATTCGGCATCCTCTTTCCCTATGCCATGTCTGTATGCAGGTTCTTACGGTTGGCACACCAACAAGGGCGTAACATGGCGTAGTTTTTTCTCCAATGCAAATGCTTTAGGTTATTTGGCATCGTGCGAAAACTTTATTGCTATGCCGGATGCCATCTGGTTGAAAATTTTCAAGCAAAAGTATTGGGATGCGTTTGATCTGGACGGCTACCGTTCACAGGCCATAGCCGATATTATTGTTGCTTGGGCTTGGGGTTCAGGAAACGGTGGGGCTTACCGTCAACTTGCCAAATTCCTGAACGCCAATTATGCAAGCAATTTTAGTGAACGCATGAGTGATTACAATTCTCAATCCGTTCAAAAGATCAAAGAATTATTTAATGCCATCACCAAAAAAAACAAGCGTGAGGCAATCGTACACGAAGAACTGATCGAGCATTTTAGAAACTTTTATTATTCACTCAATCAGCCCTATTACATCAAAGGATGGCTCAATCGTTTAGAAGATTTAAACGAGTTTACGAGTGAATCCTTGTCCGAAAAGCGTGTGAATTGGGGTAAGGTATTACTCATTGGTTCAGGTGTTGTGCTGCTTTCATTGGGCGTATATACAGCCATCGAATTATCCCGCACACAAAAAATATAAACAGGAATCATGACTATGGCACTTTCTCAATCACATCAACATTTTGTTGACCTTGTTCTGAGCGATCTGGAGCAGGGCATCACGCGCAATAAGCGCAGTTATGAGTTATTAGCGAAAGGTCAAAAAATTGTCGATCAAAACACGGTAAAGGAATTGACAGAATTAGCCATCACCATTAAGGCCCGTTCAATTGCGCATCGAAACGCGCTGAGTATCGAAGAAAAGTATTTTCAATTGGTTCAACTTTACCGTTCGCAGGTCAACCTTTCACACCGCACTTCGCAAAGTATCTTATTACAACAATACAGCACCCCTGCACCTATTTCATACTTAGCGGGTGTGTTTGCGGGAGCGCATACATCGACTTCAGTTTTTGAGCCATGTGCAGGTAATGGATTGCTTGCTTTAGCGGCTCGTTTGGAATATACTACGGTCAACGAAATTGATCCCGTGCGCTTGGAAAATCTCAACGCGCAAGGATTTAAACGTGTACTTGCAATAGATGCAACAAAAGAATTTAAAGGCTTTGATCGTGTTTTTGAATCCGTAATGACCAATCCTCCATTTGGTCGGTTGTTGGATAAAATCAACTACGGTAGTTATGGCATTGCTACCCTCGAACACAGCATGGCTATTATTGCGCTTAATACGATGCGCTATGATGGCCGCTGTTCAATCATTGTCGGAGGTCATGCCTCATACGATGCAAAGGGAAGAATCAAGCAAGGGCCAAACCGTATCTTCATGAATTATCTCTATCACAATTACCATGTTGTTGATGTCATTAACATTTCAGGCAAACATTTATACTCACGGCAGGGAACAGGATTTGATACGCGATTGATTCTGATTGATGGCCGCAAAGCAAATCCAGATGGTCATGCCCCACTCTACGATGCAAGCAGAGAAGAACCCATGACTGATTTCAATACGCTTTATTCTCGTGTTAAAAAAGCCATTGAACAATCCCGAAAAGTATATGAAATGAATTTGGAGCAGTACGTCCACGTTCAAAAATCTATATACAGTTTATCTCCCCCAAAGTATAATGATTGGTCAAAACGAATAGAGGAGTTTAAGGCCATACACAAATCTATCATCCTCGAACATGACAAAAAAGGATATGGAATAACCTCAGAAATACAGCAAGACTATCCTGAATTAGTAAACTCACTAGAACAACACGACATGAATGTACCGGATGAATTTGAAGAAGAAGCTCGTCGTTTATTGGAACAGCAAAAAAAAGAAAACGGATTGGGTACACTTTGCCAGCCAGAAAACGCAGAATTATACCTAGTCGATTTTCAAGATCTAAATAATCCTCAAAAGAAGTACCAAACCTTTTTCCCCGCATATAGTTTACGGGCAGCGGAGCGGTTGGCAAGTACGATTGTATTAGAACTTCAAGATAACTTTCCCCCTATTTTCTTGAAAGTTATTTCCGTTAAAAAGTGGTTCGCCCCTTATCAGCTTAATGGATTAGGTTCGCCCTATTTACCGACCTCAAAAGGTTGTATCGTGCTTGATACGGTTGTACCTGATTCGATGAGTTTTGAAACGCACCAAAGCATTCAAAAAGTGGAACGTGCAGTTGGAGGCAACATAGATGAGTTTGTACGCAACCGATTGGGTTATTCCTCGCATGTAGAATTGTGTAAGGCTTTAGCGGCTGAACAAATAGACGCAGTTGCTATGACAATATACAACATCGAGGCCAGACAGATTTATGATAAAGGTCAAGGAATGATTATCGGCGATCAAACGGGTATCGGCAAAGGTCGAATCGCTGCTGCCATTATTCGATATGCTATTGTACAAGGTCATAAGCCAATTTTTCTGACAGAAAAGGCGAACTTGTTTTCTGACTTGTATCGCGATTTACGCGCAATCGGTGGGGCTTCTTTTGTACCGTTTATCATCAATGCTAAAGGAGAGAAAAGCGATATTTTGGATGAAGATGGCGATAAAATCTATGGTGCGTTATCACCAAGTGAGCAACAACAAATTTTTGAATCTCATGATTTACCGCCTGTTTTTGATTTTATCATGGCAACCTATTCGCAGTTCAACAACGAAAAAGTTAGATTGAAGCGCGACTTTCTTTTGAACTACGCCAGAAATAGTGTGCTTATTCTCGATGAGGCTCATAACGCAAGTGGAAGTGGACAAACCGGAAGATTTATTCAGGATGTTGTAAAATCAAGTAAAGGCGTTTTATTTCTCTCTGCAACGTTTGCTAAACGGCCCGATAATATGCCCTTGTATGCCTTGAAAACGTGCTTATCAGAAACAAATTCAAGTGAACAGGGGCTAATTAATTCAATTACACGCGGTGGAGTAGCCCTACAAGAGGTCATAGCTTCGGAACTGGTCAAAGAAGGGCAAATGTTACGTCGCGAACGCTCCTCAGAAGGTGTCGAAGTAAACTACATTACCTTATTTGAACACGAGCAAAAACACCGCAACATTGCAGATACAATTACAAGCATTTTGCGTGATATAATCGCATTTCAGAAGGATTATATTATCCCGAAGGTTAACAAAATGGACGATGAACTCTCTCGTTCACAAATGAACGTAACGTTAAGGGAGGGAACACAAAAATCAGGTGTTGACTTTATGCCCTATTTCTCAAAAGTATTTCAGGTCATCAATCAAATGCTTTTTTCAATCAAAGCCGAAGCTGTTGCTGATCGGGCAATTGAAAGGCTTCGCGAAGGCAAGAAACCTGTCATTGCCTTTGCTAGTACAATGGCTACATTTTTGGAGGACATAGAAAATGAACAGGGCACTCCTGCACAAATAGGCGATGTAATTGGTGCTGATTTTTCGCAGGTGCTTCGTCGAGGTCTGGATGCGATATTGCGTTATTCCGTTGTCGAAGCAGATGGAATGCACCATAAAGCGCAGTTTAGCGTTGCAGAACTTGGATCACTAGCAGAAGAAGAATACACGGCAATCATGCAAAAAATTGATGCCGTTTCGTCGGGAATTACTATTTCCCCAATTGATGTGATTATTAGTAAAATTCGTAAAGCGGGATATAGTGTAGCCGAAGTTACGGGGCGAAAATTCGAGTTAGCGATTTTTGAATCAAACTCAGACAATGAATTAGGCAATATCGCTACACCCGAAGACGATGCGTTTAATCCAATCCAAAAGCGCATCAACCAAATTGTTAGACAACCGCAATCCAAGCGTTTACTTGGTCGCATTCAACCGCGTAAACGTATGGTAACGAACGAGGCATTTCGTTTGTTTAATAACAATCAGATTGATGTGTTACTGATTAACCAGTCTGGTAGCACGGGGGCTTCGGCTCACGCTATTCCAACAAACCTTGTTCCTAGAGAGCAGGTCAAACAACGTGTCATGCTCATTTTACAAGCTGAATTGGATATATCAACAGAGGTACAAAAACGCGGTCGTATCAATCGAACAGGTCAAATTTTTAAACCGATCTACGATTATATCACTTCAGCAATTCCGGCAGAACAGCGACTAATGATGATGCTCCAATCTAAATTAAAGTCTTTGGATGCCAACACGACTTCAAATCAAAAGCAAAGCCGAAACATTTTAGATGTCCCTGATTTTCTAAATGTGTATGGCAATGAACTGGTGAGGGAATATCTGAAAGAAAATCCGGCAATTGATGCCAAACTCGATCATCCGCTTGAATCAACCATGAAAGTTGCTGATGAAGCCTTAAAAGTGTCCGGTCGTGTAGCCGTTCTCAATACAGCAGAACAGGATGAGTTTTATACCTACATGACCACAAATTACAATGCTAAAATTGAGGAATTAAAACAGTTAGGGGAGTATAATTTAGAAATGGAGCAATTGGATTTGCAGGCAAAAACGCTTTCTTCCTATCCCTGTATTGTGGGAAAGGGTGGAGCAAGTGCTTTCGGAAAAGATTCTGTCATGGAATTAGTTGAAGCAAAAGTGCTTCGTAAACCCTATCGTTATGATGAGTTGAATGAGATTTTAATTAAAAACTTAAACGGCAAAACCCCTGAACAAGTTCAACAGGAAATACTGAATGCCTATTCGCTTTCAGGCTCAAAACATTTAACACTCATTGCTGAAATTGAGCGCAAGAGCGCAGAAAAACTCGAAAAAATCAAAGGGGATTCAAAATTGAAGGAGATTCTCAAAAGTGAGGGGGAACGAGCCTACAACGAGCAGCTTAAAATACTACAAGACGAAATCATTCAAAATCGCGAACATGAAATCGAGAAGATATTTAGAAATCACGAAGACGTTAAAAATTACCTGACACGCATTTTTAAATTCTTTACCATTGGAAAACAACTCTATTTTGTTGTCGATTTTCAAAAGGAAACTGATAATGAAATTGTTGAATGTGTGTTTTTAGGTTTTGCAATTGATAAAGAAAAACCAAATGCGTTTACGCCCTCTAACATTAAACTTCGTTTTGCTTTAGCAAATAGTACACGCTTGATAACCCTTGCAGCATCTCAGCGTACACACATCGGTTCAATCCTTAGTGAAAATATAGCGGTTGAAAATGAATTACGTCCAACCCTTAACCTCGAACAGTATTGGAAGCAAGCTATAAAAGATAAGTTAGCAGATCGAGAGAACCGCTACATCATCACCGGAAATCTTTTACAAGGCTTGAGCGAGTTTAGTGGAAAACTAATCAGCTACACGACCAATACAAATGAAGTCAAAAAAGGAATTTTGATTCCTTACAATTATTTCACAGAAAACAAATCGGCCACGATATACATAACTGTTCCCGTATCTCAGGCAGCCCCAATCTTTAAATCACTTGCAGAGGGCAAGAGTATTGTAATTTCTGATAGCATTTCGATTTTCCGCTACAAAGGGAATTTTAAAATGATCGCTCCGCTTTCTCGTTCAAGTGGCGGTCAAGTTTTCTTGAATGAGAACTTGCTCAAACTGGTTGAGGGCAATAATTTCAATCGTGTAAGCAATACGATGGTTGGAATTTTTGATAGCACACAGCTTGCTACGGTTCTGAAATTATTGGAAGACGAATTAGGTGCGAGTGTTTCCATATCTCAGCAAGATTACTTACAACTCAGCAAAGACAAGCCGTTACCGACTGAATACGACAACTTTCCAATACTTCCCATGTTGGAGGAAAAAGTAAACCAAGAAGATGAAGACGATTTTGAGTTTGAAGCACAAGCCTTGCTACTGCTTCAGGAACAAGAAATCGAACTATTAAAACTCAATTCAAAAAATGACTGAACATGAAAATCACACGACTGAATTATTTTTCTGAGTTCGAGAAACACAAACATTTAGATTTTACCAAGAGTTTTCTCGATACGCATAAACTTCTTGAAACCATGACCCAAAATGGAAATTCATGGAATAGAGTGAGTTCAAAACAAACTTATATTGACTTATCAGAGAATCAGTTTTTTATTCTTGGGCAATTAATTCAAGCCCGTAAATCCGTAACAAAGACTGCCCAATCGGATAAGCCTAAAACAAAGAATGCAACTGCCCCCAAATCAAAGCAGCCCGCTAAGACAAAACAAGTTGCGGATAAGCCAAGTAAAGCAGCAAAGCCTGAACGCAAAGTTTTTAAAATCATGGATGGTTCTCCGGTGGAAACGGTTGACCCGCACATCATCATTTTAAAATCTTACTTGGGGTTAAACAAAAAGCCTGTTACACGCGATAAGGTAATGGCTTTGGCTCGTCGTTTAGTTAAACAGATTGAAGCGCGTACACTCCGTAAAGCATCTGCTTACGCTCCGCTTATTGAAAATATGCGCGAAAATCTTTTTGATCGGCTCACCAACACCAAAGGAGCAATGATACAGGTTGGAATTGCTGAAAAGCAGGTGCAACAAATCGAAAAAGCCATAGCTGAACAAGCACAAATGAAATCTGTTCAACTGCTTCGCCGTTATGCTTCTATTTCGGGTCGGACAACGACCATCGACAAGGCCAAAAAATTATATAACGATATGCACAAGGCCATCGAAAAGGAACAGATTCCAGAAGATGACCGCTATTTTGAGCGTGTGATAACAGTTATGAAAAAACTGCTTGCTTATGTGGAACACGAAAACGAAACAAAGGTATTGGAACTCTTACCTGCTGAACTTTCTGGTGTGCTTGGGTGTCCGTGTAAAAAAAAAGAAAAGTCCTTAAACGGAATTTCTATCAATGATCTGGAAAGCGATCAGCAGCAAGAATCTCTTGAAGAACTGGACGATGAAAAGGACGATTTTAAACCTATTGCGAGTACCGATTTTATGAAGATGACCTTTGTTCGTTATGCGATTACCGGAAAATGGCGCGATGTGTTTGGGGAGATAGAACCTGGAAAGCATACCATTGTTTTCTCTAAGGAGAAACTTGGTAAAACGACTTTACTTGTTGACTTTGCGGGGTATTTAGCACGAACGTTTGGGCCTGTACTTTTTATTCAAAAAGAGGAAGAACTATCAGGTACATTCCAAGAAAAATTTAAACTCACTCAAGCAGCCACAACGAATTTGCAGCTTGAAACAAAGTTGCCCCATGACATAAATCGACTACGGGCCTTTAAGTTTGTTTTTCTGGATAGCGTTTCTCGTCTGAATCTCAGCCCTAAACAAATTAATGAGTTACAAAAAGCAATTGCACCCGATACAACACTAATAGCGATTTTGCATTCAACGAAAGATGGAAACTACAAAGGGGCAACAGATTATGTGCATGATGCTTCTCAAATTGTAGAATTTACAGAAATGGGCAAGGCATTCGGACGTGGACGTTTTATCGGATGCACCGGACAGGTGGTTAATTTATTGGAATGATATTTTTATAGACGGTTAGCAAAACGGCCCGCACTCATCGAGTGCGGGCCGTTTTTTTTTAAGGCGATTCTATACTATCATTTACTCCTTGTTGCTCATTTTCAAAGACGTTTTGAGATCAGGAAAATCAGCTAGTTCGCGAATAGTTATTTTGAAATAATTCAATGCTCTTTGAATATACTTGGACAGGCATTATTCCGTAACTCCATCAATTCATTTGCTAACCAATTGCTCGTTTATGCTTTAATCATCCAGATTGAGGGAACAAGATAAGCGCGGTTAAAAATCGTCAGATAGAATAAAGTTTAATACGTGTGTAAGCCTATTTTAGAACGGGTCAATGGGGCAAAATACATTTTTCTGCAACTTAGGAACGCTTTGGAACGATTCGGAACGTTTTGGAACGCAAATTGAAAATACCTATACGGCATTGATTTAGAGTAGGATAGAATGAGGGAGGAACGTTTTGGAACAAAAAAGAACAATTCCGCACAGCAACGAAAAGCCTGTTATTATTGAGTTTTACACCTCTAAAATCGCTACAATACCAGTATTTACGAGGGTTGTAGAATTGAGTTTTATTAATTCAAGAAATACGACGTTTGTTGCTTGGCTTCAAACTCCTCCAATAACTTCAAATTAATTTCACGCCTTTTAATGAATACATAAGGTTAGTTTGTTGATTAAATCCGCACGGTCAATAACTCCTCCCAACACGTCGAATAGCGCGGCGATAAACGTTCGCGGCGCAACTGCCAACTACGATGCTCTTTAGGCTCGTTTTGGGCCTTTACATTAAACGACCCTGTGCCTTGCACGGCTAACTTCACCATGCCTTTTCCAGCCCATCTATTGAGTTTGTCAACCGTTTGCATCAATTGCTTTTTACGTTCACGATTTTCGACATCAAACAAATTCGCTTGCACATTTTCCTGCGGCACAAAATCTAAAACAATAACACCCGCTTTTTTGTAGCGGATTCCAGCTTTGTAAATCAGATCTAATGCCTTCAACGCATAGTGTGTAAGTTCAGTCGTATCATTTGAGGCAACAGGAAGATTTATGCTTTTACTTCGTCCAACGTAAACCTGCCTAGTATCGAATCTGTTGGTTTCAATAAACACAGAAACCACAGCCGCACATGATTTTTGACGGCGCAATTTTTCCGCGCACATGGCCGCGTGATTGGCAACTGCTTCGCGTATTTCCAAATAGCTATCCGTTTGCGAACCAAATGAACGCGAAGTACAAATGTTTTTTTTTGCGGATGCGGAAAATTCCATATCTAAACACGGTTTACCACGCAATTCATGTAGCAAGCGTAAACCCACAACAGACAGGTGTTTTTTTACAAAGTCGTCGTTCAGCTTCGTGAACTCGTAGGCGGTTGTAACATGATAACCGTTCAGCAATTTCGCGTACCTACGACCAATACCCCAGACATCTCCAATCGCAACCATTTTCAGGGCTGCATCTATTTTTTCTTGGTTGTCAAGAATGATAAATCCGTTCTTCCGTTTTAGTTTTTTGCATAAGCGATTTGCGATCTTCGCAAGTGCTTTTGTAGGAGCGATACCAACGCTAACCGGAATACCAATGTTTTGATATACACGCTCACGCATGGTACTTGCTAGTGTTGCTAAATCGTTGAACTGAGCATAGCCCGTTAGATCCAAAAATGCTTCGTCAATAGAATAAATTTCAATTTCTGGAATGACAGAAGCCAACGTTTCCATAACCCTACGCGATAAGTCGCCGTAGAGTGTGTAGTTTGAAGAAAAGACGTGTATAGAATTAGCCGCATAAAAATCCATACGCTGAAATGCCACTTCTCCCATTTCTACGCCCTTGTCTTTAGCCTCTTGACTTCGTGCAATCACGCAACCATCGTTGTTAGAAAGCACAACGATTGGCTTTCCATCGAGCGAAGGATTAAACACACGTTCGCACGATGCGTAGAAATTATTACAGTCAACTAACGCAATCATCGTGATTTATGAATAATATAACTCACAACACCCCACACCCTGAAATCTGCATGTGCAGGGATTAGAATAGCCGGAAAATTTGGATTTTCAGGCTTTAACCAAAACTGCCCGTCCGTTATTTTTAGACGCTTAACGGTAAACTCACCATCAATAAAGCAAATAGCTATATCGTCATTTTGCGCATTGAGCGATTTGTCCACGATTAAAACATCACCATCGAATATATTAGCATCTATCATCGAATTTCCTTTCACGCGAACAAAAAAAGTAGATGAGGGATTGGGAACAAGAATACTCGATAAATTAATGTCAGCTTCCATGTAATCCGCAGCAGGGGATGGAAATCCGGCATTCACAAAATTCGGCATCACGAAAAAATGCAATTCGCCGAACTCCTGAGAAATATACAGGGGACAATTAGCGGGTGGTATAGGAATACGCATTGGCATCGGTAATGGGGGCAGGTTCAATACAAAAGTACCTTGTCATAATCCCCGTTGTCAATCGTTGCTTTCTGCTATTTCGTTTTTGTGAAAGCAGTACCAGATATACATTCGATAGCTAAATGGTGTGTTGCGGGAGAAATAATAAAATCAGCGTTGATTCTTAATTTTTGTTTTGGTTCGATGGTTTGATGTGTCAATGCACCATCTTTACTGAGCGTATCGCCATTCGCGGCTATGCAAAATACTTCGATCAGTATATTTTTGTAACTGGTCGTTTTAGCCGTGCTAATCACTAAAATTTCAGCAGTACCTAGTGAATCGTTGATTTTTTTAAATGATAGAATTTTACCTGTTAGAAACTTGCTAGAGCGCGTTTCGGGGTAAGATGTGGTGTTTTGCTTGCAAGCAAAAATGAACAGCACACAGATAGAAATGAAAAGTGTTCGCATGGATTAAGAAAGTTGTCAAACTCTATTGATAATAGACAACGAATTTTAGTCATTATCCTTATTTTCATTATCAGTCCTGTTTTCCAAGTAAACATACCCTTCGGGTAATTTTAAATGACGCATCAAAGCATAATCCCGCAAAGAACAAAGACCTAGCGCATAGCGGCGTTTGTCCACATTTGCAATATCCTCTATTGGATTAAACGTTGTCGCATTATTCCATTCTCCATATAGCTGGGTTTTCATACCTGAAACGTACATTCGTTGCCTGTCATGCCATTGGCAATAGGCATTGGGGTTGTTCACTCCAGTAAAAATTTCAGTTCTTAGTACAGAATCAAAAAACGGAAAAAACTTTTCGTTCTCATCGTATAAATGATACATTAAAAAGCATCCGGCGGGTTTGCCTTCGTATTTAACGCGCTGATAATGGCGATTGATATTGATTGAATCTGATGTTTTGAGAATTGTTTCAAATTCTTTAGGGTTTACTTGGCTGCGTATTTCGTTACGAATGTATTGATCCTTATCGCTTAGTTTGACCATTTCAATATAAGCATTGAGATCGGTAATGTGGGATAAATAATACTGTTCGAGCGCAGGGATTTTTTTCTCAAACGTTGTCCATGTTTTTTTTGAAAATAAACCAACTAACCATTCGTGATCTGCAATTGTTGGAATACCTTTTTTAACGGCGTTCTCTAAACAGGTTAACGCCTGTGTTGTATCTCCATTATTAATATAGCAGTATGCGAGGTTTTCCCAGTCTAGGCCGCTTGGTAAGTTTTCATTCCCGCGCTCAAATGCCATATTGAAAAAATGAATCGCTTTTGGATAGTTTTTTGTGTACTCCATCTCAAACTCGGCCTTGTTGTAGTAGGAACGATATTCCATGTAATTGAAACTTGTGCGATATTGTGCTGAAATAAGGAGTAGCAGAGTAAATGCGAAAAGGATATTTTTCATGGCCTTTTTTAAGTTTGTGTATAGTGAGATGATGTCCGAGTTAAGCCGAGAAAACGTCGATACACATTGCCATATTGCGTAGTATTTTCCGATAAGTTTAAATGGAGCATATAGCTTATCGCTTCTGAAAGGTCGTTTAACTATGCTAATGGTAGCTTACACACAAATACAAGATTTTATGATACAATAAGATTCAGAAAAACATTCTTTCGATAAAATAAAAAGCGGACGGCACAAACCTAACCCCTTAAATTTGTTGCCGTCCTTGCAGTAACGGGCGTTACTGCTTTGCTTTTGTGGTTTTATGCTTACTTTTTATCCTCTTTCTTTTCGTCAGGCTTTGTATAAGGATGTCCGAATTTTTCGACAAAGTATTTGGCCGCTTCTGGATTCACTTTTTCGCCCTCTTCAATTAATTTGTAAAAGACAATCAGTTCAGCCAACTTTTTCTTGTTGCTTAATTCAAGTTCACAACCGCCAAAAAAATCGTCGCCCAAAAATTCAAACGTCCAAAAATTGATAACCTCATTTGGTCGCGATGGATTTTTTGCAGGGATATTCGATACCGTTATTTTGGCTACTTCACGCCCTGAAAGGGTGAGTAGTTGTAAATTCAATAATAATCCTTTGCCTGTTTTTTTCAGCAGCGCGTAAGGTGTACCATCAACTAGAATGGTATCGCCGCTGAGGGTGGTTTTTTGTGCATGGATTGAAGCAGTTACCACGAGCAGTAGTAAACATGTTAGCATAAACCGGAAAATTTGATTTGTGTTTTTCATAAGTAGATTTTTTTTGTTGCAATTTGATTGCAGCAGTTTTCGTGTTTGCAAGTGCAAACGTTTTTTCAGTTGATTTATAAGAAAGTTGTAAAGCCGAAGCCTTGTTAAACAGTTAAACGGTGTGGTTTAACTATTCCGAAAACACATTCTCAGGCACAAATGTATTTTCTTTTTTGAACGGTCGCAGAAATAAGAAAAAAGATTTCTACTTATTTTTTGTGCGTATGTATTTCTGTAATACTTTTACTCAACATTCTAAAACAAAGACTATCGACTAAAAACGAAATAACATAACATAACGACTGTCGTTGAGAAACTTGAAAATCTGGTAAATTCTCTCAGCATCTCCAAAACGACATTTCGTCCTGATAAGGGCGTGATGTTGCGTATTGAGATGCTAGGCTTACCAGAGCCTTCAAGTTTCAAACGTTGACATTCACGCCCGATTTATTTGAATGATTTGAATGTCAACTTTTGTGAACAAAAAAATAGGATAAAAGTTTGCATATAAAAAAAACTACTCAGAACTTGTACTGTAATAGTAAATTAACAAATGACTGACAAATGCTTACTAGAATATATTAAAAATCCCGCACCAAATATGATGCAGGACAGTATTTTTTGGGGAAATAGTAAGGCCAATAACTTTAATCGCCGCCGTTAGTTTCACCAACAATAATACCTAGTTTTTTAAGAATTTCGACAATGCTGCTCATTTTTCTAAATATTGGTTATTTATCGAATGTCAACCAATAACGACTAATAATAAAAGAATAAATGGCGCAAAGTTGCAGTTCATTAAATACCTAATAATCAGATGTATATGAATGTTGTAGAAATTACTCGAAGTCTTGTAAAGTCCCTAAACAGGGATGAGTTACAATTATGTAGGCGGATGCTCAGTTTTTTAGATAAAAGAGGGGAGAAGCGTATAAGTAAGTCCCTTCAACTTTTTGAATTACTTATAACATCCGAAGCTAATAGCAGCAACGAACTATCTATAAAAATCTATGGTGAAAAAAAGAAAGAAAATTTCTCAAAACTTATTTCAAGACTTCGACAAAAAGTCATGGACTGTTTACTATTAGATGTAAATATCGAAAGACCAAATACATATAGCCTAAGATCAAAAACTTTGTATGTAATTAGAAAAGAATTAAGCGTCATACAAATTCTGATTGTTAGAGGTAAACAGAAAGCGGCTAGTGTAATGCTCGAACAAACTATTCAAAAAGCAAAAGATTTAGAGCTGTTCGAGGATTTGCTGATTGGATTAAAATTAAAAATGACAACCTGTTCATATTCAGAAGGGTTTACAGAATATAATAGTGTGTACAATGAATATACGGACACTCTTGAAAGCCTTCAACTTTGTTTTCAGGTTGAAAGACTATACGGTTTTATTGGCGCAATTTCCACGTTTAAAAAATGGACAAATGAGAATAACGAATTTTTGCGTGAAGAAATTGTGAAAATTGAGGCGAATCCCAAATCGAAGAATCTTCGCACAGTTCGTTACTATTTAACATTTCTTTATGCACAATACTATCAAACGTTAAACAACTATTCAGAAGCAGAAAAACATCTAAAGAGGCAAGTCGATATTACAATAAACGACCTTGTTTTTTCTCAGAAAAGCAAACAAGCATTAGCGTATGTAAATTTAGCCCAAAACTATATCTATTTGAGTAAATATACTCTTGCTGAAACTACTGCCAAACAAGTAATCCCATTGGTTTCCGTAAAGTTTGTCAATGGCCTTTATGCGCTTGAAATTCGATTCTTTGCCTTCTTTTATTTATCGAGTTATGACAAGGCATTGGCTTTGGTTAATAATCTATTAAAAGAATCGGAAGAAACAAATTTTAAGTTTCAACGAGATAAATGGGAGTATCTTAAAGCAGTTACGCTTTTCATGCTGAATGAATTTTCTGCGGCAGACCAATTATTGCTAAAAATAAATGAAATAGAAACAGATAAAAATGGGTGGAATATCGCGATGCGCTTTATGACAGTATTAAATTCAATTGAGCGAAAAAATTTCGATATAGCTGATGCAAAAATCGAAAGCACTCGAAAACACATATCAAATATAGATGTTAACATTTCAAATCGCGATAAATTGATTTTCTATGTACTACAAAAACTTTCAGAAAACAGTTACAACTTCAATAAAACAGCTAAAGATGTGCAAGCACAAATAAATGAATTAAGTGCATTGAATAATGAAACTAGTTGGAAATTACTTACTCCTGAATGTGTGATTTTTCAACAATGGTTTCAATGGAAATTAGATGGTGTTAGAACGGAATTGAAAGTTCCTTTTGTTTATGACACCGGACATGAATTAAAAATCGCACAATAAATGAACGTCCTTGCTTCCAGAGCCGTTGGTTTACCGTTAAACCAACGAACCCGATAAAGTGTAGGGGTTATACTTCGGGTTAGGGCCGTTCACCCACATACATAAAATTCATGTTTTCGGAGATCAAGAAATCACCGAACAGCTAAAACTATGTCTAAATCAAACCATAACTAAACTATGTAAAAACAACAAAAAATCTTATGGAAATCCCCCCTACACATGAAAAATTAACTAAATGTAATTTATCACAAACCGCGCCAATGGAAATTTTGTTTTTAGTAAATCCGTTTCGACTTGGACTAGAGCAATGGCTACACGCGAATCAAAATCCATTGGGCAAACACCAAAAGGATTTGATTCGGATTTGGCTTGCTCAAAAACCAAAAACTCAACAAGTATCGCGTCAAGTGTTTGCAGCCTTTGAAAAGCTATACAACAATTACGAATGCTTCCACGAATGGCTGAAAGAGCGTATTCGATTGCCTTGTAATGCTATTTATCAAAAAGAAAGATTTCTGTTGCAAGATTTTAGTAGCCATAGTTTAGATGCGCGGATTATTAATGAATTTAAAAAAAGAGATTGGTTGTCCCTGTATCAAATTATTAATGACTATTCGTATTTGGAATTAAGATTTGATGAGGCACTAGACGAACACACAGGCAAGTTATTCATCGAGTATTTGATGGAGCATAAATGCTTTAGCTACCTACAAATTGATCTAAGTATTCATCCTGAAAACAACTGCTAACCAATGAAAACATACATCGCTATTTTGATGGGCTTATGCTTTTTCTACGCCTGTAAAAAAGACACCACAGAAATTCCCGAACCGCCACCACCGCCACAAAACACCTCGCTTTTTGGATCATGGGATCAAATCGCGTTTGTTGTAACCATTTACCCGCCTTCGGGCGATCCGATTACAAATTCAAGTAACACCGTTTCGGCGGGTGAATTACGTTATGTGTTTGCAAACGATAGCACCTACTTAAGAACGTCCGATAATAGCTTGTACCCGCGTGATTCAGGCACTTTCTTTATACAAAACAACGTCTTGTATTTCACAGGTGATAGTGTACAAGAAATCCCGCAAGGTGGCTTTAGCGGGGTGGCAAATGATCGCTTTTCCCTGCGGGTAATTTCACGAGAACCCTATACGCTAAACGATCCGCAATTTATGGGCGACAGCATGGACGTTTTTAGAACACTCACTTTTCAACGTCTGTAAGCCATGAAAAAACTAAAAAATATCGCTATGCTTTTGATCGTGTTTTTGCTTACCGCTTGTGAAAAAGAAGACACAACACCACAAACATCAACGAGCCAAGCAACGAGCATTAATCTAACCGTAAACGTGGTTAGACAACTCACAAACGGCGATGAGGTAAACGTACCCAATGCAGAAATACGAGTCTATTTATCTGCCGATGATCGTTCAAACGACCAAAACAGATTTAAGCAGCAATACACCAATGCAAACGGGATAACGGTTTTCCCTTTGAGCGTTGGCACATACTACCTACGTGTGCAATGTCAATATGGCATTTTATTCGTGGATCGGAGTATTTCAGCTAATGTGGTGGCTGCTTACGAAACTGTCATTTTTTAAATTCTAAAATCAATACCATGAAATCACACAAGAAAAAAATCATCGAACAAATGCAAAAGCCTGAATTTGATTTTGGATTGATCGAAAGTTCCGAAGGCAGGCTATTCAATAAATGGAATTTCGGTTTGGGATTGCTATGGCACTTAAATGATGAGCATTCCCCTTTTTGCCTTCGAGTATCTATCAACAGGAAAAAAAAGAAAAAATGAAATCTATCTTAAAACTTGCCCTGATTTATTTTTTGCTGATTATATCAACACTAACTGCAACTGCATTTACAGAAACGGGTGTAAGTGGTGAACTCCGCATGAGTTTTAAATTGTTCTTGATTGTATTGCTTTTATTTAGTGCAAGTCTTACAAGCGGCACTACACTTATTTGGATAGCCGTTCAACAATTGCCGTTTGTGCGTTCTCAAAGGAGCAAATTTATACTGTGGCTTTTCTCCCCATTTATACCCTTGCTCTGTTTTACAGAAGTCTATTTCGGTTGGATTGTAAATGCCAACAAGTTCGGGCACAACCAACAAAATGTAGTCTTCATTTTACTGTTATCTATTGTTTTTAGTACCCTGAGTTATGTTATTAGCATCATGTTAGAAAAAAATAGAAGCACTTTGACATGATGGTATTTTTTCTAAAGAAGTTAAATAAAAGCCAATGAAAACAAGAATTTCAGTAATTCTCAATAAAAATATGTCTTTTTGGGAATGTATAAAATTCAAATAAT
>JAAFIA010000068.1 GCA_013298545.1 Bacteroidota bacterium | reverse complement strand
GCTTAATGATGGGTGCTTATGTTGTAACCATTACCGATCAATTTGGTTGTTTGACAACAGATACTGTTTTAGTTGGCAACGATTGCTCCAGCTTCCTTGTTCAAGCTGCTGCTACTTCTATTGCTTCTTGCGGCTCTTGCGCTGATGGTATGGCTGGAAGTGCCGTTGTTAATGGTGTTGGGCCTTATACTTATGTTTGGTCAAATGGCGATACAACTGCTGTTGCCGACAGCCTCTTGCCAGGAACCTATACACTCACCATTACTGATGCTTCTGGCTGTTCGATGTCAGATACCGTGTTGATCAATTTCTCAACAGCACTTGACGTATTGTCTGCTTCAGGCGTTGTTGATGTTTATCCAAATCCAAGCATGGGTTCATTCCAAGTAACCTTGAATTTTGCGGCAGCTACGGAAGCTCGTGTTGAACTTTACAATGCGCTTGGCGAAAATGTGTTTACACAACAAGTAAATGCAACGGCTCATGCTGTAATTCCTGTTTCGCTCGAAAATCGTGCGGCTGGATATTACATGCTTCGCGTTACAACAAACGAAGGTGTTTGCATTGTACCCGTAGTAATCAACTAGATTTATTTTTAATCATCCAAAAAGCGGTTCATGGTATCATGAGCCGCTTTTTGTTTAAAACAAGACCTATGTTTAAACCATTTGCCGAAAAAGAAGTCTATCGATAGCCGCAAATCAAAAATCTGTCTTAACTTGCTGCTTCACAACTCATCCGATGAAAAAAATCTTACTTTTTTTAACGCTTTGTTTTCCTCTGGGAATGTCGGCGCAAACACCCGATTGGGCAGTTGATGTAGCTCCCATTTTATACGCGAATTGCACCAAATGCCACAATCCCGCAGGCATAGCGCCATTCTCGTTGCTAACCTACAACGACGCGCTCAACAATTCGATGAGTATCAGCGATGCTGTTTTTAACCGCCGTATGCCGCCTTGGCCACCCGATTCGTCATACAGCCGCTTTGCGCACGAGCGTCTGTTACCACAACAAGACATTCAAACCATTGTGGATTGGGTCAATGGCGGATCGCCTTCAGGCAATTTGGCGCAAGCCCCGCCAACACCCGTTTATTCTACGGCAGCAGTCATTACAAATCCTGACTTGGCTTTGCAAATGCCTGTTTATACCGTCAATGCAGCAACTGACTTGTATCGTTGCTTTGTAATTCCAACAAATTTACCCAACGACGAATACATTACGCGTGTGGAAGTCCTTCCCGGAAATCGCAGCATTGTACACCACGTTCTTGTCTATCAAGATCAATCCAACACCTGTATTACCTTAGATAATCAAGATCCAGGTTTAGGCTACACCAGTTTTGGTGGAGTTGGATCAAATACTGCAACGCTCGTCATGGGTTGGGTTCCAGGTCAAGGCGTTTACGATTTGCCACCCAACATGGGCATTAAGTTGCTAACGAATACCAACCTTATTTTGCAAGTACATTATCCCGGAGGCACATTCAATCAGGTTGATAGTACAAGTGTACGTTTTACATTCTCCAGCGGCGTTGTTCGCGATGTTACGCTTGCTCCTGTTATTAATCATTACGGTTCCCTTACAAATGGACCTTTGTACATTCCCGCAAATCAAACGGCTACATTCCACGGACAAGAACTTGTTTCATTGAATGCAACAATTATTAGCATTGCTCCACACATGCACTTGATCGGACGTAGCATCTACAGTTACGCTGTTGCACCAAACAACGATACCATCCCACTCATTTCGATACCCGATTGGCGTTTTCATTGGCAAGGATTTTACACCTACAAACAACCCGTTCATGTACCCTTGTTTAGCCAACTTCATGCGTACGCGTATTATGATAATACAAGCAATAACCAATGGAATCCCAATAGTCCACCACTTCCTGTTGTTGCTGGCGAAGCTACTGCCGATGAAATGATGATTATTTATTTTGCGTACTTGCCTTATCAAACAGGCGATGAAAATATTGTCATCGATTCTACTATTCTGAATACGCAGCAACCCATTGTTCTCAATCCGGCTATTAAAACGCCACAACTTTACGATCCGTTTCCGGTTCCAGCAGCAAACGAACTCGATGTTCAATACTACTTGCCAGAACAAACTGACGTAACGATCGAGATTTTTGATGCATCGGGAAAACAAGTACGCATCCCGCTTTCAGGCATCAATCAGCAAGCCGGACTTCAAACATTGAAAATTCAATCGTTAGGATTAGCTGCCGGATCTTACACCATTCGCCTCACCGCATCTGGCGTAACACGATCAAAAGTAATTCTCGTGAACTAAAAATTAGTTGATCTATCAAGCAATTAAAAAGCGACACCTAAATCTGGTGTCGCTTTTTTTAAAAATATACTTCAGGTCTGTCCCGCTTTCGTCGTTCGATTAGTTTTTTATTGATGTAGAAACACGTTATAGCAGACGCCGCGCCAATGATTGCCCCCGCCCCCACATCGCTCGGATAATGAACGCCTAAACGCATGCGCGAATACCCCACCGCACCCGCCCACACATAAGCAGGAGCAATGATGTACCACTTCGGATAACACAAGCTTACCGATGTCGCCAACGCAAAAGCAGTACCCGTATGCCCCGAAGGAAACGAATACGGCCCAACACGATCGCGCGCAACAATGTCTGAATACGTTACAAATGGTCGTGGCCGTCCGACACTAATTTTTGTGATGTAAATCAACCCAACACCAAGACCCAAAGAACCTGCAATCACAAACGGCTTTCGCATTTCCTCCGAAGGGCCACCCCCAATCGATGCGCGGCTTACTAAACGTGCATACATAAATGATGCAACTGGAGTAAGTCCACTGACCCAATAGGCACTACTCGAAACAACCCGCATGCTCCGATTGAGTCCGGGGTTGTGAGGCGTATGAATTTTTCGTAACAACCCAATGTCGGCATTTTGTGCGTTGGCGGGTGTTGTGCTCACGAGCAACAAAAAGCCAAGCAGGATTTTTTGCACATAAAGCAAGCGGGCGAACAAGAAGTTCGCCCGAGCATTTTTTGTGTGGAGATCGTTCAACACCAATTTTAGTTGTTGATGGTACGACCCGGATACACTTTCAAGGCTTCCGATAAGCAAGTCATTGCTTCGCGCAAAGAATCGAGATTCAATACATAAGCAAGACGAACTTCGTTCATGCCTGCACCGGGTGTAGAGTAAAAACCTGTTGCCGGAGCAAGCATTACTGTTTTTTGGTTGTAGTGAAAACTTTCAAGCAACCACTGGCAAAAAGTATCGGCATTGTCAATCGGTAAACGTGCAATGCAATAAAATGCACCACTTGGTTTAGGACAAAAAACACCTTCCATTTGGTTCAAGGCATCAATTACAAAATCGCGACGGGCTGTATATTCTTTTGTAACCGCATCGAAATAAGACTGTGGCGTTTCGAGAGCTGCCTCCGCGCCAACCTGCCCAAAAGTAGGTGGACTAAGGCGCGCTTGTGCAAATTTTAATGCAGCTGTCATGACTTCTTTATTTTTAGAAATCATCGCACCAATGCGCGCGCCACATGCACTATACCGTTTAGAGATAGAATCAAGCAAAACAATATTTTGATCTGCGCCTTCCAAGTGCATGACCGAAACATACTGCTTGCCGTCGTAACAAAACTCGCGGTACACCTCGTCTGACAATAAAAACAAATCGTACTTCACGATCAGGTTCTTCAGGGCTTCGAGTTCTTCGTGGGTATATAAATATCCGGTCGGATTGCCCGGATTACAAATCATGATACCGCGTGTTTTTGGGGTAATGAGTTTTTCAAATTCGGCAATAGGAGGGAGGGCGAAACCATTTTCAATCGACGACCGAATGGGTTTGATTACCAGATCGGCGGCACACGAAAATCCGTTGTAGTTGGCATAAAACGGCTCAGGAATAATTAACTCATCGCCCGGATTGAAGCAGGTCATCATCGCAATTTCAATGGCCTCAGAACCACCTGTTGTAATGATGATGTCTTCCGTAGCCACAGGCATATTAAATTTCTGATAATACGCCGCCAGTTTTTTACGGTACGATTCATTGCCTGCCGAGTGGGTGTATTCGATGACGCGAATGTTCGAGTTTTTAATGGCTTGAAGCATCACTTCAGGCGTTTCGATATCGGGCTGTCCAATGTTCAAGTGAAAAATGGTACGTCCTTGTTTTTTTGCTTGTTCGGCAAAAGGAACAAGTTTACGAATGGGCGACGATGGCATGGCGCCAGCTTTGGAAGAAATTTTTGGCATAGTTGGTAGAGCAAGACACAGTATAAACTGTATCGGTGAAATCAGGCCGCTAAGTTCGGATTTTTTCGCAATTCTGTTTGTTTTTCTTCTTGTGCTTAAACGTTTAATTCGAATGAAAAAACAAGGACAAAAGCATAAAAAAAATCTACAACTTATAGAATTGATTATTTTTGAACCATGTCAAGTACTCTTACTGGGAAAGCCCTGATTTTGGCTACAAAACCTTTTGCAAAAGAAGTGCGCTGGAAAAGTTGGCTCTATACCATATCAACACTTGTGATTTTGCTGGCTTTATTTGCCGGAACGATTTGGAATATACATTGGAGTTTGAAAATTCTGTGTAGCATCCTTGCCGGACTCACCGTCGGACGTATGTTTGTGATTTACCACGATCACCAACACCACGCCATTTTGGATAAGTCTATCCCAGCCAAAATCATCATGAATATTTTTGGTCTCTATATGCTTGCTCCAACAAGCATCTGGAAACGCTCGCACGATTACCATCACAAACACAATTCGCGTATAAATACCGCAGATATTGGTTCGTTTCCCATTATGCGTGTGGACGAATACCAAGCGGCTAGTGCATCAGAAAAACGACAATACCTGTTTGCTCGTCATCCAATTACAATTGCTTTCGGTTATTTTAGCATGTTCTTTTTTGGAATGTGCTACAATTCTTTTCGCAGTAGCCCTTCGCGCCATTTCGATTCGCTTGTGGCTATGATTCTTCATGTTGCTGCAGGAATTTGTATTTATATTTTTGCCGGATGGATGACTTTTTTGCTCACATGGAGTATTCCGTTTTTTATTGCGGGTGGATTTGGAGCTTACTTGTTTTATGCGCAGCATAATTTCCCAGGCGTTACATTCACCAATAAAGAAGGCTGGACGTATGAAGGTGCTGCTATGGAATCGTCGAGCTATATGCGGATGAATTTCTTAATGCGCTGGTTTACGGCCAATATCGGCTATCACCATGTTCATCACCTCAATTCGCGGATTCCTTTTTACCGTTTGCCGGAAGCCATGCACGCAATTCCAGAATTGCAAAAAGCAAAAGAAACATCCTTGCATCCGCGCGAAATATGGCGTTGTCTTCGCCTTAAATTTTGGGACGAAAAACAAAATCGGATGATCGAAAAAAACGAACATCCTGACTTTGCGTAAATAACCCTCTTTTCATTCACACGCTTTAATTTCATGCTTTATGATTCGCATCCGAACCCTCGAACAATATCAAACGGAATATCAGAAAAGCGTTAATGATCCCGAAGGGTTTTGGGCCGAACAAGCCGAATCATTTCGTTGGCATACGAAATGGACGCAAGTGTTGGATTGGAACTTTAGACAACCAGACATTAAGTGGTTTGTTGATGCAAAAACAAACATTACAGAAAATTGCCTGGATCGACATCTTCCTCAGCGCGCCAATCAAATTGCGTTTTACTGGGAACCCAACGATCCCAAGGAAAAGCAAGTAGAAATTACCTATCAGCAATTGTTTGACGATGTTTGTCGCTTTACCAATGTGTTGAAGAAAAAAGGGGTACGCAAAGGCGATCGCGTTTGTATTTACATGCCCATGATTCCCGAGTTGGCGGTAGCCTTGCTGGCCTGTGCACGTATTGGCGCAATTCACTCCGTAGTCTTCGCCGGATTTTCTGCCAACGCACTTGCCGGACGCATTCAGGATTGTTCGTGTTGCATGGTGCTTACAAGCGATGGTGCTTACCGTGGAGCCAAAGATATTCCCGTTAAACAAGTGGTCGATGAAGCCATTGCCGAATGCCCAACCGTGAAAAACGTCATCGTCTGCAAACGCACGCAAACACCAGTAGTCATGAAGCCGGGCCGCGATACTTTTTGGCACGAGGAATTAGTTGATGTATCAACTAATTCCCCTGCTGAAAGTGTGGGTAGCGAAGACGAACTTTTTATTCTTTATACGTCTGGATCAACAGGGAAACCGAAAGGCGTTGTGCATTCTTGTGGCGGCTACATGGTGTATGCCCAATACACATTTCAAAACGTTTTTCAATACAACGAAGGCGAAGTGTTTTGGTGTACCGCCGATATTGGCTGGATCACAGGCCATTCGTATATTGTTTACGGACCTTTGTTGGCGGGAGCTACATCGGTCATGTTTGAAGGTGTTCCCACATTTCCTGATTGTGGCCGCTTTTGGCAGATTGTCGATAAATACAAGGTCAATATCTTTTATACCGCACCAACAGCCATTCGTGCGCTTGAGGCAGCCGGACTTGATTTTGTAATGCCCTACAAATTGGATTCGTTGCGTGTCTTGGGGTCTGTTGGCGAACCCATCAACGTTGAGGCTTGGGAATGGTACAACAAAAATATCGGGAAAGAAAAATGCCCGATCGTAGATACGTGGTGGCAAACAGAAACGGGTGGTATTTTAATTTCGCCACTTGCTGGAATCACCGAAACCAAACCAGGTTTTGCCACCTTACCACTTCCAGGGGTCCAGCCTGTTTTAGTCGATGAGAAAGGCCAGATTATTGAAGGAAATGGCGTTGAGGGAAATTTATGCATTCGCTTTCCGTGGCCCTCTATTATTCGTACAACGTATGGCGACCATGAGCGTTGCCGCCAAAATTATTTTGCCACTTACGCCGATTTATATTTTACGGGCGATGGTTGCCGCCGCGATGAAGATGGGTATTACCGCATCACGGGACGCGTTGATGATGTGATTAATGTGTCTGGGCATCGCATCGGAACGGCTGAGGTTGAAAGTGCTATCAATATGCACGTCGATGTGGTTGAAAGTGCCGTAGTGGGTTATCCGCACGACATTAAAGGACAAGGCATTTACGCATACATTATTTGTGTCAATGAACGTGCCGACGTGGAGCAATTGCGCAAAGAAATTCTGGCCGAAGTAACTAAAATCATTGGCCCAATTGCAAAACCAGACAAAATCCAAGTGGTTCGAGGCTTACCCAAAACGCGTTCTGGAAAAATCATGCGCCGGATTTTGCGCAAAGTTGCCGAAGGCGAATTGTCCAATCTCGGCGATACAAGTACGCTGCTCGATCCCGCAGTTGTGGACGAAATTGTGGCGGGTGCGCTAAAATAAATCTACGGTTCAGGAAGGTGCGCGGGTGCAGGTTGTGCGGTGGGTTTGGGCGCAGGTTTCGGTTTGGGCTTCGGCTTATTGATGGGTGCTTTTCCGATCACTTCTAGTTTTACAGGAGTCAAGCCTGCCCGTAAAAAATTTAAGCGTTTAGCCGCGCCCGATGTTAAATCAATACACCGTTTAGAGTTTTGAGGAAGGCGGTCGGTTACTTTGACAATAACTACCGAATCGTTTTTGAGATTGGTTACACGAACCAAACTCCCGAAAGGCAATGTTTTGTGTGCGCAGGTCATGCTATCCGGACAAAAAATCTCGCCACTCGATGTTTTTCTTCCGGCAAATGCTTGTCCGTACCAACTGGCAATGCCTTGTTCGGTATAGGTTACTTTTAGGGTGTCTTTCGTTGCTGTTGTTGCCATACTATCAAGGCGCAACGAGTCGGTTTGACCAAATAGGGCAAGGCCGAAGAACATCAGAAAAGCGGTAATCAGACTTTTTTGCATGATCCAATTTAGTATTTCTTATTGAATTTTGAACGAAATAAGCCATATCCATGCCAAAACTTGCAAAATGAAATTGGACTTTCCATCTGTTGCACTTATCTTCGTTGCTTCATTTTCAAAAAATGCCCGAGCGCGTCGTCATCATACCTACCTACAACGAAAAAGAAAATGCGGAAAAAATGATCCGCAAAGTCATGTCGTTGCCCGGCGATTTTCATTTGCTCATCGTGGATGACGGCTCTCCTGACGGTACTGCCGATATTGTAAAAGCCTTGATGACCGAATTTCCAAACCGCCTTCATATCGAAGAACGTCGTGGCAAATTGGGTTTAGGTACGGCATACATTCACGGCTTTCGTTGGGCCATCGAACGTAAGTACGATTACATTTTTGAAATGGACTGCGATTTTTCACACAATCCCGATGATTTGAATCGCCTTTTTGATGCTTGCGCCAAACAAAATGCCGATGTGGCCGTTGGTTCGCGTTATGTCAAAGGTGGTAAAGTCAGCAATTGGCCACTAGGTCGCCGACTCATGTCATATTACGCATCCGTTTATGTGCGCATGGTTTTGTGGTTTGGTGTTCGCGATACAACAGCAGGATTCAAATGCTACAAACGCAAAGTGCTTGAAACAATTGATCTGAGCAATATCCGTTTTGTTGGGTATGCCTTTCAGATTGAAATGAAATACACCGCATGGAAACTCGGTTTCAAAATTGCCGAAGTTCCCATCACATTTGTCGATCGGCTCGAAGGTGTTTCTAAAATGAGTACCAAAATTTTCCGCGAAGCATTCTTGGGCGTGTTGCAAATGCGTTTCAAGAAAATTAAACCCGCCCACTAAGAGCCTGTTTAAATTTCATCCTTCGAGTTTGTTATGCGCCTTTTTGCACCATACTTCGTTGCGTTTTTTGACCGTAGTCGCACTGCTATGGCCTTCAAAACGCGCCTCGTCTGGCACAAAAATGCATCATAACAATTCTCAAAAACAAATTTTAAACAGGCTCTAATTTCCTCCCCCCACTTCGCAAAAACACATCAATCGGCTCTTCCCGCCGATCGCTCGGCCTATTTTGACTATTGACCGAAATCATATTTCCTGAGCCTGACTTAACCTTATATTTGCAGACTTTTCAAGATCTGATGAAACAATTTCTATTCCCCATGTTGCTCGGTGCAGCAACACTTGTGATGCTTGGCGCTAAAGGCGATGGTTCTGCAAGCCCTAAAGAGAAACACTTTAAGAATATCCGTCAACTCACGTTTGGTGGCGACAACGCCGAAGCCTATTTTAGTCCAGATGGGAAATGGCTCACGTTTCAATCCAACAACAAAAAATGGGGCTTGGAATGCGATCAGATTTTTGCCATGAAAATCAAAGGCAAAAAAGATTCAACATTTCGTCCTGTTCAAATCAGTACCGGAGATGGACGAACAACGTGTTCGTATTTCATGCCCGATAAAAAACACATCTTGTATGCCTCTACACACATTGGTGGCAAAATGTGCCCACCCGCCGATAACTTGCGCAAAGACGGAAAATACCTTTGGCCCATCTACGATACATACGATATTTTCGTCGCTGATTTAACTGGAAAAATTACCAAACAACTTACCAATTCGCCCGGTTACGATGCCGAAGCCGTTGTATCACCCAAAGGCGATAAAATTCTATTTACCTCAACCCGTGGCGGCGATCTCGATTTGTGGATCATGAACATCGACGGATCAAATCCCGTGCAGATTACACACGAACTTGGTTACGATGGCGGCGCCTTTTTCTCGGCCAATGGCGAAGAAATTGTTTTCCGCTCCTCGCGCCCCAAAACAGAAAAAGAAATTAACGATTACAAAGAATTGCTCAAGCAAGGATTGGTTGCTCCAACCAACATGGAAATTTATACCTGTAAAGCTGACGGTTCAAACTTAAAGCAAGTAACACAACTCGGCAAAGCAAACTGGGCACCCTATTTTCATCCATCAGGCAAGAAAATTATTTTCGCCTCCAATCACGCTTCTCCGCGCGGCTACGATTTTCACCTGTATATGATCAACCGCGATGGAACGGGCTTGGAGCAAATTACGCATGAGAGTTATTTCAATGCGTTTGCGATGTTTTCGCCTGACGGAAAAAAAATTGTTTGGAGTTCTAATCGCAATAACAACAATACACATGATACCAACGTGTTTATTGCCGATTGGGTAGAGTAAATATTCCTGGTTTTTCGCTTGTAATTCCTGCTTCGCGTGTACCTTTGTGGTATGTATAAAATCACCTGTACGCTTTGCGCGATTGCGTTTTCCTTCCTTGCGCTCAATGCGCAACAAATTGATTCGAAGCGAATCAAAAACGATGTCAAGTACCTTGCTTCAGATAAATTGCAAGGGCGCGGAACCGGATCAAAAGGCGAAGCAAAAGCAGCGGCATACATTGCCAATGAGTTTAAAAAACTCAAACTGCAACCCAAAGGAACTAGCGGCTATTACCAAACATTTACCTTCCGAAAAAATACCAATCCACACGATACCTCAACCACCAATATTCCCGAACGTACCGGAATGAATGTGATGAGTTTTCTCGATAATGGTGCTGCTACAACTGTCGTTATCGGTGCACATTACGATCATTTAGGCATGGGCCACGATCACAATTCGATGGATGCCAATCCCGAAGATAAAATCCACAATGGTGCCGATGACAATGCTTCAGGAACATCGGGTGTTCTTGAACTGGCGCGTTATTTCTCAAGCAACAACCGCAAAGAAGCGTTCAACTTTTTATTCATCTGCTTCTCTGGCGAAGAATTGGGCTTGATTGGTTCAAAAAAATTCTGCGAAAAACCTACCATCAATCTGGCAACGGTAAACTACATGATCAACATGGATATGATTGGTCGTTTGAATGATTCCACCAAAACCCTTTTGGTGTATGGCGTGGGTACTTCGCCAACATGGGTTCCGCTTATTGATGGGTTGACAACTGATTTTAAAATTAAAAAAGACAGCGCTGGAATTGGTCCATCTGATCAAACGTCGTTTTATTTGAAAGATATTCCGGTACTGCATTTTTTCTCTGGCCAACATCGCGATTATCACCGCCCAAGCGATGATATTGAAACGTTAAACTACGAAGGCGAGAAAAAAATTCTGGAATACGTGATTCAAGTGATAGAACAAACAGAACCCATGCCGCGCTTAGTATTCCAAAAAACAAAATCATCGCTTTCCGATACGCCCAAGATGAAAGTAACGATGGGCATCATGCCCGATTATGCGTTTGAAGGAAAAGGCGTGCGTGTAGATGGTGTTACGGATGGCCGTCCTGCTGCAAAAGCAGGTGTGAAAGCAGGTGATGTGATTGTCTTACTTGGCGATGTGAAAATTACAACAATGATGGATTACATGACGGCACTCGCCAAATACAAAAAAGGGGAAACAGTTCCGCTGCACGTCATGCGTGGGCAAGAAGAAGTAAAACTCACGGTAACATTTTAATTCATGCGAAAAAAACTGATTCGTCAGGCAACGCTTGTCAATGAAGGAAAATCGATTATCGCCGATGTATTGATTGATGGCGATAAAATTGCTGCGATTGCGCCGCGCATAGAAGATGCGGATGCAGAACTAATTGATGCAACGGGTTTGTATTTGTTGCCCGGAGCAATTGATGACCAAGTACATTTTCGCGAGCCTGGACTAACGCACAAAGGCGATCTGGCTTCCGAATCGCGCGCGGCTGTTGCGGGTGGAATTACCTCGTACATGGAAATGCCCAATACGTCGCCTCCTGCACTCACACAAGATGCGCTTGCGTGGAAATATGCGCGCGCAGCAGAAACATCGGTTGCGAATTATTCGTTCTACATGGGTGTGAGCAATCACAACGTAGAAGAAGTTTTAAAAACCGATTCGAACAATGTATGCGGGGTGAAAATTTTTCTTGGCTCTTCGACCGGCGATATGTTGGTGGATAACGAAGCTACGCTGAACGAAATATTTTCAAAAGTAAAAATGCTCATTGCCGTGCATTGCGAAAATGATCCGATGATCAAAGAAAATCTGGATCGTTACAAAGCGGAATATGGCGATGCTATTCCAACCAAATTTCATCCACTCATTCGTAGCCGCGAAGCGTGTTATGCCTCTTCATCCAATGCGGTGGCGTTGGCTAAAAAATATGGAACACGTTTGCACATTCTTCATATTTCTACCGCAGAAGAATTGAGTTTGTTTGAAAATAATATTCCCCTGCGCGAGAAAAAAATTACCGCTGAAGCTTGCATTCATCATTTGTGGTTTAGCGAAGAAGATTACGCCACCAAAGGAAATTTCCTGAAATGGAATCCTGCCGTAAAATCTACTTCCGATCGTGAAGCCATCTGGCAGGCCGTTTTAGACAACCGCATCGACGTGATTGCAACCGACCACGCGCCGCATACAATTGAAGAGAAAGAACAAGCTTACACCAAAGCACCATCAGGCGGCCCACTCGTACAACATGCACTTGTTGCCATGCTCGAAAAAGCTGCTGAGGGAAAAATTTCGATTGAACGTGTAGTCGAAAAAATGAGCCATGCCGTTGCCGATTTGTTTCGCATCGAAAAGCGTGGCTATATCCGCGAAGGTTATTTTGCCGATTTGGTTTTGGTCGATCTCAACGCGCCTTGGACGGTGAGCAAAGAAAATATCCGTTATAAATGTGGCTGGTCGCCATTTGAAGGCACGCGTTTCCGTGCACAGGTACGCAAAACGTTTGTGAACGGAAACATCGTCTTCAACGAAGGCCATATAGACGAAACGGTGCGCGGCATGCGCATGACGTTTGCAGGTGTGTGAGGGTTGGGTCAATGAGCAACGACTAGTTTAATTGGCTGTGCATCGCTCCATTGAATAAAGTAAATACCCGATGCTAAATTTTCTGTATCAATTTTTACAGAAGACTGATTAGCTGCAACCGCAATTTCTTGAACCAATTGACCCGAAACCGAACGAATCACAACCGTAGAAGATTTTTTGATCGCGTCATTGCGTTGAATACAAACCCCGTTTGACGCAGGGTTCGGCAATGCTTGAATAAAATAAGTATCGTTAGCTAGGTCTGTAGTGGAAGAGGGATCAGGTGTGTCAAATTTTGAGATGCGTACATTTTGATTGAAGTCGTATGAAATCCAAATAGCTCCATCGGTAGAAACACGAACATCATAAATGCCTCCATATTGATTGGGTGGAACTCTAGGAATTACACCTGTCCAATCGAGGAAATAGTTATACGTGAGGCGCTGAACGCGATGAACATTGTTTGGATCAGCACTGTAATATGAAGCAATAATGATATGGCCATTTCTGTCAGTAATGATCTTGCCAACACTGATATGAGGCAAAACTAAAGAGTCAATAATACTGCCTGAAGTACAACTTATTTTATACAAAATACTCGTATCGGAAGCAACTGTATTGAGACTATATATGACTTGGTGAACAGAATCATACGCCATTTCGTTATTGGCAGAGAAATAAGGAAGCGTAATTTGCCATTGAAGTACGCCCATCGTATCGAGGCAAAATAATTTTTTTAACGGGTTCGAGTCGAAAGAGGTGGCTATGAGTTGATGCGTGGAGGTGTACCATGTTTTTTCTAAATACTCATATTGGTTTACATCTACATTGTAACTGACATTGAAACGATACGCGCCAGACGAATCTACTGCAATGAAACGGGTGATTACTTCATTGTTTGTAACAAATTCATTCATGCCAAGCAGTATAAAGTGGCCACTTATAGATGAAGTTAAATTGCTGAGATTGCAATTTTGATTGGGTATAGGTACACTCCAAATTTGATTGAAGAACGTATCTGTTTTAGCTACTGCATGATCTTGACTGAAAGAGTAACAATAGCCATCATTTAAGTTAGTTACAACATAAGGAGAGAAGCTTGTATAACCAGACCAGATGACTTGACCACTTTGGTTGTAGTGCGTAGTTATTGCAGAATCGTAATTTGTGTTTTTGGAATAGGAATTAACAAATACTTCCGAATTCGGCGAGGTTATTATCCGACACATATTGGGCCACTCGCCAATGCAATTACTGCTTGTATCTGTTGTGTTTTCGTAGATAGCTGTGCCTGTTGAGTCGAGTAAAAGCGAATAAACAGCATAGTCTTGACAATTTACATTACCGGACCGTCCATATTGCATCATATAATGCCCGTTTTGCGGATTAAAGTCAGATGAATAAAGCAGATTGACATCGGACGTCGTATAGGTCCATGTTGGTAAAGTCTGTGCATTGGCAATAAGGCAATGAAACAGAAGTGCCATGAAGAGTGAGGTTATTTTTTTCATGCTGAAATTTAAATTAAAATCCAGACATAAAAAAATTCTGTAAAAAAGCAGGATTCCTAAAATAGAAATGAGTGTATGCTAAAAATAATACGACATGGTATGCTAATAAGCGATCCAATTAAGCTAGTAAGTATTGATGTTAATTTTCGACATCCATGCGCATCAATCTACTGTTGATTGATGACGGAAGCCAGCCAGTGCGTATAGCTATGCGCAAATAGTAAGGGCCTTCTTTTGCTGGCGTTGTAAATTTTAAAACGGTCTTTAACGAGCCATCAACAGTCATGTTGGTCATTGGCACAACGGTATGCTCACTATGAAAATTTTCAAAGTAATTGAGTCGGTAGCATAATTCAACAGGATAGAGTGTATCATGATCAAAGCTTACGGGATAAGGGTAAGGACTATTGATCGTAATTGGAATTTCGACTTCTGTACTGGGTTTGAAGTGAAACCAATTTATTCCTGTCGCGATATTTATTTTGGTGTAAGACCTGAAATTGTCGATAAAAACGCCGTATTCATCTCCTTTGTTAGTTGAGAGGGTTAATAAATCAGCTTTTACATTTCCTGGATTCCAATTGAGTATGAGTAAAACGCGTTTGCCTTGCATGCTATCTACAATACTCCATAGATCGTATTGGTTTCTTCGGTACGATGTATTATTTAACGAAATTGCATCGTGTTGCGCGTAGAATGAAAATTTAGAAGCGCGTTGATAAGAATTCATGATCGCCACTTCTGCTCCTTTTGCTTGTTTGTCGATTTGTTGCGCCCACGTTTTCCATCCATAGAATTCGGGCAATGCCTTGCTGCCAATTACAGGAGCAAAATCAAACATCAAATTGACGCGAAAAATTAAAAACAAACAAATTGAAAAACCGCCGATGCGCATAGCCCATTTTCGCATATTAGCGCGTGTTGAAATATACAAATGGCTCAACAACAGCATTGGAACTGCCGCTACTGCTGTCCAGTTTGCCTCGGCACGAGAATTAAATGTGGAAACAAAAAAGAAAACAAGAATGCCAAGAAACGTAAATTTTAATGCGCGCATAAAAAGGTCACCTTGAGTCGGTTGCTTAAATGCTGCATAAATGAGTAAAACTCCAGCAAATGGACCAAATAAGACCAACTGCCCCAACAAAAATTCGAGCGAAGATAGAGGTGTATAATGCGCTTGCGATTTATTTAAAACATGATATTGGTATGACGGATAATCGTTTTGAATTTGCCATAAAATATGTGGTAAATAAAGGGAAACAGCAACTACAACGATGATGTAAAAGCTTTTTCGTTTCAACAATGCAATATTGGAACAAAGCGTGAAGAATAAAATCAAAATGCTATGATACTTGCTGTAAAGCAATGCAGCAACAATAAGACCTAACATAAAACTCGTTGAATACTTATCGTCATTCAAATAAGAACGGTAAACAAGGAAAAATAAAATGGCAAAAAAGATCAGTAAGCCATCGGGTACAGCAATAAAACTATAAGTCTGAAAAACAGATGTGGCAGAAAATAAAACAAATAGTAATGTGAAGTCTTCTGTTTTACATAATCGAAAAAGAAGTGGAATGGAAATGGCACTTAAGAGTATGGTGAAAATACGAACACCCAATTCGGATTTGAAAAGAAAATACCCCACCTTAATCATTGCCGCGATCATAGGCGGGTGATCGAAGTAGCCAATGTCTAAATTCTTTGCATACATCCAATAATACGCTTCGTCGTGCGCCAACTCTGTAAAAAATCCCTGCAGTAAATTGATTAAAAACCAAAGTAAGGGTAAAATAAAAATTTGCTTTTTTTGGAAAAAAGAGCCGTACGAAAATGCACGCATAAACAAGCTGGTAGTATTTGGGGTGAATATCTACAAAATCACATTGAGCAAAAATACAAGTAATTTTAGTTTGAGCGGCCGTTTACAAACGAATCCCTATTCCACCACAAAACGCTTCACACCACTCGTCTTCGCGCCATACACATGTGCATAATACAAGCCCGCAGAAAGCGATTTGGAAAAATTGTAGGTCGCTTTTCCCTGCAACTGTTCTGTCGAAACAATGCGGCCCATCACATCAATAATTTCTAACGTGTAGGTTTGTGTGCTTGCATTTTCTTCTGCTAGTGTCAGTGTAAAAGAACCATTATTGGGCGATGGAAAAATATCCATGCCAATGGTTGCTACGGGAGCATTTACCGTGTTTAAAAACAAATTCAAATCCGTTGCCCAAATACCGCGGCCAAAGGTGCTAATGTATATTTTGTTCAACGTTACATTGAAATCAATATCCGATACAATCACGTTTGGTAAGCCCATACTTTGATTGATCCATGTATTGTTTACCTCATCTAAAACATATACACCCAAATCGGTTGCAATCATCACCTTGTCTGCACCCGGAATGTACTTGATGCAGTTGACGGGAATATTGGGCAAATTGAACGAAACATTTTGCCAACTCGCACCACCATCTGCCGAATGAAAAACTTTCTGCCCAGCAACCAATCCCGCTAAACAAACATAAACTGAGTTTTCGTCATTTTCACTTGCTTCAACACCCGTGTAATACAACGAGTCGGGAAGACCCGCCGTAATATTGGTCCAAGTGCCACCGCCATTGGTTGTGGTAAAAACGGCTCCCGGCTCACTATACTCATACCTTACACGCTTACACACATACAAGACATTGCTGTTTGAATTGGCTACGGCCATCACAGAAATTTCGGCAGGATAATTTATATAAGGAAGATTGGAAATGGGAGACCAGTTAATACCATTGTCTGTGGTCTTTGTAACATTGACAAAACCCGCATACAAAGTACCCGCATTGTTGTAATCTGCTACAACTGGCGCAACCCACTCGCCCGGTTCATTGTTTGGATTAACCAATCCACCAATGTCTGTAACACCATCGTCAAACGAATGCCAAAAACTACCGTACTGACTAAACCCAATCACATGGTTATCGTCATTTGGATCTAAATAATTATCCATCCCATCGCCACCAAAAATGGTATGCCACATTCCGTTTTCAAAATAAAACGTGGCATTGTCTTGCGCTCCAGCCACCAAACGATCGGCCACATTGCGCGAACTCGACAGGCGATAAAACGAAGTGATTTGCATGCCATTGGTAATATTTTCCCAAAGCGTTGGCCAAGGACTTCCATTGTAAGCATCGTTCCACGATTGGTTTTGGATAGCCGATGTTCGATAAACACCGCCATCGCTGCAAGTAAAAATCATTCCATTCAATGGATTACGGGTGAGGTAATGAAAATCGCCATGAATGGTTGGGCCATAATACAAGGTCCAATGCGCCACCGGATTAAATGAATTAGCACCATCCGTCGAACTCCAGAAATTAACACCACCCACATAAACCGTACTTCTATTTGTTGCATCTACCATCAACCCCAAATCGTAATTGCCTTGTCCGCCCAAACTCGTTCCATCGCCGCCTTCCAACACATTGGCTGTTGGCGTAATGTAAGTCCATGTACTTCCTGCATTGGTTGTTTTGTAAAAACCATACAAACCAAAATTCACATCAACCGTGAGCGCGTAAATATAATTTGGATCAGAAGGCGCAATCGCTAATTTAACGCGTTGTACCACACCTGTGGGCTGAATGCCCGTATTCAATAAAGTCCAATTTTGACCATAATCGGTTGATTTATAAATTCCCGCAGCACCATCATTGGCATTCATCACCCAGCCCGTAGCTGCATACAATACATTGGCCGAAAGCGGATCGCGCAACAAATCCCAAAACAAACCCGTTTGCACATTGGTCCAAGTTGCACCCGCATCTGTAGAGCGATACATGCCTGTTACACCACAAGCCAAAAGTGTGTTACTGTTGGTTGGATCAATCAAAATTTTACGAATCAAGGAACCATCACCATCCGTCATTTGAAATGTTAAGCCTGTTGGATTCCAAGTAGCACCGCCATCTGTTGTTTTATAAACACCAAGTCCATAATGCGTATGACGTTTGCGACCATTCAGATAAAGACCAAAGCCAATGTATTCAAAATCACAAACAGAAATATACATCGTGTTGTCTGGATCATTTGGATCAACAACAATATCACTAATGCGCAGAATAGGAAGCTGGTCTGTTAATGGTGCCCACGTAACACCATTGTCGGTAGTTTTCCAAACGCCGCCTTGCGCCACACCTACATAAAATATAGTTGGATTGGTTGGATGAAAGGTCATGCAATTGATACGTCCCATGCCATTCTCCATGTAGCCTGTTAAATTGTTGGGCAAACTATACGGCCCAACAGGATACCACGCGGCAGAATTGCTACGTGCGTTTGATAAATTTTGTTTTTCGGAGGCTAGTGCTAAAGCAGCTTGTGTATATTCGGTCGGATCGGCAACTTGTCCTTGCGCGTTGGTATGCATTTGCATATCCATTTCAAAGCGCTTATAGTATTTCCAATGGCGTTCTTGATTGCGATCGTGTGTGCGTGCCCAATCGTCGAACTGACGTTGCAATTCGGGCAATGTTTTGGCCTTACGGTCAGTATTATTCAAAAACGTTTGTGCTGTTAGTGCCGATGTTAGGCAAAGCAAACAAAGAAAGAGACGCAGCTTCATGGAACTTTGTATTGGTTATACAGAATAAAACTAAACATAAACTAGGCTTCATCCAAAGCAAATCAACGAGTTTTTGATAAACGGAGTAAAAATGCGAATAAGTGGTTAAGAAATCTACACGCTTTAATACTCCACAAATACCTCGGCATATAGAAACATGCAAGGTTTGTTTATCTTTGCAAGCATACCAAATAGCCTGTGTTTTCCAACCTCTTCTATTATTTGCTCTGGGTCATTCTCCGTTTAGGAACCGGATTTTTTTACCGCGATACGTGGCGCAAGCAAATCGTTGGGCTGGATAATATTCCAACAGATAAACCAATTATTTTCTGTGTCAACCACCCCAACGCGTTTTTAGATGCGATCATTGTTGCTTCGTCAACACGCAAACGTGTACGTTTTTTGGTGCGTTCCGATGTGATGCGCAATCCGTTTCAGCGGGCCTTTCTTTCGTTTATTGGATTGATTCCAATTTATCGGATGCAAGAAGGGATAGAGAATTTAGGGAAGAATGACGAAACGTTTTCGGAATGTCATAAATTATTGAAACAACATAAAGCGATTATTATTTTTTCAGAAGGATTGTGTATTCAAGAACGGCGTTTGCGCAAACTGAAAAAAGGAACAGCCCGCATTGCCCTTGGAGCAGAAGAGGCGTTTGATTTTAACCTCGATCTACAACTTGTCCCGGTTGGTATTAATTACGCCGCGCATGCTTGGAAGTTTAGAAGCCGTTTGTCTGTTCATTTTGGTAAACCAATTGCAGTGAAGGATTATCAGGATGTTTACCAATCCGAAAAAGCAAAAGCCATCAACCAATTAACAAAAGATGTTGAGCAGGCAATGGCTGCCGAGATACTTGTTATATCAAATAAAGAAGATGATTTGCTTGTTGAGCAACTGGAGCATGTTGTTTTTAATGATTGGAATCAAAATGCACAGCAACCAGTTGCATCGACTGCTCTTGCAAGGCATGAGCGCAGCCAAGAATTATTGCGATTGTTGGAATACGCGCGCGCAAACGACCCGCAAGGCTTTTCAGAATTGCGCGAAACAACATCGGAATACTCCAATTTGTTGCGCAAACATCATGTCAACGACGCAAGTTTTTTCCGGTCGATTGATCCCGATGCTAAAAAACGGGCATTGATTTTTCCAAAAAGTATTGTTCTGGTATTGGGTTTTCCGCTCTGGATGTTTGGTGTAATAACCAATTATATTCCATATCAAGTGCCGTATCGGATTGCGCAAAAAATTGTTCGCCACATCGAATGGCATGCTTCTGTGAATGTAACGATTGGTGTTTTTTTCTGGCTAATTTGGTGGCTGTTGCAAAGCCTTGCCGTCGCCTTGATTTTCAGAAACTGGTTTGTTCTATTTGGATTTATGTTGCTCGTGCCAATCGCTGGTGTGTTTGCGTATTGGTGTTGGCGACAAGTGCGTATGCTTGTCGGATTGCGGCGTGTTTCGCGTATAAAAGAGCCGGAACGCTTATCGCAACGCCGACAGCAAATCTTGATGCGCTTGCAAGTTTGGCGAAAAAATAAAACCGTATAATTTTATTACTTAATCCTTCACCCGATTCAATCCCATACTTTTTACCATCCAATCGGGAAGCGGTTTTTCGGCGGGACGTTTTTTAAGATTCAAATACCAGCCAATTTTTTTCAATACGGGAACTTTGTGTGTTTCTACAAATTCAATCAATGTTCCGTCCGGATCTTCGATGTAGCTAAAGTGTCCAGCAGCTTCGCCCATGTCAAAACTGTTTGCACTATCGACCGTGAATGGATGTCCGTTGGCTTCGCATAATTTTTTCATCTTATCCATGCCAATGATATCGAAACATAAATGGATAAATCCGCGATCGCCCCACCAGCGGTTTTCGAAAATTTTACGCGGTTGTTTTTGTTTTACTTGAATCAACTCAATCATACTCGAACCAAGCAAGCGCGAGAAGGCACCCGCACGTGGCTGTGCATGTTTCAATAAAACACGACGCACTTCAACATCGCCGCCAGGAAGTGTTTTCAAATCGTCAAATACCCCTGTTTTATCGTAAACAACCGTATCGTAACCTAAAATAGCGCTGTAGAAATTTTTTGAACGCTCCAGATCGGTTACGCCCAAGAGCGCACCTGCAGGGCCGCCCGTGAGTTGGCGACCTTTGCCAAACCAATCTGTACCGGGAACAATCTGAAAAATATTTCCCCACGGATCGCGGACAAAAAAATGTTTTTGTCCATCAGGAGACGTAGAAACAGGACCAAGAATGTCGGCTCCTTTTGCTTTTAGAAAAGTATATGATCCATCAACATCTGCGGATTTGATGCGTGTTACAAAATGACCAATATCGCCTAGTTGGATTTCGAATGCAACAGGAACGGGTGTACGGCTAGTATATTGCCAAATTTCAAAACCACCACCGCCTTTCATGTTGACAGCAAGAATAGCATGCCGTTGATGTGGCTTCCCACCTGTGTAAGGCAGCATCAGATTTGCTTCAGCCGCTTCTTCAAAAACGGGAACATCCATTCCGAAATGTTGGCGATACCATTTAAACGCTGCATGAACATCGGGAATACCAATGCCAATTTGTTGAATACCTGAAATTACGGGCTTAGTCATACGTGTGCAAAATAAAATAAGTGCGGAGCAAAAATACGAGTTTAAAAAAGAACGGTTGCACTCCGTTTTATTATTTCAATCATTCGATTGATTTTGACTGTAATGCTTATCTTTCCTGCATGGAATTTCAAAACAAAACCGTTTTCATTACAGGTGGTAGCCGAGGCATTGGAAAAGCCATCGCATTGCGTTTAGCAGCAGCTGGAGCCAATATTGTAATTGCTGCAAAAACAGCAGAACCGCATCCGAAACTCGAAGGAACAATCTTTTCGGCAGCGGAGGAAATTGAGCGGGTAGGCGGAAAGGCACTCGCTGTGCAATGCGATATTCGTGAAGAAGAACAAGTCGTGCATGCAGTGGCCGAAGCGGTAAAAAAATTTGGAGGCATTGATATTTTAATCAACAACGCTAGTGCAATCAACCTTTCGGGTGTGGCGCAATTGCCAGCCAAGCAGTATGATTTAATGCAAGACATCAATACGCGTGGTACTTATCTTGTTTCGCGGCATTGTATTCCACATTTGAAGCAGTCGGCCAATCCTCATATTTTAGTGTTATCGCCACCCATCAGCCTCGATAAAAAATGGTTTTCGCATTTCTCGCCCTACACCATCAGTAAGTTTGGAATGAGTATGTTGGTGATGGGCATGTCGGAGGAATTGCGAAAAGATGGTATTGCTGCAAACGCATTATGGCCACGTACAACCATTGCAACTGCTGCGGTACAAAATATTTTAGGTGGCGATGAATTGATGAAAAAATCGCGCAAGCCCGAAATTGTTGCTGATGCTGCTTTTTATGTGTTGTGTAAAAATAGTAAAGAGGCAACAGGCAATTTTTTCATTGACGATGAGGTGCTAGCTGAAGCAGGAATTACAGATTTGTCGAAATACAATGTAACGCCCGGAGGAGAATTGATGAAAGATATTTTTATCTGATTCAGCCTAAATAAATAGATTACTCACCTCATTTTGCCTTTTATTTTGTTATTTGAAGGGTCGAAAGGTTTATTTTTGCCATTCAGTAAAGAATAGACCCGAATTCAAAAAAACAAAATCATGAAACGTATCGCTACGCTTGTAGCTGTGCTTTTTACGCTTTTTACAGGCGTAGCACAGGCTCAAAATGTATTTGTATCTGGTGCAACCATCGGAAATGGTACCTACCCAACACTTGGTGCTGCTTTTTCAGCGATTAATTCCGGCGCGCAAACAGGTGCTACCATTGTTGTTGCTATAACAGGCAACACAACCGAGGCCGCTTCTGCTGTGCTCAATCAAGGTACATGGAATACATTGAGTATTCTGCCATTTGGCGGTGCTGCCCGAACAATCTCGGGTAATATTGCGGGTCCACTCATCGATCTCGATGGTGCTGATCGTTTAGCGATTGACGGCTTGAATACAGGTGGTAATTCGCTAACCATTGACAATACAAACAACACAACAGCTTCTACCATTCGTTTTATCAATGATGCGCATGGAATCGCCATTCAAAACGCAACCATTAAAGGTGCGAATACCTCAACAACTTCTGGAACAATTTTCTTGAGTACTGGAACCGTAACAGGAAATGATTCTATCGTAATCAATACATGTGTGATCAACGAAAGCGGTGCTAATTTTCCAACAAACGGTATTGTATCTATTGGAAATACAACAGCAGGTTTTGAAAATAGTTTTATTACGGTTAACAACAACCTCATCTCAAACTATTTCAATGCAGCAACAGTTACTGTTGGTATGTTGGTTGGTGCTGGAAACACCGATTGGACAATTACCAATAACCGTTTGTTTCAAACCGCAGCACGCGTTTACACAACAGCAAATACGCACAATTGCATTCAGGTTAGTTCGGGTAATAATTATGCCATTACGGGCAATATCATTGGTTATGCAACCGGAACACTTTCTGGAATATACACCATGAACAGTACGGTTGCTACACGCCTCATCGCGATTAATCTTGCTGTTGGAACAACTACCGCTTCATCTGTTCAGAATAATACCATCACCAATATTTTACTCACGACATCGAGTGGTGCATCAACTACCAATGGAATTCTTTGCGGAATCAACGTTACTTCGGGTAACGTCAACATTGGAACAATTATTCCAAATACAATTGGTAGCACAACTGGGATCAATGCACTTGTTGCGAATGCGACTACGTCAAATGGAATGGTTGTAGGCATCAACTCATCATCAACGGGTGCCATTGCGATTGCTCAAAATTTAATTGGCGGTTTAACATCAACCGGAACAACTGCTGCTATTTCGGGTAATGTAACGGGGATTAATATTTCTGGTATTGCGGCATCGCTTGCAATTACGGGAAATACCATTGGAAATAGTGTGGTGGACAATATGCGCGGGGGAACTTCGGGATTAACAACCGGCTCTTCAGGTGTATTTGGAATCAATTTGCCTTCGACTTCATTAGGAACAATCAATGTTACGAACAATACGATTCAGAATTTAACTTCGTATGGAACAGGAGCGCTTGGTTTTGTTCGGGGTATCATGACTGCTGCTGCTAGTGGTAATCCAAATACATACAACATCTCTTCCAATACGATCAGTAATTTAACGAGTAACAATGCAAATACTTCTATCTCTAACGGACAGGCTGGTGTTTGTGGAATCAATATCAGCACAGGAACAAACAGTATTGTTAACCTCAACCAAATTACGAACTTAGCAAACATCGGTACAGGCGCAGGTTTGACATTTGTTGTGGGTGTTGCGCATGGTAATGCAACCAATACCAATATCTCGAACAATCAGATTTATAATCTTAGCAACGCTGGAACATCGGTAAGTGCAACAACCCCAAGTATTGTTTCTGGTGTTGTTATTCGTTCTGGAACAACTGCAGTCAATGTGTTTAACAACATGATTTCACTTGGAACGGCGCAAACAACCAATACGGCAATTGTTGGAATTATGGGCAACCACGGTTCTACACCTGACCCAATTGATCGTATTTACCACAACACCATCAATATTTCAGGAACGGTTACCTCAGGTGCGCAGCCTAGCATGGGCATTGCGCGTACCGATTTCTCGGTTACGGCGCGAACAGTAACAATGGATATTCGCAACAATATTGTTACCAATACGCGTACTGGTGGTACTGGTTTGCATTTGGCTATTGCAAATAATTATGGTGCGGTAACATCATCCACAACAGGTTGGGGGGTAAATGCTTCAAATAATAACGTACTCAATGCAAACGCTGCAACAGTTGGTTACTGGTCTTCAACCGCAACCACATTTGCAGGTTGGCAAACGGCTTCTGCAAGTGACGCTGCGAGTTTTTCTGGAATTACAGTAAACTACGTTAACCCGGCTAACAATCTACACCTCAACATGGGCGTAACACCAACGGTATTGGAATCCGGTGGACAAACCATTGCAACTGTTCTTACCGATATTGATAATCAGAATCGTCCTGGTCCAACAGGATCTGTAAACGGCGGTGCATTTGCTCCTGATTTGGGTGCTGACGAATTTGATGGTGTTTATCTAGATGCTTTGCCTCCTTCCATCACCTACACACCATTCAATTTTATTTGCACAACAACAGATCGTGTTTTAACTGCTACAATTACAGATTTTTCTGGTGTTCCAACAACAGGTGTTTTACAACCACGTATTTATTTCCGTAAAAATGCCAATGCTTGGGTTTCTGCACAAGGAACGCTTGTAACCGGAAATGCAACCAACGGAACATGGTCGTTTACCATCTCTACCGCAGCAATGGGTGGACTTGTCATTGGCGATGTGGTTTCTTATTATGTCATTGCGCAAGATATTGTTACACCAACACCAAACATTACTTCAAATCCTTCATTAGGTTTGGTTGCAAGCAATGTGAATACGGTTACAACACCACCAACTACACCGAATACGTATGGTATTTCGCCAACATTAGCTGGAACTTATACTGTGGGTGTTGCAGGGGTATATCCTACATTGACTGCCGCAGTAAATGCATACAATACCAGTTGCTTGAACGGACCAATCGTGTTTAGTTTGATTGATGCAACTTATCCATCAGAAACATTCCCAATCACGATTCAGTCAAACCCAGATGCAAGTGCTGTCAATACACTCACCATCAAACCTGCTACCGGAAACGTAGCTACATTGACGGGTTCTGCTGCAACAGCAGTCCTTATTTTAAATGGTGCAGATTTTGTTACGATCGACGGAAGCAATGGCAATATCGTGAATAGCACATGCCCTCGCACAACCGCCACCCGCGACTTGACGATTGTAAATACGAATATTAGCATTGCTAGCGCTGTTGTATCGTTACAAACTACAGCCGCAGGAAACGCCGCAACAAACAACCGATTGATGAATTGTATCGTTACCGGAAATGGAAGTCTGACCACAGGTACCGTAGTCAACATCAGCGGACCAACAATCGGAAGTGGTCTTGGAGCAAACAACAACAGCAACAATCAAATTGTAAACAACCTGATCCAACAAGGACAAGTTGGTATTTTCTCAGCAGGTGTTTCTGCAACAACCAAGAACCAAAACAATACCTATTCACTCAACGATCTCAATGCGACATCAACAGCCGCTCTGGGTCGTGTTGGTATCATGTTGTTGTTTGAAGACGCACCAGTGATTCATTCCAACAATATTGGAAATATCGCCAACAGCACAAGTCAAGATGTTATGGGAATTACACTTGGCTCAAATGCCGCTTCAAATTCCTTGCAAGCTAGTGCTGAAACAACCAACGCAACCGTTGCAAACAATACGATTTCCAACATGACGCAAACTAATACGTTCTCGTGTATTGGAATCAATATCGCTGCTACACCTGTTGGTACAACAAACGTAACCAACAATATTGTTAATCGTGTTTTCTGTAATGGAACTGCTGGAGACTTTGCTTCTGCACTCTATTATGGCGGTGGCGCTGGTTTGTTGAATGCGTACCACAATACATTACTCGTTGGTGGTTCCGTATTGACGGGTGCAAGC
>JAAFIA010000067.1 GCA_013298545.1 Bacteroidota bacterium | reverse complement strand
TAAAGAATCGAAACCCATTGGAACTTGAAATTTGATAACGTCTGTGTAAAGAATCGAAACCCTTTGGAATTTGAAATTTGATAACGTCTGTGTAAAGAATCGAAACGCTTTGGAACTTGAAATTTGGTAACGTCTGTGTAAAGAATCGCAATCAATTCACCCACATAAACAACTTCGTGCTATTTCGATATTGTTCTTCAAGTTTTTGATCATCGGCTGTTGCAATCATGATGCAGTCAATGAGCGGTAAAATTCCGAAACAACCACCAAATGAAACGAGGTAAACAATCGGAACCCAAGGAGGGCAGCCCAGATAAATCCGGTGCATACCAATAATGCCAAAAGGAAAAGGAATGGCCAACAATGTACCAATCAACTTGCTGTTCTCCCCTTGTCGTGTTGTGCTATCGGCTTGAAACGCTTGTTTGATTTCAATTAAGACATTTGCTGAAAGCGTATCGCCGGTGTGAACAAAAAACGTATCAGATGAAAATTGAGCAGTAGAATCGGGATGTGTAACTTCAATAACGTTTGCTCGACAAGGTGCAAGCAGTACAAGCAAAAAAGCAAATGCGAGTATGTATTTAAACATGAGGCAAAGATCAGCAAACAAAAAAGCGATTTTCGGCGAAAAAGAAAAAATTAATAACAAGTGCAAATGAAAAAGACAGAACCCTTCACGGATTCTGTCTTTTCACAAGAGCAAAGATGCTTAGTTGCCGCCGAAACGGAAGTTAAGACCAAACATCATATAGTATGGCGGTCCGATTGCAAACTCGGCATTCACACCAATATTTTCGGTGAAATAGTAACGCATACCAAACAAAGCTTGTGGCCACAAACGCGATTTGAAGAAATTGTCGGTCAATGCTAGACCTGGGGCATTGGTATTTGTTTTCCAGATCGTATAGCCAAAACGTGCGCCAGCATAAGTATCTAAATCATCATTGTCGCCGAAGTGAAAAAGAGCACGAAGACCAACATTGTTACGTGTCAAGGAATACTTAAAATCACCGTTTACGGTATTTCCATTGTTATCGACATAGCTGGAAAACTTAACCGTAAATTGCTGGAAATTGTATGCAGCACCTAGGCTAAAGCGGTCAGAAATACCATAATCAAACATACCAGCCAAACCGGGTGTAGAAGAAGCACGGCCATCAGCCGCACTAATAGCAGAAGTTAAGGAAGTACCAACAAGCCCTGTGAGGGAAAATGCACCACCAACGGTTACATTCATTTGGCCCTGATATTTCTGAGCAGTAGCATTTGGAGCAAAAATACCTGTGGCAACCAATACAGCTGCAACAAGCAAGGATTTGATCTTTTTCATAAAAGGATTATTTGGTTTAGGAGTTTTAGATGTATGGTTTAATTAAGCTGTTTGCAAACGTCGTGCCACCTCGTTCCAATTCACTACATTCCAAAACGCAGCAATGTAATCGGGACGGCGGTTTTGGTAATTGAGGTAATAGGCATGCTCCCAAACATCGAGTCCAAGAAGCGGTGTTCCTTTTACATCGGCCACATCCATCAACGGATTGTCTTGATTGGGTGTAGAGCAGATGGCCAGTTTTTTATCGGCACCTACAATGAGCCAAGCCCAGCCCGAACCAAAACGTGTGGTTGCAGCCGCAGCAAACTGTTGTTTAAAGGTATCAAAGTTTCCGAAAGCCGCATCAATGGCCGCCGCCAGTTCGCCTGTTGGTTCGCCGCCCGCATTTGGGCCGATTACTTTCCAGAACAAATCGTGGTTGAAGTGTCCGCCGCCATTGTTGCGAACAGCAGGAGCATATTTGGAAATATTGCTGCAAATTGCTTCAATGCTCATGTTTTCAGCATCGGTGCCAGCAATTGCATTGTTTAAGTTGGTAACGTAAGCCTGATGGTGTTTGGAATGGTGTATTTCCATGGTACGCGCATCGATGTGTGGTTCGAGTGCGTTGTAGGCATACGCAAGAGCAGGAAGTTCAAAAGCCATGTGTGATTGTTTTTATAGCGTAAAAATTGATTATCAGCCCAAAGGTAATTATTTCCAGATGTACATAAACAAGACCACTTAAAAGCCATTTACCCCTACGACAGGATACCTAATTGTGTAACCGTTTTTCAAACGTACAAGGAAAACCGTGTAAAAGAGGGGCTTACAAAACTAAAAATGCCTAATTTCGCCTTGCAAAACAAACCAACTATGAAAAAAGCATTTACCATTCTCAGTATTCTGACCATGTTCAGTTTGGTCGCTTGCGGACCTTCTGAAGCAGAAGAAGCCAAAGAAAAAGCAGATATCGAAAAACAAGTTGAGTCTGAAACCGATAAAATGCTCGACTCGATCAATAAAGCAGCCAATGCGATGATGGACACCGTTAAGCCAGGCGGCGATAGCGCAAAAAAATAAATCCATTTACATAAAAAAACACCCGTTGCAATTTGACGCAACGGGTGTTTTTTTATGCCCTGTTTTTTTTGTGCAAGACCCAGATTTGAGAATCCCACCAATGCTGGTAAAAATAATTTTCGCGAAATAAGGCTTCTGGCTGAAAATGTAGTTTCTCCAATACCCGCCGCGATGCCACATGATCGGGTGCAATATTGGCACTGATGGTATGCAGTTGCAATGTGTTAAAACCATACTTGGTAATTGCTTGTAAGGCTTCCGTCATGATGCCGAGATTCCAATAATCAGGATGTAATTCATAACCCACTTCGCCTGTCTGATGCTGCTTATCGATTGTTTTAAATCCTGCCGTTCCAATCAAGCGCTGTTCTTCTCGAATTTCGATTCCCCACCGCACACCGTCGCACCCCGCAAATTTTTTTCGCCAGTAAAAAAGCAATTCATCCGCTTGTTTCTCGCTTGTGAACTCAGGTTCCCCCCGCAACGCCATCACACGCGCATCGCTGTAAAACGAAAAAATCGCCGGCGCATCGCTTCCCCGCAAGCCCCGCAAACGCAGCCGCACCGTTTCCAATTCCGGAAAATCACGCCAAACATCAATCAAAGACATCCCAAATCCCTCCTACGACATCGCCAAAAAATTCAGCCGCACCTTCTTTTAAATCATCGCCAAACGAATGCGGTTTCTGATTCGGAAACAACATGGAATCAGGTCCAAACGCCACATAAAAATACATCGCCATCATCCACATCAATTCATACGGTTTGGGCATGTAGCCCGCAAACGGAGCAATAGCACGACTATGCAATAAATGCAAACGATAATCAGTCGGATTTGCACTCCTCGGCGGAAGATTGAACCAACCTTGAACACCATGCGCACAAGCAAAACGCATAGGCGCGCGCGCGTCAAGCTCATCAGGAACTGGCCCAGCCATAAAAACCGATTGCCCTTGCATCGTAAACGCCTGTATGTCGCGACTGATCCAGCCGATGGGTTGCCCACTATAAAAAACTTTTGTGGCATCGGTTTGTATGCGCTCGAAAAAAAACTGCTCGCGGCTTGTTGTTACCGCCAATCGAAATTCTTCGTATCCTATTCCGGCGGAGTTCGATTTCACATACGAAACCAATGGCCGCTCATCTTGTGCATACAACAAGCCCAAATCGGTAACCGAACCCCAACCCAAATTTGATTCCTGATACCGCGCTAACGAAAGCCTACACTCATCGTAAAGTTGCCATGCTGCTAATTGTGGCTGCAAAAAAGCAACCGCTTCCGTAAGTGGATCTTTGTTGCGGTCATACTTGCGTTTGAATTGGTCGAAAAAACTCATAGGCGCAAGAAAGATACTGAATTACGTTTTGGTTTGATGGCAAACAGCCTCAAAAACAAAACTTATTTTCTACGCAACATCGCCTCTGTAATCACAATCGGTTTTGAAAACAAAAATCCATTGGCTCCAACCGGAACACGCACAAAATACGTTCCTGCATGTGTTACAAATATCGTCTTGCCCGTTTCGCCAGTTGACCAAAAACCATTTTCTGTCGTGTTTTGTAAACGCAATTCAAGACCTCTCTTTGTTGGTACTGTTTGTATCTCGGGACGGTGAATCGTAAACGGCAATTGCGCAAAACCATACGCACGGTATGAACCAACCGTATCCGCAAAAGCAAGATCGAAAATTTTTCTTCCACTACTATCCACCAACACACAAGTAATGTTACGATTCAAATTTTGGATTTTCCCAAAATCAATTAAGGTCGTTCCATTGTCCATGCGTCGCGCATTTCCAGTCGCATCGCTTACAAGACCCGCATCATGCGTGTACGACCAAACATTCCAAACCTGTTTTGTTTTTTCATCAATACGGTATTCAATTGCGCGAACACCATGTTTCCGCTGATCGCTGGAGTAACCATTGTCGAAGACAAGTAAGTTTCCGTTTGCTAAATAATGTGCATCGTGTTGTCCAAGAAATGGAATGGTATCATTCATAAATGTAAACTGATTGTGTATGCCGCCCATACGCCACATCACGTTTCCGGTTGCCCGATTGATTTTAATCAGTTCATTGAAATATCGACTTGATGCAACAATATTTCCTTGTGTATCGGTAGCAACCGAATTGATATGCGGCAAGCTCACCGAAGTCGTATCGTTCAGGTAAATCGGATCGGCATCGGTGATTTTATAAAACGGCGAAGAATCCCATTCAAATACGAGTTTTTTATTTTCGTCCAATTCCTGAATCACATCCACTTTAATTTCCCCTTTTTTGCTGCCCCGCGCTCCACGTTTTAAAAAAACAGGATAGACGCTCAAATCGGTTGGAATTGATTTCATGCCAATCAACAAATAATGGCCGTTTGGTAAAATCCGAAAATCGTGCGAATCCGTTTCGATGTTGTTCACACACCCAACCGAATCGACAATCCGAAAAAGTGAATCCATCAAAAAGAATTTCCCTTTTCTGAAAAACGACATGCGTCCATCAGGATGTACTTTAAAATCAGATGCTACATCCGTCCAACGGCAATACACCACCGCACCCGTTCCGTCCAGAATCAGCTGTTGTCCAAGGCGTGGTTTTTCTTCCTTGCGCATTTTGTATGTGAACAGAAAATAATAACCTTGACTTAAACCACTATCAGCAATATTCATGCGATAAGGCAAGAGTGCCAAGGAATTTGATTTTTTTGTTTTTATAGGCAGCCGCGTTCTTGTGCAAGAACTGAATAGAAAAATAAAAAGAGAAACGATCAATAAAAAAAGAAATCCTGAACGAAACATAATTTATAAAGAGGTTGAAGTATTCTTATTTTCTTGAAAATAGGCATAAACCAATTTTGCTTTTGCAGCCCCAACCGCTTGCGCCAATTCTTCTTCTGATTTTTCGCGGATTTGCTTGACAGATTTAAATGCTTTCAACAATTTCTGCGCAGTAATTTCGCTGATGCCATCAATTTCGGTCAATACGGTTTTGATGGTTTCTTTGCTGCGTTTCTTGCGGTGATGCGTGATGCCAAAACGATGTGCCTCATCGCGGATGTATTGAATGATGCGTAATGTTTCCGATTTTTTGTCGAGATACATCGGCACCGAATCGCCCGGGTAATAAATTTCTTCCAATCGTTTGGCGATACCAATGATGGCCACTTTTCCGCGCAAATTTAATTTTTCGAGTGCGTTGAGTGCTGCACTCAATTGCCCTTTGCCGCCATCAATGACAATGAGTTGCGGCATGGTTTGCTCTTCTTCCAACACCCGTTTGTAGCGGCGGTAAATAACTTCCTCCATCGTTGCAAAATCGTCGGGGCCAACTACTGTTTTCACGTTGAAATGCCGGTAATCGCGTTTGCTTGGTTTGCCATCTTTAAAAACAGTCATCGCCGAAACCGCAAATTCGCCTTGAATGTTTGAATTATCGAAACATTCGATGTGGCGCGGCTCTTCGGTAAGACGCAAATCTTTTTGCATCGTAGCCATGATGCGTTTGGTATGGCGTTCGGGATCAACAAGTGTTGCTTGCTTTTCGCGTTCTTGTCGGTAATAATCAATGTTGCGCGACGAAAGATCGAGCAACTTTTTTTTGTCGCCGCGTTGCGGAATGGTGTATTCTACACCCAGCAATTTTATTTCAGGAACAAACGCAACCACAATTTCTGATGCATTGCTTTGAAAACGCTCCCGCAATTCGACAATAGCAAGCTCCAACAATTCAGAATCGCTTTCGTCTAATCGTTTTTTCATTTCAATGGTATGCCCTTGCACAATCGCACCATCAATGACTTTGAAGAAATTGACAAAGGCCGCTTTTTCTTCCGATTGAATCGTAAATACATCGACGTTTGAAATGGTTGGGCTTACAACGGTTGATCGTCCTTGGTATTTTTCGAGCGCATCAATTTTTTCTTTTACGTCTTGTGCTTTCTCAAAGGCAAGATTAACCACGTGCGTATTCATGTCTTCGCGTAAATGGCGCATGACGATGCCGATATTTCCTTTTACAATTTCGCGGATGTGTGCAATGCCTTTGTTGTATTCTTCTTCGGTTTGCAAACCTTCGCAAGGGCCTTTGCAATTGCCGATGTGGTATTCCAAACAGATTTTAAATTTTCCGGCTGCAACGTTTTCTTTAGAAAGATTCAACCGACACGTGCGCAAGGGATACAATTTGCGAACGAGTTCTAAAACGGTAAACATCACTTTTACATTGGCATACGGCCCGTAATAACTAGCACCATCCTGCAAAATTTTACGCGTATGAAACAGGCGCGGGAAACGTTCGCCCGTAATGCAAATCCATGGATAGGTTTTATCGTCTTTGAGCCGAATGTTATACGGCGGCTGATGTTTTTTAATCAGGCTGTTTTCCAACAGCAAAGCATCAAGCTCGGTGTCAACAATGAGGTAATGAATGGAATTTATTTTCCGAACGAGGATTGCGGTTTTGGTGCTGTCGTGCTCTTTGACAAAATAGGATTGAACGCGCTTTTTTAGATTTTTTGCTTTCCCGATGTACAGCAACTTTCCATCAACATCGAAGTATTGATAGACACCGGGATTGTCGGGGAGCGAGCGGAGCTGATCTTGGAGGTGCGTAGGCGCGGGCATTGGGGTAAAGATACGGAATAAGCCATGTGGTTTTTGTTTGTTTATGTCAAGACAAAGACCCCAAAAAAATCCCGCCAAAATTGCTCCTCAAGCAATCTCAGCGGGATACACCCAACCAGAGGTATTATTAGTTTTTTACATGCTCGGACAAAGATCCGGACGGTATCTTTTCTTTGGCGGTTTACATGAAAGTGTATAACCAAGCGACAACTCGTGCGAGCCAGCCGTTGCGTTGGTGAGTTTAGAAACCGTTAGGTCATAACTGTAACCCACGCGAAATTGTTTTTGTTCCAAACCAATAAGCAGAATAAAAGAATCGCTATTGCGGTACCAAACGCCGCCCATGATGGCATCTTTCTTAAAATACATGCCTAAGTTCAATTGCTTGAAATCGCCTTGCTGTTGATAAAGGATATTGGGCGAAATGTATGTTTCACTTTCATACCGACTTTTTGAAAGTGGAATAACACCACCTCCATGTACAGTGTATTTGCGCGGAAGTTTACTGGTGCCACCAAGCAACGATTCGTTTGGCTCGAAGAGATGATGAACCGCGCCGCCGATATAAAGGTTTTTAAGTGTGAGCATTGTTCCTGTTGAGACATCGAAATTGCCAACTCGATCAACAACCTGCTGCTCGGCAGTAGAATAAATAAATCCACGTTGCGCATCAATCTGATCGCCGAAATTGAGTTTACTCCAATTGACCGATTTTTGCCAATATCCGGCCTGAATAGCAAAACTGATTTGAACATTTTTTGCGATGCGCACAATCGGAGCATATACCGCACCAACACCCGTTGTATTGAGTGTGGCTTCGCCCGCGCGATCGTGAACGACCATTAAACCAACGCCGCCTTTTACTTGATGCACAAACTGATCGTAAGAAAAACCAACGGTTGTGTAGGTGCCGCTAATGCCGGGCCATTGCTTCCGGTAGTTCATGTTGATGCGCGGACAAATTTTGCCGCCAGCCATTGCAGGATTGAGGTAGAGCGGATTCGCATAAAACTGCGTGAACTGCGGATCTTGTGCTTTTAAAGCAACAGGAACGGACAGAAATGCCATTCCGACTAGGATTTTGTAAACGTGTTTCATGAAGTGTGTTTTGGTTGCCAATTGAAAGACGCAGGTTGCTCATACAGGTTGCCTGATTTTTTAAAACATTTTTTTCTCGGATAAACCAATACAATAAAAAACCCGTGCCAGCAAGTAGGCACGGGTTTAGATGCGATGCTGACAGGAGCGGCCCTGTCAATCGCGGAATCATTCTCCCGAATCGTAAAGCGGCCATTGCGGCGGATTGGGTAACGAGTCGGATGTATTTTGTGGTTGATTTTTGTCTTTTAACTCGCCTTTCAAGCCAGAAGAATCTTGCGAAAGGTCAACACGTTTTACTTCGCCTTTGTCGTTTGCATCGTAAAACGGGACATTGGGCTTGCCGAGTTTTTTACTTTCTTCAATCAAACTATCATCTTCTGATGTTTGTTTTACAAAACCGAAACGCGGATCAATCTGATCGCCAAAAAGCAAACCTCCTTTAGGTTTGACACGGTTTGGTTTTGTTGGCAGCATCGCAACAGCAGCTTCATTTTTTGTAGCAGGCATTTTCACGTTTGCGTCCAAGATTGGTTTTGCTTGTTGTTCAATAAGTGAAGCAACTCCTGGATCGCCAGAAAGAGCAAGCGTCGAAAGCGAGTTGGTTGAAACAGGCAAAACTGGCGTTTCCTTATTTTTTTGTGTAACCGGAAGGGCTTGCGTTTTTAGATCCTGATTGGCTATGGTTGGCTTTTCTGGACGTGTTGCCCACTGGTATGCTCCATAAGCCATACCGCCAATGGCAAGAGCAAGGAGTAATCCATTGAGCGAATACCGCCAACGGAAACTACTGGTTTTGGGTTGCGCATCAAGACGACGGTTCATAGCGTCCCAGTCGGCACCGTTGTACGGCACTTCGAGGTCGCTCAACCGCTCCTGCGCCGCCCGGAAAAGCGGATCATCGTGTAGCTGTTGGTTATTCATTCGCAATTTTGGTTTTAGAAATCAGATTTTTTTTGAGTTGGAAACGGGCTTTCGCCAAATTCGATTTTGAAGTTCCTTCACTAATATTCAACTGCTCGGCAATTTCTTTGTGCGAAAAATTTTCAATCACATACAAGTTGAAAACTGTCCGGTAAGCCGGAGAAAGGTTTTGAACGGCACGTAAAATATCTTCTTCACTCAAATTGGCTAAAGCATTTTCGTCCTCATCTTCATCCACCGCATCGGGCAAATCGCCATCGCGGAAATGAACCGTCGAAACAATCATGTACGCCTGTTTATTTTTTCGGAGGTGATCGACGGCTGTATTGACAACAATCCGACGAATCCATCCTTCAAAAGAGCCTTTACCACCAAAATTTCGCAAGGCAGCAAAAACTTTGATAAACCCATCTTGCAACATGTCGCGGGCCTCATCGCGATCGCGGGCATAACGCAGGCAAACACCCATCATTTTCCCGTAAAAGCGTTTATATAAGGCTTCCTGACAGGTTCTGTCCTGTCTCAAACATCCAGCAATAAGTTCGTTCTCTGTCATGCTTGAAAGCGGTGATTACTGCTCTTTTACGCCCATAAGACGCTAAAAGGTTTCCAAAGTTGCCTTGGTCTTTCAAAAGTACATAAAAATAACAATAATTGCCTGATTATCAGGCGATAGATAATGCATCCAAGCATTGTGATGCGGCTTCTTGTTCGGCTTTCTTTTTCGATGAATTTTGACTGCGACCCATTGCTTGCCCGTCTATGGCCACTTCAATCACATATAATTTTTGCTGCCCAACGCCTGTTTCTTGTACGAGGTTGAAACGCAGTTCTTTTTTGTTTTTTTGCGCCCACTCAATCAGTTTACTCTTAAAATCGGTATCGGTTGTTTCCAGTTCGTCAATATCGAGATGAAACCGAATGATTTTTTCGTGGATAAATTGTGCCGTAAAATTATAGCCTTTGTCGAGGTAAATAGCACCGAGCAACGCTTCAAAAACATCGCCGTTGATGGAATGGCTGCGACCCTGCAAGCCTGTTTCGGCTTCTACATATTTATCGATCCCGAATTTGAGGGCAAGTTTGCCAAGCTGTTGGCGACTAACAATACGCGAACGCAGTTTGGTCAAAAAACCTTCGTCGCGGTAGGGAAATTTCTGAAACAAATAATCGGCAATAATGGCACTGAGCACCGCATCGCCGAGAAACTCTAACCGTTCGTAACTTTCTTTAATGATGTCGCGTTCGCGGGCCAAGTTGGCCGCCGAGCTATGTGTAACGGCTTTGCGATAGAGCGCAAGGTTGCGTGGCGTAAACCCAAAGGTATTGCGCAACGATTTTCGGAACTCGCGGTCTTCCGGATTATCAAAAAAAGTTTGGAGTGCGAGCAGCACAGGCGAAATCAGGAACTGAATTTCTTGAATACTGCTGCGGCGTTGTGTCCACCAAAACCAAACGTGTTGCTGATGGCCGCATTTACGGTGCGTTGTTGTGCCTTATTGAATGTTAAATTCAATTTTGGATCAACATCTGGATCAGGCGTTTCGTGGTTGATGGTTGGTGGAATTGTACCTGTTTGAACAGCCAAAACCGTAGCAATGGCTTCGATTGCACCCGCAGCACCAAGCAAATGCCCGGTCATGGATTTGGTTGCGCTGATATTGAGGTTGTAAGCATGCTCGCCAAAAATTTTGACGATGGCTTTGAGTTCTGCAACATCGCCCAATGGTGTAGAAGTCCCGTGAGTATTGATATAATCAATGTCTTCGGGTTTCATTTCGGCATCTTCGAGGGCATTGCGCATGACCAATGCAGCGCCAAGTCCTTCGGGGTGTGGTGCGGTGATGTGGTGTGCGTCGGCACTCATGCCACCACCTACAACTTCACAATAGATTTTTGCGCCGCGCGCGAGGGCGTGCTCAAGCTCTTCGAGAACGAGTGCACCAGCACCTTCGCCCAATACAAAACCATCGCGGGTTTGGTCGTAGGGACGTGAAGCGGTTTGTGGTGTATCGTTTCGGGTACTCATCGCTTGGCAAGCATTGAAACCACCAATTCCGGCTTCATTTACTGCTGCTTCAGAACCGCCCGTAACAATCGCATTGGCCTTTCCGAGACGGATGTAGGTAAATGCATCGATGAGTGCGTTGGTAGAAGAAGCACAAGCCGAAACGGTTGTAAAGTTTGGCCCGTGAAAACCGAATCGCATGGAGATATGCCCCGAGCAGATATCGGCAATCATTTTTGGAATGAAGAACGGATTGAAACGTGGTGTTCCATCGCCTTTGGCGTAAGCATAACATTCTTGCTGAAATGTATCCAGTCCGCCAATTCCAGAACCCCAGATAACACCCACACGGGTATTGTCAACAGATTCGGCATTGATGCCCGAATCGCGAACGGCCTGATCGGCAGCCGCAATTCCATAATGGCAGAAAGGATCCAGTTTGCGCGCTTCTTTGCGATCGAAATAATCTTCGGGATTAAATCCTTTGACTTCGCAGGCAAATTGCGTCTTAAACTTGGATGGGTCGAAACGAGTAATCCGTGCCGCGCCACTAACGCCCGCCACTAAGTTAGCCCAGTATTCCTGAACAGAATTGCCTAGCGGCGTAATTGCGCCAAGGCCCGTAACGACTACCCGTTTCAACTGCATCCGAATTGAATAAGAATGTGGATAAAAAGATTTGCTAAGAATTAAGCTTTAGCGTGCTCGGTGATGTAAGCGATAGCATCGCCAACAGTGTTGATCTTTTCGGCTTGATCATCAGGAATAGCGATGTTGAATTCTTTTTCAAATTCCATGATGAGTTCAACCGTATCGAGCGAATCAGCGCCCAGATCGTTAGTGAAGCTAGCCGCTTCGGTGACTTCTTTTTCGTCAACACCAAGCTTATCAACGATGATAGCTTTCACTTTGGTTGCAATTTCAGACATTTTTTTAAGTTGTTTTGGTTAAAAGCGAATGCAAAGATAGCCTTCGGGCTTAATTATCAAAATGTTTCGCAATATTTCATATATAGTGTTTACACACCTCATTTAATCTTTTTCGCTTTAAATCAGGCACTTGCGCTGTTTTTGAGGCATATCCGACGGGTATTAAAAGATATGGTTTTTCGTTTTCTGGCCGTTCCAAAAGGGCCGAAAGGAAGTTCATAGGGCTTGGTGTATGGGTTAAAGCGGCCAATCCGGCATCGTGAATTGCTGCCAATAAAAAACCACAAGCCAAACCAACCGATTCGGTTACATAGTAATTGTTGCGCTTTTTTTCGTTCACGATTTCATACGAACGCCGGAAAACAACAATCAATGCAGGGGCAGTTTCTAAAAAAGGTTTTCGCCAATCGGTACCAAGCGGTGCTAAATCCTCAATCCAATCGTCAGGCATACGCCCATTATAACTTTCGTGTTCTTCTTTTTCGGCTGCTTCGCGGATCTGTTTTTTCTTCTCGGGTGATGTAACGATGCAAAATGTCCACGGTTGTTTGTGCGCGCCGGAAGGTGCGGTGGATGCCGCCAAAATAATATTCTCCAAAACTTCCATTGGAATAGGCTCATCCGAAAAATCGCGAACCGTCCGTCGCAAATCCATGAAATGCAAAAAGTCAGCACTACGCTGAATCATTTCGGCTTCGGAGTATGTTTTTTTGGAATATGGAATAAATGGATATTTTTTTTCAGTCATTGTATAAAAAATATATAACAAAGATAAACGCCAAAGGTATGTCAAGTTCAAACAACCCCAAAAACGTTCATCCGAATTTAAATGGGCCTACTTGAATAGCACAAAGAAAGCGATTTCGGTCGTTGTGATTTTTGTAGCGTATGTTAGATCATTCGTGGTTTTAGGAACGTTTTTGTTGGGAGATGTTTCATAGAATCGTTCCGCAGCAAAGCTCATCTTGCGTACCTTCGCGGCCATGAAACGGATTGCCATTTTTGCATCGGGCGCAGGAACCAATGCGCGGCGTTTAATGGAGTATTTTGAACTGCATGATGCGGCTCAAGTCATTTTGCTTGTTTGCAACCGCGCCGATGCGGGTGTTGTGGCCATCGCCCAAGAAGCAGGTGTCGAAGTTTTGCTTGTTGATCGCGAATGGTTTTATGCACCGCGCTCCATCACGCAAGAATTGCACGACCGTGGTATTGATTTTATTGTACTTGCCGGATTCTTGTGGCTCATTCCCGAAGTGCTTGTCGAAGTATATTCCGATGCGATGGTTAATATTCATCCAGCACTACTTCCAAAATTTGGCGGGAAAGGCATGTATGGCATGCGTGTACACGAAGCTGTTATTGCTGCGGGCGAAAAAGAATCGGGCATCACCATTCATTATGTTGATTCAAAATTTGATGAGGGTGCACACATCGCTCAGTATTCATGTCCCGTTTTTCCAAATGATACAGCGAGCGATTTGGCTATGCGTGTGCATGAGTTGGAGTATATGCACTTTGCAGAGGAGATTGCTCGGTTGTTGAACTAGATTTAGTTTGCGTTTTCAATATGTAAATAATGAAATTGTTAAGATGATAACAAACGATACTTGGCAATATCCTATCTCCCTAACATATTTCGTACCTTTGCACTTCTCAAATAAAGCACATCATACATCATGTCAACCGTTCTAACAGACACTTACGGCATCGCCGAAGCCCTTAAAAAACTCGGAATCCAAGAAGTCAACTTTGGCGCATCAACCGGAACTCATCATGCGATTACATCCGGCCCCCGCGTTGATTCATATTCTCCTGCCGACGGACAGTTCATCGGAAGCGTTAATCAAGCAACCGCTGAAGACTACGAGCGTGTGATGAAAACCGCCGAAGAAGCATTTAAAGTTTGGCGCACCATGCCCGCCCCAAAACGCGGCGAAATTGTCCGTCAAATGGGCGACCAATTCCGTAAATACAAAGAACCTCTCGGTCAACTCGTTTCTTACGAAATGGGCAAAAGTTTGCAAGAGGGTTTGGGCGAAGTGCAAGAAATTATCGACATCTGCGATTTTGCTGTTGGTCTTTCGCGCCAGCTTTATGGCTTAACCATGCACAGCGAACGTCCCAAACACCGCATGTACGAACAATGGCATCCGCTAGGAATTGTTGGCGTTATTTCCGCCTTCAATTTCCCAGTAGCCGTTTGGGCTTGGAACACCATGTTGGCTTGGGTTTGTGGCGATGTATGCGTTTGGAAACCATCGTCTAAAACACCACTTTGCGCCATTGCTTGCCAAAATATCATCAGCGAGGTATTGAAGAAAAACAATGTTCCCGAAGGCGTTAGCTGTGTACTCATCGGAAATCCGGTTGGCGATTTGATGAACAACGACAAACGCATTCCACTCATTTCATTTACTGGTTCTACACGCATCGGACGTATTGTTGCCGAAAGCACCGCACGCCGATTCGGACGTAGTATTTTAGAATTGGGCGGAAACAATGCCATCATCGTTTCCGAACATGCCGATCTGAGCATGGTTCTCGTTGGTGCCGTATTTGGCGCAGTTGGTACAGCCGGACAACGCTGCACCACAACACGCCGTTTAATTGTGCACGAAAGCGTTTACGACAAAACAATTGCTGTGTTGAAAAACGCATATAGCCAACTCGTTATCGGAAATCCACTCGATGCCAAAAATCACGTTGGTCCACTCATCGATAAAAATGCGGTAAAAGATTACCTCAACGCACTCGAACGCGCGAAGCAAGAAGGTGGAAACGCAATCGTTGAAGGCGGTGTAGTAGAAGGCCGCGGCTACGAGAGCGGTTGCTATGTAAAACCATGCATCATCGAAGCGAAAAACGATTTTCACATTGTACAAGAAGAAACCTTCGCACCGATTTTGTACGTTATGAAATACAAAACCATTGAAGAAGCCGTTGCGATGCAAAATGGTGTTCCACAAGGTTTGTCGTCATCCATCTTCACCAACAACATGCGCGAAATGGAATACTTCCTTTCTGCCGAAGGTTCAGATTGCGGTATTGCCAATGTCAATATCGGAACATCTGGCGCAGAAATTGGTGGCGCATTTGGTGGTGAGAAAGAAACCGGCGGTGGCCGCGAATCAGGCTCTGATGCGTGGAAAGCATACATGCGCCGTCAAACAAATACCATCAACTACGGCACACAATTGCCACTAGCACAAGGAATCGAGTTTAATTTTTAATCGAACACTAGTTTTAAAAACCGTTTGTGTCTGAGATGCAAACGGTTTTTTTTATGCACGGCTTTCGTGTAGCTTTGTCTATACATTTATCACACTCAACCCATGCGTTTTTGTTGTTTCTCCAAACCGCTTTTTTTTGTTTTGCTGTGTTGCTGTTTTTCGGCATCAGCAATTGCGGCACACAAAAGTCTTCTTCCACTTTTGCGCGAGGGCAATTGGCGGGGGGCACTTACGGTTAACGACAGCATCGAAATTCCGTTCACCTTTTCAATCGAAATTGTTTCGGGCAAGAAAAGCGGCGCGTATGATAAATACCAACTCACCATCATCAACGGCGAAGAAAAAATTGTGGCCGAAAATTTTGTTTGGTCTCCCGATTCGGTAAACTGGCGCATGCCTGTTTTCGATTCGCATTTTAAATGTGCTCGTCAAAACGATTCTACATTTTCGGGCATTTGGTTCAACAATTCAGCCAGCAAACCGTATCAGTTAAAATTTAGTGCAGTATATAACAAACCCCGTTTTGCGCTGCCTGCTATTTTCAAAACGCCTTACTGGGGCGGGAAATACGCCTGTACATTTTCGCCCGGAACTGCTGATAGTAGCGCCGCAATTGGCGTATTCAAACAAGAAGGAATAAAAATAACGGGAACGTTTTTAACCGAAACAGGCGACTACCGTTTTCTCGAAGGAAGCATCACAGGTTACACCACATTTGCAGTTTCTTGTTTCGATGGTTCACATGCTTTTTTGTTTACCATGAAATTTGATCCGAACCGAATTTTGCAAGGCACTTTTTATTCTGGCAAATCATGGCGCGAACCGTTTACCGGAATCAAAAATGAAAAAGCCGAATTGCGCGATCCCACAAAATTGACCTGGGTACAAGACAGTACAAACATCAATTTTTCGTTTATGGATTTGTGGGGCAAACCCGTCTCGCTTTCCGACGCACAGTTTCAAGGCAAAGTGGTTGTCGTACAAATCATGGGTTCATGGTGCCCAAATTGCATGGACGAAACCGCATGGCTTGCTGGAGTCTATGACAAATACAAAGCGCAAGGATTAGAAGTTATTGGCCTTGCCTACGAACGTAGCAGCGACACGGCCAAAGCAAACGCAAACATTCGTCGTTTGAAAGAAAAATACCACGCCAATTATACCTTTTTAAATACGGGAAAAAGTGGTAAAGCAGCAGCCTCGGCAAGTTTGCCCTTCTTAAACGGCATCATGTCATTTCCAACAACCATTTACATCGACCGTAAAGGAAAAGTGCGTATGGTTTATACCGGATTCAATGGGCCAGCCACAGGCAAGTATTATGAAAAAGATACCAACGAAGCCTTGCGCATGATTCAACTTTTGTTGGCCGAGAAAAACTAATTTTTACCGCAACGAAAAATCATCCGCGTCCATTCCCGCAGGGAAATTTTTCCGAAACGCCATCAAGTCGTTATACGAGAGCGATGCCTCAATCCGCGCTTGTGTGTTTGGATGTGCCTGAACAAGATAATCGCCTTTGAAATCAATAATTGCCGAATCGCCGCAATGCGCTATGCCGTTGCCATCTTCCCCAATCCGATTTACGCCCAAGACATACGCCTGATTTTCGATTGCGCGTGCAAGTAACAACGATTTCCACGGATGACTGCGCCGCTCGGGCCAATTGGCGGGATAAATCAAAACATCGTATTCCGCTTCAAGGCCTTCGTTCACCATTTGCCAACGGTTGCGCGACCAAACGGGGAATCGTAAATCGTAACAAATCAGCGGGCAAATTTTCCAACCCTTGTACGAGAAAATCAATTTCTTTTTTCCAAAATCGTAATGCTTGTCTTCGTTACCCATGCGAAATAAATGCCGCTTATCGTACGTCTCCACAGGCATGCCATCTGGACGAACAACATGCAAGCGGTTGTAAAACTTTCCGTTTTCAGCAACAATAAAACTCCCAACAAGAACGGCCTGCGTTTTTTGCGACCAATGCTGCATCCAAGCAAGTGTCTCGCTGTTTTCGGCTGGCTCTGCAAATACATGTGGCTGCATCGAAAAACCTGTGCTAAACATTTCCGGCAAAACAACCACATCAGCAGATTCAACAACCTGCAATTGCTGGCCGAGCGCCGCTAAATTTTTTGCTTTGTTCTCCCAAAACAAATTGGTTTGAATCAAGGTAACATTCAAATTTTCCGTATGCATGGTAAGCGCGCTTATATTTTATGAAGCAATTCTGCCGCACGTTCCAGCGTTTCGTCTTTTTTAGCAAAACAAAAACGCAACATGTTTTCGTAAATCGGTTGGTGGTAAAAAACAGAAATCGGAATCGCCGCTACGCCATGCTCTTTTGTCAGACGAATGGCAAAATCGGTGTCTTTTTCGGTGGTTATTTTTTCGTAATTCAACAATTGAAAATAGGTTCCAGGGCTTGGTTTCAACGTAAAGCGCGAACCTTGAATCAGGCTGTTGAAGCGATCGCGTTTGGCTTGATAAAACGCATTCAACTCCAAGTAATGATCTTTGTTATCGAGAAATTTTGCAACCGCATGTTGTACGGGCGTATTGCACGAAAAAACGAGGTATTGGTGCACTTTTCGGAACTCTGCCATGAGTGCTTTTGGCGCAAGGCAATAGCCCATTTTCCAACCTGTTGTATGAAATGTTTTTCCAAACGAAGAAATGATGAAACTTCTTTCGGCTAAATGCGGATAACGCGCAACGCTCTCGTGCCGGAGGTTTTCGAAGATGATGTGTTCATATACCTCGTCCGACAAAATTAAAATGTCTGTTCCTTTGGTAATCTTCTCCAACTGCAGCATGTCATCAGCAGAGAAAACAGCGCCCGTTGGATTGTGCGGTGTATTGATGATGATCATGCGTGTGCGGTGATTGATCAACTTCTTTACGGTACTCCAGTTGATGGCGTAATCGGGCGCTTGCAATTGTACAAAAACAGATTTTCCGCCATTCAATTCAATGGCTGGTTCGTAGCAATCGTAAGCCGGCTCAAACAGAATAACCTCGTCGTCTTCGCGTATGGTTGCCGCAATTGCGGTGTAAATGGCTTGCGTTGCGCCAGCGGTAATGGTGATTTCGGTTTCGGGATGATAAGTGCAACCATACAGATCATGCGTTTTTTCAGCAATTTTTTCGCGCAAGGCAAGAATGCCCGGCATGGGGGCATATTGGTTGTGTCCGGCGCGCATGGCCTCGTGTGTATGCGCAACAAGCAATTCGGGACAATCAAAATCGGGGAAGCCTTGCGAAAGGTTGATGGCTTGATGGTCGGCAGCCAACTTCGACATGACCGAAAAAATGGTTGTTCCTGCGCGCGGGAGTTTGCTATTCAGTGTTCCGGGAAATTCAGGCATAAATAAACGTGCTCTAGGATAGGTTGAATGATGTGCAGATCGCGATCTGGTGTTGCTAAAGATAGTTCTAAAACCCGAAAACGACCGAGGGAGAACCCTCAGAATTCCTGTGATTGTGATATTTTTTTGACCATTGGCGGGCGATGCGCTGTTTTTAGGCTTACCTTCGCCGAAATTTAACACGTTCTATTCTGATGAACATTTCTAACAATCACGTGGTGTCTGTGAGCTATCACCTCACATCGCCTGACGAATCTGGTGCAGAGCAAACCATTGAAAAAACAGCTCCTGGCGATCCGTTTGTATTCATCATCGGTCTTGGCCAACTTCTTCCCGAATTCGAGCAAAACCTGATCGGAAAAAAAGTCGGTGATACATTTGATTTTCGCATTACTGCCGAAAACGGTTACGGCGTTTATCAAGCCGAACACGTAGTTGAAATTCCAATCGAAGCATTTCTCGATGAAAGCGGAAAATTTGATTCAGAAATGATTCAAGTTGGACGTACCGTTCCGATGATGGACAACGAAGGCCACCGCCTCATGGGTGTGGTTAAAGAAGTTGGACTGAGTGCTGTGAAAATGGATTTCAACCATCCTCTCGCTGGCCGCGCACTTCATTTCGTAGGCGATGTCCTCGAAGTTCGTGAAGCAGAAGCAGAAGAACTCGCACATGGCCATGTACATGGGCCAGGTGGGCATCACCACTAAATAAAAATTTCGTTTTAAAAATCGCTCCTGTCTTTGATAGGAGCGATTTTTTTGTTTGAATTAATTTTTCGCACACAAAAAGTTTTCATTTTGAAAACTTTTTGTATATTTGTGGCGAATGTAATTATCCATGTAGTTTCATCTTTTTTGCTTTGATGCGATGCACATCATTTCTAGACTTAAGCTAATCGATTTTTGGGAAAAACATCCTGACGCTGAAGTGCCTTTAAAGATTTGGTTTAGCAGAGCAAAAAAAGCAAAGTGGAAAGGCATTGGTGAATTAAAACGAGATTTTCCAACAGCAGATTACGTTGGAAATGACCGTGTGGTGTTTAACATAAAAGGGAATAATTATCGGCTCATTGTTCTTGTTTTTTTTACAGGACAGAAGTTGTTTATTCGCTTTGTGGGGACACGCGCTGCCTACGATAAAATTGACGCAACAACGATTTAAATACTAGACCCGCTATGAGCATCTCACCAGTTAGAACTAAAGCTGATTATAAAGCAGCACTTATTCGCATCGAAGAGCTGATCGCCCAAAGTCCCAAAAAAGGTACTGCGGCTTACGATGAGTTAGACATCATTGGTACGCTTGTCGCAGCTTACGAAGAAATTCATTTTACCATTGAGGCACCGAATCCTGTAGATGCCGTAAAATACATGATGGAAGAGAATGGACTAAAGGCAAAAGATTTAGTGCCTTACTTTGGAAGCAAGGGAAATGTATCTAGTTTTTTAAACCACAAGCGTGGCCTTTCAACGCGTGTCATCAAAGCGCTACACGAAGCATTTGGTCTTCCTTACGAAGTTTTAATTGCGTAAATTTTAAAAAGCAGTAAATCATTCCATGCGAATAACAATATACACTGATGGCGCTTCGCGCGGTAACCCTGGTCCGGGCGGATATGGCATTGTGATGATGGCCGGACACCACCGCAAAGAACTTTCCGAAGGTTTCCGCCTCACGACCAATAATCGCATGGAATTGTTGAGTGTGATTGTTGCCCTCGAATCGCTGAAAATTCCAAACAGCGATGTCTTGATTGTGTCTGACTCAAAGTATGTTGTCGATAGTGTTGAAAAAGGCTGGGTCTTTGGTTGGCAAAAGAAAAATTTTGTCGATAAGAAAAACCCCGATTTGTGGATTCGTTTTCTGCGTCTCTATTCCAAACACCGCATCAAATTTCAGTGGATCAAAGGCCACAACAACAATCCCTACAACGAACGCTGCGATGAACTTGCCGTTGCTGCCGCCTTGCAGCCCGATCTTCCGCCCGATGTACAATACGAAGGAAGCATCAAAAAAGAAAACCTGTTTTAGTTACCCGAAATAACCAGCCGCTCGCGCGAAATAATTTTTGCGTCTTGCGTAATGACGGCAATATAAACACCTTCCGACAAGTCATTCCGCTCCAATACAACCGCATTTCCCGAAAGGCCCTGCACAACGCGAACCGATTCGCCTAAGGTATTGTACAACGTGAGTGTGGCATCAACCAACTCCGTTGTGCTTTGAAACAGCGTGGATTCGGAAAAAGGATTCGGTGAAATTTGTATTCCCGTTTGTTTTGGTTCAGAAGTAGCAACATCGAGCGGCCCACAATAATTTGTGTATTCGATGTAATTGTTGAGGCCAAACTTCACAACGTTTCCACCCAAGTACAAACCATTGCTCACATACGAACACGCGTTGCCAGCAAGATTCGGAGCATTGATGACTCCGAGATAAGAGGAGTTATAAACCGACACATAAACTTTTCCATCAGGACCAAGTTTCAGATCGCCATAACTTCCCGGAATCTGAATCGAATCAACAATGTATTTTGAATTGATAATGGTTGCCGGATTGCCACTCGATAAATCAAACTGGTAAAGAAAATTATAGTCGCTCGAAAAGAAGTTTAATGCCTTCCAGGTTGCCCCATACAATTTCGAGTTGTCCGCTGAAAACGACAAGCCAAAATCGCCACGGCTATAGGGCAAATCAATCATATTGGAAACAATTCCTGTGCTTGCATCAAATTGTCCCACTTCTAAGATATTGGTCGTGTCGTTTCCAGCACCACCAACACCATTGGCGCTGAATGCAATTTTTGTTCCATCAGGAGAAAAGCAAATTTCTCCACGCGCATTGATGTTTGAATTGCAAAGCGTATGCGGACGGCCAGATGCAGAGATCACAGGCGTAGAAGAAATTCCGGTTGCCGTAAGCAAAAACGCCATGAAATTATTTGTCATGTACTCATGCGTCATCAACCAAATGTCTGTTCCGTTACTATGGTAGGTTGCCGCAATTTGTTCGGTCGTAACCAAGCTGGTCATGCTTGTTCCCACCCCCACAACATCGCCAAGCCCGTTGTTGAGCGACATATCAACCTCGTGGTATTTAAGCGTATTGAATTGTTGCGCTTGAAGATCACCCGCAAGGATGTAATAGGTATTTGCAGCAAGAGGTTTTTGAATAATTAATGTTTGACTCAATGATCCGTTTGAATTGTTCAATGTTCCATTCGGCATGAGGTTGTGTAAGCGATCCCAAACTTGCTCCCCATTGGTGTAAAACAAAAGACCACCATTTGCATCGCAGACAGAAGAGCAACCTTCGAATCCTGCGTTTGCGCCTTCGGTAACTGCGTACGGAACGCAATTGTTGAAGTTGATGCCGGCACTATTTCCAAAATGCCAAATGTTTCCATAAGCCTGCGCTTGCAGCAAACCCGACATCAGGAATAAAATAGCCAATAAAGGCAAACGACGATTTTTCATGGCAGATGTTTTTTTAAAAAGAAGCGTATTTGTTCAAGCAACAAAACAACACGAGCAATCTTTGCTAAGTTAGTGAAAACAAAGCCACAAACGAATCCAACAAAAAAGCATCACATTATTTCAACTTCTTTCGCTCTTCTTGCAAAAATTGTTTCATCTCTTCTGCCGCTTTGCGCTCGTTCTCCATTTGCACAAGTCCGGTAGCCTTGGGGTTGGTAGCCCGCAATTGCGTCATCCCTTCTTCTATCGTTTTTATTTTGGCCGAGTAAATATTATCGAGCAAACGAAAAACGGTTTTAACAGAACCTTTTGCCCCCGGGCCATCTTGTACTGCATAATAATTGATCAGTGCAGGAACGGATTTGCGAACGGTTTCGTCTTGGCAACGCCCCAAAAACGCTGCATAGGAATACATAAAACGAATTTGCTGATTGCCAGAAAGCGTGGTCATGGTTTTTTCAAACCAGGGTTGTTGCTCATCATTTCCGCCGCGCGAATAAGCCTCCGCTACTGCAAGTTTATAACCACGTTCTGGATAGACTTCCATTTTTTTAGCCTCAGCCATTCCATCGGTAGGTGCATGATCGACGAGGGCCAACAACGCAGCCGAAACCACCCGAAACGATTTGTCTTGAAGTTGTTTTTTGAAAAACGCATTCAACTCGCCCGAATAAGCCCAACGGCCAAGCATCGTAGTTGCCGCAGCCCGCACCGCAGATGTCGAATCTTTTTCGGCCAATTCAATCAGGTGTGTTTTGTTGCGCAGCGTTCCTTCCTCGCCTAGTTTTTCGATCGCAACGACGCGAATACCGAAGAACGCATCGTGCGTTGCTTTTCCTAGCGTGGTAATGGCCAAGTCGCCAACTGCACTTTTGGGAGAAAGCCCTTCAAGTGCCTCCAAACGATCGAGGAAAAGAGGCGCGTGTTCGTATTGAAAGGCCCATTCGTCCGCGCTGTGGCGATCCACTTTTTTGCAAAGCAATGTTTTTTCCGCATCAACATTGACAAGATCTGGCTTTGTTGCCGCAGGTAAAACAAATGATTCTACCGCTTTGGTCAATTCTATTTTATGACGTTCTGTTTTTCCGTTGCGGTAAATATCAACATACATCGGCACACGAAAAATAGGCGTTCCATTGCTGCGGTCTTGCGTTTGTTTGATGGTGATGGTTTGCTGTTGCAAGAGGTTGTCGTACGAATAAGCAATATCCAATTCAGGATGCCCAGGTGCTAAAAACCATTGATCAAAAAACCAATTCAAATCTTCGCCACAAACCTCTTCCATGGCCAAACGTAAATCATGAATCTCTGCAGCGCGGAATTTGTTGCGTTCCAAGTATAATTTGATTCCGGCAAAAAAAGCATCATCGCCCAAATACGTGCGCAACATGTGCAAAACCTGTCCGCCTTTGTTGTACGAGTGCCCATCAAACATATCCTCGCGATCGGCTAAATGATAACGAATCAATGGCTCGCGTTTTCCTGAAGCCGCTTCAAATAAATAGCCGCGCTTAGAATCATGATGTTCGTGATCGGCAAACTGACGGCCATATTCAAATTCATTCCATAAGTATTCGCCATACGTTGCAAACGATTCGTTGAGCGGTAAATTGGGCCACGATTCGCAGGTAACCAAATCGCCAAACCATTGGTGAAACAATTCATGCGAGATGTACTCTTCGTAAGAACGATCCAAGACTTCGCGATCAGAATTTTGCACAAAATCGCCATGTGTTGTGGCCGACGTATTTTCCATTGCACCCGAAACAAAATCGCGTACACATACTTGCGCATACTTCGGCCAAGGATAGTCAACACCCAACCGTTTGGAGAAAAACTCCATCATGCGTGGCGTTTTTCCAAAAATCGTTTTTGCATAGGGGCTAAATTCCGGCTCCACATAATAACTCACTTCAATACCACGCCATGAATCTCGAATGACAGAAAACTCGCCAATAGTAAGCATGACCAGATACGGCGCGTGTGGTAAATTCATCTGCCAATGATCTGTCCGCGTTCCATCACCGTTGAGTGTATATCCAGTCAGTAAACCGTTTGAAAGCGTTTTAAATTTGTCAGGAACAGTAACATAAATTTCTTCCGTCATGCGTTCATTGGTGCGATCAATGGTCGGAAACCAGACACTACTTGCTTGCGTTTCGCCTTGCGACCAAAGCTGAATCGGTTTGTTCGGAACCGTTCCATCGGGATTGATAAAGTACATCCCCTTGTCAGACGAAATCGCATCGCTACCACCAACGGTTTTCAACTCATTCGGTTTAGCGATGTAGTCGATAAAAACGGTGTACGCTTCAGAACGCGTATAAGTACGATCGAGTTGAATCACAAGTATATCATTGGCATACGCATACGTCAATGTTTTTTTTCCTGCTGCGGTCAACAAAGCTACTTCTTTAAATTCCATCCCTCGCGCATCCAGTGTAAGCGTATTCATTGCTGCAAAATAAGGACGAGCGCTGATGGTTGCTTTGCCGTAAATGCGGCGTTCGGTATAGTTCGGAACAATATCGAGTCGCGTATGCAACAAATCGCTTTCGCGTCGTGCAGTAGGCATATAAGCCGCTTTCTCCGACGCTTGGGCCGTTTGCGCTTTGGGAGCAGACGTATTTTTCTCTGTTGTTGTATTTTTTTGCGGACGACAGGCCCACAAGCTCAATGCGAAAGCAGCGGAAAAGAAAATGACTTTTTTCACGGAAGAATTTTTATGTTTTCAAAGGTAAGTTTTCCTTTTGATCTTTGTTTCCGAAAGACTGAACAGCAATAAGAAAGTGTATCTTTGTCGCCATGGAAAATCCAACTTATACCATCACTGTTCAAGGTGGTGCAAAACACCAAGTTATTCTCGACGCAGCAGCAAAATTTTCTGGAACGCTTGATGGAAAAAGTTTTTCTTGCGATGTCATCAACGACCGTCCAAATCACTATCATGTCTTGCGCGATGGTGTTTCCTACCTCGTCGAAATTGAAAAAAACGATCTGGAGACAAAACAGGTAACACTCAAAGTCAACGGCCACCGGTATGTGTTGGAAGCAAAAGACAAATACGATGAGTTGCTTCATTCCCTCGGACTCGATGCGCTAGCAACCGTTAAAGTCAATGAGTTGAAAGCGCCCATGCCCGGTTTGGTTTTAGATATTCGTGTAGCCGTAGGTCAGACCATTGCAAAAGGCGATCCGCTAGTTGTGCTCGAAGCCATGAAGATGGAGAATATCTTAAAATCTCCAGCAGATGTAACCATCAAAAAAATTATAGCACAAAAAGGCAACGCCGTAGAAAAAGGACAAGTCCTTATTTTATTCGCATAACATACACGCGCTCACGCAGCCCGCAAAGAGCGAATTGGTGATTTGGTAAATTGGCAATTCACTAATTCGCCAATTTACAAACTCACTAAATCACCAATTCCTCAATCACCAACTCACCAATTTCCAACTCACCAATTTCTAATCCACCAACTCCAATAATTTCTTTACGATTTTAATTTTTTAAACAAAATGAGTTACGAACTTTCTGAACAAGAACGCATCCGCCGCGAGAAACTCGCACAAATCCGCGAATTAGGTATTGATCCTTATCCAGCCGAAGCCTTTGCTATCAATGCAAGTGCAGCAGACATCCATGCCAATTACGAGCGCGATAAGACCAACTATAAAGACATTACCATCGCCGGACGCATCATGACCATTCGTATCATGGGCAATGCGGCTTTTGCTTCGCTTCAAGACGCTTCGGGACGTATTCAGATTTATATTCGTCGCGATGATGTTTGCCCTGGCGAAGACAAAACACTCTACAATACCGTTTTCAAAAAGCTCATTGACATCGGCGATATTGTTGGTATTTCAGGATATGTGTTTACAACGCAAGTGGGCGAAATTTCCATTCACGTTACCTCCTTCAAAATCCTGAGCAAATCGCTTCGTCCGCTTCCGATTGTGAAAGTGGATGAATCGGGAAAAGCGTTTGACGAAGTTACCGATCCCGAATTTCGCTACCGCCAACGCTATGCTGATTTGGTTATCAATCCAAAAGTAAAAGACACGTTCATTAAGCGCACCAAGCTCATCAATGCGATGCGCGATTATTTGAACGATAAAGGATTGCTCGAAGTTGATACGCCTGTCTTGCAAGCGATTCCTGGTGGTGCGGCAGCGCGTCCGTTTGTTACGCATCACAACGCACTCGATTCCGCTTTTTATTTGCGTATTGCAAATGAATTGTACCTCAAACGCCTGATTGTTGGCGGCTTTGATGGCGTGTATGAATTTTCAAGAAACTTCCGCAACGAAGGCATGGATCGTACACACAATCCTGAGTTTACGATTCTGGAATTTTATGTGGCGTATAAAGATTACGAATGGATGATGCGTACAACAGAAGAGATGCTCGAAAAAGCAGCACTGGCAATGCACGGAACATCCGAAGTTTTAGTAGGCGAAAATCAAATCAGTTTTGCTGCGCCATATCGTCGTGTAACGATGTATGAAGCCATTTTGGAACATACCGGAATTGATATTTCCGAAATGGATGAAGCGCAATTGCGCGAAACCTGCAAAACATTAAATATTGATGTTGCGCCAAGTTCGGGCCGCGGAAAATTGATCGACGAGATTTTTGGCGAAAAATGCGAAGCGCATTATATTCAACCAACGTTTATCACCGATTATCCGGTAGAAATGAGTCCGCTTACCAAAAAGCACCGCAGCAAAGCCGGATTGGTAGAGCGTTTTAGTTGATCGTAAACGGAAAAGAAATTGCAAACGCATACAGTGAGTTGAACGATCCAATCGATCAACGCGAACGTTTTGAAGAGCAAGTGCGCCTCATGGAGCGCGGCGACGACGAAGCGATGTATATCGACAACGACTTCCTGCGTGCATTGGAATATGGTATGCCACCAACGGCAGGAATCGGAATTGGAATTGATCGTTTAACAATGCTCATGACCAATCAAGCATCTATCCAAGACGTACTTTTCTTCCCGCAAATGAGGCCGGAGAAGTGGGATTGAGGGCAGGAGGCCGAATTCACGAACACCATCGGAAGAAAAAAACGACGGTGAGCTAAATGAGGCCGGAGAAGTGGGGTTGAGAAATTCCAAATTTCAGAT
>JAAFIA010000066.1 GCA_013298545.1 Bacteroidota bacterium | reverse complement strand
TATTGGGTTCGTATGGCGACACACCTTCAAATTCTTGCCATAAACGATAGCGTTCTATATCGCGTTTTGAAACAGGTCGTTTCGGAAAATCAGAAGATTCAAATAGTTCCTTTCTAATTTTATCGTTTTCCTTTTCGCGTTTATTTATATTCGAGTAAGCATCGTTTCGTTCTTCTTTACTCTGCTTTAATTCTCTTGCTAATTCAATGCGAATAGCATCTGGGCGACCAAATTCGGCATCATTCAAAATATCATTGATTAGATGCGTTAATTGGTTTAGTATTTTCTCAACGACAGGTTGGCGTAAGCTATTTTTCTCAAAAAGTTTTAATGCTTCATCCAATGGACGGTTATTATTCTCTTCGAGCGTCATGGAATCGGAATGGTTGTAGCCCGCTTCTTCACATGCTTCGCTGTATTTTAACCCACTTTGAAGATAAGGAAGTATTTTACGAATCGCTTTACTGCTTTTATTGCCAAATCCTGCTTTTGTAAAATCTAGTTTTATTAATGCAGCAGCGGTTTGCTCTGTAAGGGCGTATTTATCTGTCAATATCCGCATCAATACTTCTTGATCAGAAATAGAGTAGAGTACATGCCATAATTTATACAGTGGTTGTTGTTCAAATGTATCCTTGACAACGTAAACCGTTTTCTGAAAAATTTCGCCAGTCTCTTTATCTACACGATCTTCTTTTACTTCGTCGTCGATTGTAAGTTCAAAAGCGGTAAGTTCTTCAATTCGTTTTTGAGAAACGCCGTTTTTTTCAAGTACAGTTGCAATATCTGATTTTGTTGTATTTCCTTGCAATCCTTTCGCTCCAATTTGTTTGTTGGCATACCAACCATCGGTTTTCTTGAAGCCAAGCAACGAAGCGATTTTAGCATCGGTGAGGCTCCGTTGATTGTCCATTTCCATAAAAATGGACATCTTCTGCTTATCGTCAGGCCAATAGATTTCTCCTTTTTTATTTTTATAACTAATGTTGTTGATACTCTCCCATAGTTTACAAACCTGAAAGAGAGGTGAACTACGTGGCGCAACTTTAGGCCCACGTTCTACGGTTTTTCCATCTTCACGCAAATAAGGCTTCTTTTCAAAGTCGCAAATAGAAACCAACCCCTTCTTCGATTTTAATGGACGCTGGTAATAAATAATTCGATCTCGAATTTCAGCGCGATTTAAATCATTTAAAACATCGGGATAAAATTCTTTTTGTTTATCCCAAATACGGTCAAACTCATGGATATAATCATGTCGTGGATAAACCCGTTCTTTTAATCGAATCGCTTGTCCATCTTCTTCATATTGCTTTTTAAGCAGGTCGTGAAGTTTTTGCCCGATAGTCAGGCCCTCAACTTTCAGTTCATTTGAACGATCATCAATGGTTTTTAAATAATCGGTTTGTTTTTTATCTTCACTTGCCAATTCAACGCGCGCACTTTTATAGCCCCGTTTTTGGTTTAGGTGAAATAAAATACGGCCAAGTTCTGGCAATGCTATTTTTTCTTGAATCGCTTTTGCTCTTAATCCATAAAGATTCAACGCATCCAGCATAAAATGTTCTTGGCTAGGCATCATCCCTAGTTTTGCTAACGCTTCACCTAAATACTTTCTGCGTAGCTGATAGCGGTCTTGCCCTTTTCTAAGCGTTCTTTTTTGTGTACGCTTTTGATTTTTTGAAATGGCATTACCTTTTGTAAACTCATCACGCTCAGTTTCATCGAGCGGAATAATGCGAACGCCCATTCCAAGAATTTGCGACGGCTCATTCGATTCAGAACCATCAAGAATATATGCCCAACCAATAGAGGTTGTTCCAAGATCGAGACCTAGTATTTTTTCAGCCATTGTAAATATGTATTTTGGCGAATGTAGTAAAGCAGTTTCAATAAATAAAATAATTTTTTTATACTAGTTATTTGGAGTTGTTAAAACTTCCTGTATATTTGCATCATAATCTGAAAGCAAGTCACAATAATGGATTATTCCGTTGTTTAGACATTCAAAATGGTCCCGGCCTCTGGTCGGGATCGTTTTTTTTATATAATTAAGTGTAAAGATTTAATTCAAAATCAAATTCCGCGCCCGCTCCCCACCCGCAACACCCCCGCCACCGTCATCGCATCCGTCAACTCGCCACGCAGCACCATTTCATATACTTCGCGGAAGGGCAGTTTAACCACCTTCAAATCCTCCGTAGCTTCCGGTTCTGCTTCGCCTTCGGTCAGCTCTTCCGCTACATAAATGATGGCTTTTTCGTCGGTTGCCGAATTGGACAAATGCAACTCCATCACCTTCGTCCATTTGGCCGCCCGCAAGCCCGTTTCTTCCAACAATTCGCGCTTGGCCGATTCGAGTGGATCAACATCCAAGGGCCCGCCACCTTCAATGATTTCCCAAAAATATTGACTCAATGGATATCGGTATTGCCCAACCAACCACGTATTGCCATCGCGGTCAATCGGAATGATGCCAATGGCTAAGTTTTTGAAATGCACCACCGAATACGTTCCAGGCGTTTGGGCCGGTGTCAACACATCGTGTTTGGTAACGGCAATCCAAGGCGATTCATAGACTTGTTCGCTAGCAAAAGTTGTCCAGCTATTCGGACCATCGGGAGGCAATTGGCTCATGCACAAATATAGTGGTTTGGATTGGCTGCGCGCAGGGCTGGCGCTAGTTGGTGAATTGTTCAGCCGCACAGGCCGCCCGCAATTGGTGAATTGTTCAACCGCACAGGCCGCCCGCAATTAGTGAATTGGCGAATTAGCAATTTCGTAATTCACTCATCAATTCACTAAATCACCAACTCACCAATTCAATAATTCAGTAAATCGCTAATTCGCCAATTCACTAATTTGTGAATTCACTTGAATCTCAAAAAAGTATCTTTGTGTTCTCAATCGAAATTCCATCATGGCTTTTACTGCCCACAGCATAGCTCCCGAAACTACCGGACAATTTTCTTCCCTTTTTCTCGATTACCTCGCGCAGGCCGAAACGCTGAAACCGTTTTACGCACACGCGCCCAATGCGGCTGGATATGCGCAAGCGCTGAACGAGATTCGGTACAACGAAAACAACCGAAGCATCCTCGTTGCCGCCATCCGCGAACAATATGACCAGGCTGCAGTTGCGCTTCCCGAAAATTTGGTGCAACAACTGGCGCAAGCCCAAACGCTGACCGTTACTACCGGCCATCAACTCTGTGTGTTTAGCGGCCCGCTGTATTTTGTTACAAAAATTGCAAGCACCATTCGCCTGGCCGAAACCTTGAGCCAAACGCATCAACGCGCCATTGTGCCCGTTTACTGGATGGCATCTGAAGATCATGATGTCGAAGAAATTCGTGCTTTGCGCGTGTATGGAAAAACCTTGCGTTGGGAAACCTCACAAACAGGTCCAACGGGTTTGCTGCAAACTACCGATTTAACGGAATTGTTGACCGCGCTGCGCGAAGCCTTAGGCACATCGGCCGAGGCCGAAGCGTGGATGCAAACAATCGAACGCTGTTATGTGGGCGCGCCGAATTTGGCCGTAGCCACACGCCGCTTGGTCCACGCAATTTTTGGCGATCGGGTGGTGGTGCTCGATAGCCATAACCGCGCGTTGAAAACCATTTTTATACCGTATTTCAAAACCGATTTGTGGCAACATACCGCCGATGAAAACGTACGCCAGTCGATCGATGCGCTTGCGGACTTGGGGTATGCCGCGCAAGTAAATCCGCGCGCCATCAATGTGTTTTACATGCGCGATGGGATGCGCGAGCGGATGGAGCGGGTGGGCGAGGGCTGGCGGGTCTTGAATACCGAGCTTGAATTTTCGGCGGCGGCACTCGAAGCAGAATTGAAACAGTTTCCAGAGCGATTTAGTCCCAATGTGGTTTTGCGTCCGCTTTACCAACAATGTATTTTACCCAATCTGGCCTATGTGGGTGGACCCGGCGAATTGGCCTACTGGCTCGAATACCGCAGTTTTTTCGAATCGCAGGATGTATTTTTTCCGGTCTTACACCCGCGCTTTTTCTCGGTTTTTGCCGATGCCGGAAGTGTAGAAAAACTGGCCAAGAAAAATATCAGTCTAGAAGATTTATTTCGCCACCCCGACGAACTGGCCCGCGCGCTCGTCCTGCGCGAAGCCGGCGACCAAGTAAACCTCGAACACGAAAAGCAAGAACTTGAAAAGCTCTACAATGCCATTACACAGCGTGTTTCGGCCATCGATCCAACCTTGAAAGGAGCGGCTGAAGGTGAAGCGCAAAAAGCAAAAAATGGTTTGGCTGCGCTAGAAAGCAAAATGATTCGTGCCGAAAAACAGAAGCAAGAAGTCATTCTCAACCAAGTCAAAAAAGTACGCGATAAAATTTTGCCAGAAGGTGCTTTGCAAGAACGCAAGGATAATTTTTTGCCGTATGCCATTGCTTACGGCTCAGGTTTTATAACTGATCTAATAGATGTTATTGATCCGATGGAAAAGCGGTTGCAAGTTTTGGTGAAAAGTTGATGGATTCTTGCAGATGCTAGCGACGTAGTTTGTACGATTCTCCGCCTTAGGCGGGGGGCTGACGGTTGGGGTGTTTAAAAGGAAGTTTTATTGTTACTTTTTTGCTTGTCCAAAAAAGTAACCAAAAAAAGACCCAACGAATACCAAATTGCAATAAAAAATGGCCTGACGATAGTTTCCTGCTAGCCATTTTTTAAATGCAACTTCGCGCAATTCGTTGACGTCTCCCCGCAGATGCTAGCGACGTAGTTAGTAGTTACTTTCCCTTTGCGTTCTTTGCACGCTTTCTTCGCACTTCATACTTCGCTTTTTAAATCGTTCGTATTAAACCCCAAGGAGCGTTTTTAATGGATCTGCTTTTTCTTTGCCTTTTACCAGAATGGCCGTGTAACCCATTTTGCCTTTGAGCAAGCGGAAATTGAAGGTGCTGAACCAACGATTTACTTTGATGGCATCGAGGTTGGCTAGTTTATGAATAAATTTCTCATCACCTTCGAGAAGTCCCATCAATGTTTGTTCCAGCTCGTTTGGATTGGCTGCATCAGCAATGAGTTTCAGGCATCCTTCTGAAACAGATCCGTTGGCAAAGTAGCGGTGAGTGGTAAACGTTTGTACAATGGGAAGAATAAGCACCGATTGTATTGGAATAACGAACACATAATTTTTTGTGGCAATCATAACCGCATCAAATTGTTTGAGCGATTTGGAGGTCATCATTTTGACGGAGTCGAAAAATAGAAATTCGGAGTCGTTTTTTTGCATGATGTAATAGTACGATTATTTTTAGTCAAAATAGATTGATGTTTAAATACGCAATTGGTTATTGAGTTATTGAGTTGTTTGAGATGCTAACTCGCTTCGCTCGTTTTTTTTTAGACATGAGACAAGAGACCGCACGAAGCTAGCGAACAGTTGGTGAATTTGAGAATTGGTAAATCAGTAATTCGCTAATTTACCAATCCACCCAGTCTCACGTCTATTGTCTCATGTCTCATGTCTGCGCGGGAAATGCGGGGCTGAAAATCACTCACCAATTCACCAACTATAGTAACTCACCAAGTCTCAAGTCTCATGTATAGTGTCTAGTGTCTCAAGTCTGCGAAGGACCTGCGCGCAGCAAAGCCAACCCCAATTACCCCAAGACCAATGAATGGATGTTGTTTCCTAAACCATTAAAATAAAATTCCACCATTCGCGCCGAACTGGTATTTTTGCATTTATGTCCGATACGCGTCGTGCCGATAAATGGTTGTGGAGTGTGCGTTTGTATAAAACACGCACTCAAGCTGCCGATGCCTGCAAAGGTGGAAAAGTAAAACTCCACGGCGATATCCTCAAACCTTCTAAAGAATTAAAACCAGGCGATGTCATCAGCTTTAAGTTTGGCATCATTACCAAAACCGTTGCCGTGCTCGATTTTCCGCCTGCACGCGTAGCTGCCAAACTCGTTCCGCAATACCTCGAAGACCGCACCCCACCCGAAGAATACGAACGCCTCAAAGCCATGAAAGAACTTGGCCCACCTGTATTTCAAACCGGAAAAGGCCGTCCCACCAAACGCGATCGCCGCCGTTTAGACAATATCTTTTAAACCTATGTCAGCACCCGATTTCTCTGCCTTGCGCCAAAAACTGGAAAAAGATTTTTCTTGGCCATCGCTCTACATGTTTAAATTTATCGTTCCTTCTGACAATCAAAAAATTGCCAAAATAGAAAGCCTTTTTGGCGACGATAGCGAAGTGAAACTACAACCCTCTAGCGCCGGAAAATACACGAGCATTACCGCACGTCAAGTCATGCTCAACCCCGATGGCGTTATCGAAGTCTATCAAAAAGCAGCCGAAGTAGAAGGCATCATCGCACTTTAATTCCATTTCAATTTCAATCCATGAAAAAAATTATCGCTCTTTTTCTCTTAACAGCTTCGCTTGCTGTTCAAGCACAAAACATCAAACTCACCACGGAAGACATTGTCTTGCGGCGCGATGAATTTCAACCCACCGGTTTAGGCCAGTTGAAATGGATCAAAGGAACCAACGACTATGCTTACATCAACACTGTAGGTTCGGTTTCTACGTTGATGGTTGGAACAGCCGGAAGCAAAGTGGCCGCCAAACAAGTATTGACATTAGACGAACTCAATGCAAAAATTCGCGAAGCCAAAGTGGCCGGATTGAATGAATTGAAAAAATTCCCGCGCATCACGTGGATCAATGCCGCCGAATTTACATTCGTATCGGGCAAACACAAAGCCACCTACAACATCAAAACGGCGCAACTCACTTCGCAACCCAATTACACTTATCCAGAAGGCGCTGCCGGATTTGATGTGGCTCCCAATACAGGCATGACGGCTTATACCGTTGGAAATAATTTGTACATCTTGCAAAACGGAAATCCTATTTCGGTTACCAACGATAAAGAAAAAAATATCGTCAACGGACAATCGGTTCATCGCGACGAGTTTGGTATTTATAAAGGCACGTTTTGGTCGCCATCGGGCAAACTCCTGGCATATTACCGCATGGATCAAACCATGGTAACCGATTATCCGTTGATGGATTTGACCCAGAAACCAGCCGCCGCCGAAATGATTAAATACCCGATGGCCGGAGCCGCAAGCCATCACGTTACACTTGGTGTCTATAACACCGAAGATGGTACTGTGGTTTTTATCAATACGGGCGAACCGAAAGAACAATACTTAACCAACGTATGCTGGAGTCCCGACAACAAAAGCATTTACATCGCCATCCTCAACCGCGATCAGAATCATTTGAAGATGAATCGCTACAATGCCTCAACCGGTGCGTTTGAGAAAACCTTGTTTGAAGAAAAGAAACCGACCTACGTGCAACCCTTGCACACCATGCTATTTGTGCCCAAGCACGACGATTGGTTTATTTGGCAAAGCGAACGCGATGGTATGAACCATTTGTATTTGTACAACACCAATGGCGAACTGGTGAAAGCGCATTCGGAAACAGAAGGCATGCGTACCGGAAGCCCCGTGCGTGGACCTGAACACAATTTTGTGATCACCGATGTATTGGGCTGCGATCCGAGCGGATCATTCGTGTATTATGTGGCTGCACCGCTCAACCAAATTGGTCGCGAGGTGTGGAAGAGTGAATTGAAAACCGCAAAGAAAACAAAACTTGCAGGTGGCGTAGGAACACATAGTCCAAGTTTTAACGACAGCTATACGTATTTCTTGGATGAGTATTCCGACGTAACAACACCTAAAGTTCAAGCGCTTTATACCACCAAAGGCGAAATGCTGTTGGAATTAAATCGAGCAACCAATCCACTCGCCAATTATGCGCCTTGCAGCTTGAAATTATTTACGATTAAAGCGGCTGACGATCGTACACCGTTGTGGTGCAAAATGCTTTTACCAACAGGTTTCGATTCCACCAAAAAATATCCGACCATGACGTATGTGTATAATGGTCCGGGTGTGCAGTTGGTTACCAATACCTGGATGGCGGGCAACGACATGTTCTTGTATTACATGGCGCAGCAAGGTTTTGTGGTGTTTGCGGTGGACGGTCGCGGTTCCGAAAATCGGGGTGCTGATTTTGAACAAGCTACCTTCCGCAAATTGGGAACAGTTGAAATGGACGACCAAGAACGCGGCGCACAGTACCTCAAATCGTTGAAGTATGTTGACGGCAATCGCATGGCCGTATTTGGTTGGAGTTACGGCGGATTCATGACCACCTCGCTCATGACGCGCAAAGCCGGCTTGTATAAAACAGGCGTGGCAGGCGGCCCCGTAATTGATTGGAGCATGTACGAAATCATGTACACCGAACGGTTTATGGATACGCCAGAAGCCAACAAAGAAGGCTACAACGAATCGAATTTGCTCAACCATGCAGGTAAACTGAAAGGCAAACTGTTACTCATTCACGGTACTAGTGATGATGTAGTGGTTTGGCAACACAGTTTAAATTTCTTGAAAGCCTGTGTCGATCAAAAAACGCTGCCCGATTATTTTGTTTATCCCGGACATTTCCACAACGTAATCGGAAAAGACCGCGCTCATTTGTATTCCAAAATTGCGGAGTATATTATTGCGAACACCTAGAAGTTTTGAATTAGCAAGTTGGTGAATTAGCGATTTACCAACTTGCCAATTCACCAAATCATCAATTACACAATTCGTTTAGCAATATTTCTTTTTTCCGTTTCCGTTTTAGCCAAGGCGTAAGCCTGTTTCCAATGCTTTTGTGCTTTTGTGGGATTTTCTTCTTCGTAGAGCGTGGCTAAGAGTGCGAAGTATAAATGATTATCGTTGAGTTTTAGTTTTTCGGCTTCGCGAATGGCCGCTTTGTTGCCGTTTGCTTTTGCCAAGGCGTACGTGCGGTTGAGCGCGGCTACGGGCGAATACTCGATTTGCAAAAGTTGGTTGTAGAGCAGTAATATACTTTCCCATTTTTCAGGCGTATCGGCTTTGTGTGTGTGCCAAAACGCAATGCCGGCTTCGATGTGGTACTTGGTGAGTTGCTGGCCCGAGGCGGAGCGATTCATGAAATAATTTCCTTGTTGAATCAATTCCTGATTCCAAAGCGATTCGTCTTGATCTTCGTACAAAATGGCATCGCCAGCAGCATCGATACGTGCATCAAACCGCGAGGCATGATAACACATGAGTGCCAAAAGTGCATTGGCTTGTGGCGAATTGGTTTGTTCGTATTGCGTGAGCATGAAACACAAACGCATGGCTTCTACGCAGAGTTCGTTGCGCAAGGTTTTGTTTTGCGAGGTGGAATAATACCCTTCGCTGAAAAGTAAATACAGCGTGGTTAAGACATTCGCCAAGCGCAATTCGATCTCCGCCGGTAGCGGCACTTCGATGCGTACTTTCTCGGATTTTAATTTTTCTTTGGCGCGTGCAAGCCGTTTGTAAATCGTTTCGCGGTTTGATAAAAACGCGTCGGCAATTTCATCCACACCAAAGCCACACAGCACATTGAGCGCAAGGCCAATTTGCGACTCAGACGAAATGGCCGGATGACAAACGGCAAACATCATTTGCAACTGGCTGTCGCTGATGTTTTGTGCCGATAAGTCAATCTCTATTTCTTCGGCAAGCGGCGAACTTTGTTTGACTTCCGGTTTTATTTTTTGCAAAAAGATATTTTCCCTACGCAAAAAATCGCGGGCTTTATTTTTCGCCACAGCATAAAGCCATGCGGTTGGATTTTCGGGCAATCCGTTTTGTTTCCAGGTTTCGGTTGCTTGCAGAAAAACATCGCTCACCAAATCTTCTGCCGTTTCGATGTGTTGGATGCCAACCGTTTTGCAAAGCACCGCTACAATTTTGCGGTACTCGTGTCGAAATAAATGCGGAAGAAGCTCGGGCTGTTGCATAGAGAACAAAAAAACACCGCCTAAATTTAGACGGTGTTTTAAAATCAAAAAATTACATTTCTACAATGGGACGAACTTCTACTGCGCCGCCATCGTCAAAAATCGGACAGCCTTCTGCGAGTGCAATGGCTTCTTCAAGCGATTCGGCTTTGACAATGGTAAATCCGCTGATCACTTCTTTCACTTCAACATAAGGACCGTTGGTTACAACATTGTTGGAGCGAACAACAGCGCCAGTGCCGCGCAAGGCATTGCCCGGGCTGACCAATTTATTTTGAGCGCCAATACCGCCAATCCAATCCATCCATTTTTTCATGATGCCTTGCATTTGCTCAGGCGATGGTGGTGTGGCGGGTGTTTGTGGTGTGTTGTGAAACACGAGTAAGAACTGGTTCATAAGGTTGTTTTTTTATGGTTTATACTGCCATGACGATTGTGTTTCCGTTATTGGACAAATCGGAGCAACAATATTTTCGTTATTCCGTAAGCAATTGAAAAACAGATCAATTAAAATGATTTTATTCCTCGGCTTGCGCATACCAACTGCGGTAAAGTTTGCTGAATACGAAGTACATCATGCCGAAAAGTAAAATAAAACCACCAATTTCGGCGAAGACCATATACTGATTCCATTTTTCGTAATCGAATGGTGGTGGCTGCACGTAACTAGAATCCCAAGGGCGTTCAACGTAATAGTCTGGATACATTTCATAGTATGCACGTTGCGCCTTTTCTTTTAACAATGCAACAATCATGACTGGAATTGGAAAAACACCCAACATGCTTCCGTTTAAAGCGATGCCTTTGACCAACGAACGTTTGGTAGATAAGGGAATGGTTGCAGCAAGTGTCATCAAAACCGCAAAGACAAAAAGGTACATGCCAACGGCACCGTCCTCTCGATAGTTTAAAGCGGCAACAATAAGACCGGATAGAAAAGCGAGGACTACGGCAGAAATGATGGATAAGAAAAATAATTTAATGGTCGAATGCCGGAAAGCAAGTAGGAGCAAGGCCGCTCCAAGTGCCGAATAAATGATGCCGCGCAAGAAATCATCTAAATCGTTTGGAATGCGAATCGTGTTTTTGCGACGGATGATATTGTGTAGGCTATATTCGATTTCTTTTAATCGGTATTTTTCCTGCGTCTCAATCCGAGACAAATAGTAATCCTCGTCATTGTCGTTATTGTAGTAGTTGTAATTTCCATGCGAATTTTCACCCGTGTATTTCTGTGTGATTTCGTTCACACGCATTTCGGCTTGCTTCAAGCTCATGGTTGTTTTGTTGCGGATTACTAAATGGAACATATCCATATTAGTCAAGGCTTCAGTATTTTCCATTCCGTAGAAGCGATTGTATGGAAGTATCAGTAACCGATCGTGATGAAAGCTATGAAACGAATCTTTGCCCAATTGTATGGTGCTATCTGCGCTGCCGCGTTCGCGTTCCAATTCGTAAGGTTGGATGTATCTTTTGTGTTCATTCCGAATATCTTTTTCGATTAATCGGGTCGATAATTCGTTTGCGATTTCGGATGATTCTATCACAATAAGCGTGTCAACATATTCATAATCCCTTAAATGCTCGCGCTCCATGACGGCCACAGCTAAATTAAAATCATTGATATCGCGCACCATTTCGTTATCAGGAAATGCGGCGTGCGCTTCCCAACGCTCTACCCAAATCGGTAGCGTGCTGATGCTGATGAGTATCAGAAAACTCAAAAAATGAATTTTGAAATTTCGTACAAACGCGAACGACGAGCCATCGCCAAATCGCTTGAATACATTGAACCGAAACAAGTAAATCAGACCAACAATCAATACGATTGCCGATACAATGGCCGTAAACGCAAGTGCGATTTCAATGTTTGATCGCTCCGTCGGACTACTTGAAATGAGCAAGGTCGCGCCAACGATAAGCAAGGCATACAACAGCAAATAATACACAATCAAATGTATCCGACTAGCCCAAATTCCGGATTTATTTTTCAGCAACCACGCATCGAGTGTATTGATAAATGGCAAGGCCAAGGGGCGACGGCCAGCAGCGAAGGGTTTACGGGCGCTCATTAGAATAAACGTTTGGTAGAAGATGTAATGTCGCGGCAATAGCGGATGTTGATATCGGCCAGCACCAAGTGCTTGATCAGTTCGTTGGTAGAATGCGTTTTGGAAACGAGTGTGAAATTTCCGCCGTTGAACTGAATTTCAATTTCTAAGTTTTGCAAGGCCGCCTGCACACGCTCACGCGAATCAGCCGTTTCCAATTCCAACGCAAAACCCAAATTGGCCACAGCCATCGTATCTGTTTGCGAAATACACGCGCCTTGCCGTATAAGTAAAACACGATCGGCAATTTTTTCTACTTCATGCAATTGCTGCGAGGTCAACAAAACGCCAAACGGATTGGCACTCGATTTCGTCAGAAAACGTAAATCCGTAAGCAAGGTTTGTTGTGCGTTGATGTCGAGGTTGGCCAAAGGCTCATCGAGAATTAAAATACTGGGCCGCGACAATAAAACCCGCGCAATCTCGAACCGTGTGCGGTAACCGCTGCTAATTTGTGTCCAATTGAGCGAAGCAAATTCGGTTAAGCCAAAACGCTCCAACATCAAATCCACCAAGACATCATTTCGTTTTCCCAAAACACCCGCAATGGCTGCCGAGAAATGCAAATTGTCTTTCAATTGTCCGTACCAGCGCGGAATGCGTTGCGGAATAAACGCAACATGGTTTTGAATGGCATACGCATTGGTTTGTTTCAATTGCGGATATGTTACTGTTCCCGCATCAATGGCCAATTGCCCCGATATGCAACGCAAGAGGGTTGTTTTACCATTTCCATTTTCGCCCACCACGCCAACAATTTCGCCTGTTTGCAAACTGAGGTGAATGGGTTGAAGACCAAAATTTCCGGAAGCATAACGTTTGGTGATGGCCTCGGCACGAAGCAAAACCTGTGGTGTTTGCGTGGCACTGGTATGGTCTGAAACAATTTTTTGAATGAGGGCCTGCGCTTCGTTTCGGAAAGCCGCTTTCCAATTGTCGGAATTGTTTTCGGCAATGAGTTTGCGGTATGTTTGGCTAAAGCGTGTGGCTTCTTCCATCCACTCCAGTTGCTGGCTATCGTATGCACAATCGAGCAAGCGACGGAGGGCAAGCGCATTGTCGCCGTGCTGCAAGTATTGCGAAATTTCGGTGGTGATGTGTGTCTGCATCGTGTTTCAAAATGAGTTTACAAGGTAAAGTTTTTGCGCGCATAAACAGCAGTTGCCAAACGAAGCGAAATATGTTTCATTGTGTATCAGGTTCCTTTTCTTTAGATTTGTTTGCCCATGAAACGTTTCTTCTTTTTCGTGTTCTTGCTGTGCAATTATGTACACGCACAAAACCCGCAACTCGCACATGTCGATTTGTGGAAAGGAAAAACAGCCGCAACACAAGTGCGTATTCTCGATTCGCTTTCAAAAGCCGTGCGTACATCAGATTATAAGCAAGCGCTTGCCTATTCGCAACAAGGGCTTCAAATTGCCCAAAAAAATCAATTGCACGATGGTGTGGCTAAAAGTTGGTTGAGCGTGGCGCAAGCATACAAAGCAAAAGGACTCTTCGATTCGGCCTTGATTTTTTTGGATAGTGCGCGGTTCGAGGCCACAACCTATTCCCTAAAAAAACTCATGCCCGAAGTCTTGAATGCCGAAGGTGCTGTGTATATGCGCAAAAGCAACAATACCAAAGCAACATCGTGTTTTTACGAAGCGATTGAATTGGCCAATGCGCTCAAAGATTCTGTCAATTTGCAAATGGCGTTCAACTACCTGGGAACAGTTGCGTTTTATCGCGACGATTTTTTATCTGCTGCCAATTTTTACCGTCGCTCACGCAATTTTGTCGATGTGCAAAATAAGCCCGAGAAATTTGTTTCCATAACAGACAATATCGGTTTGTGTTATGCCAATGTTGGAAAATACGATTCTGCCTTATTTTTTCAAGAGCAAGCCGTCAAGAAATTAGATCAAATCAACGATTCCAATCTACGCGCAGAAGTATTTATCAATATCGCTGCTACACTCCTTTTGCTCAACCGCATAGATGAATCGAAGCATTATATCGACGATGCTTTTCAGATTCACCAAAAACGTAACAATGGGTATGGCTTGGTTTTGGCCAATCATTATTTGGGAAAATATTATTTAGGGAAAAATGATTTACCAACAGCTATTCGCTATTTAGAAATTGCCGATCAGCTTGCGAACGAATTGGATATTGCTTCGCAAAAAAAACAAACCGGAATTGTATTGGCTGAGGTGTATAGCCAAATCGGCGATCATAAACGCGCCAGCGAAAAATATGCCAAGCTGATTGATGTGATTCAAGAAATTAATAAAGACGAAAATGCTCGTGCCATCAACGAACTGTCGGCGCAATACGATTACAAAGAGCAAACACAAAAAATCGAATTGCTCACCCGCGACAAAGCCATCCAAGATCAGCGCATTGAGAACGACCGCAACCTGAAAATTATTTATGCTTCTGTTGCTGTTTTTCTGTTGTTGTTGAGTGGTTTATTCATTTACCGCTTCATCGAAAAGAAAAAAGCCAATCGGCAATTGGTGGAACAAGCCGAGGCCATTGCTTTGCAGAAGAAAAAAATTGAAGAGCAAAAAGCGCAATTGCAGCAACGCAACCAAGAAACAATGGACAGCATCAATTATGCTTCCCGCATTCAACGTTCGTCGTTGCCTTCTTTGTCTTTGCTTCAAGCCACGCTCAACAATTCGTTTGTCTATTACAAACCCAAAGACATTGTAAGTGGCGATTTTTATTGGATGCGCGAAAAAATTGTTCCTGCAACAAGCACGACACCCGAACGTAGATATTTATATTTTGCGGTTGCCGATTGTACCGGACATGGTGTGCCTGGGGCGATGATGGCGGTGCTTGGTTCCAGTTTATTAAATCAATTGATTGCTGGGCCAGTGGTAAAACAGCCCGCAGCTATTTTGCACGAATTGCACATTCAAGTGGTTGCATCGCTCAACGAAGACCTTGCGCACCGCGATTCGCACGATGGGATGGATATTGCGCTGTTGTTGCTTGATTTAAGCACTAAGCGTGTAACGTATGCTGGCGCAGGTCGTCCACTATATTACCAAAATGGAACAACGGAATTACAAACCATCCGTTCCGATAAATATTCCGTCGGCGATACAACGGATATGGAACAGATTCAATTCACGCAACACGAGATTGCAGTGCTTGAGCCTACCATGTTTTACCTTTCTACCGATGGTGTGGTGGATCAGTTTGGTGGGCCGTTTGCTAGAAAATTCATGACCAAAAATTTGAAGGAAATGCTCCATGAAATTGCTCCTTGGCCCATCGAAAAGCAAGCGGCGCATGTACAAACTGTTTTAGATACTTGGAAAGAAGGGCACGACCAAACCGATGATATTACTTTGGTTGGTTTTCGTTTGGGGTAAGCAACTGTTATAAATTTTCGCGCGCTTCGATATAAGGTTTTGCTAATTTTTCGGGTGCTACTTCAATGTATGCTGTGGTCAACGCATCGAGCAACATCTCCTTTTTTACTTTTTTGAGGTTGATGAGCGTCCAGCCTTGTTTGCCCCATTTGTTGGGTACCGGAAAAATCACATCTAAATCAAACGTACAAAATGCCGATTGATCTACTGGTGAGAGTTTGACACAACAACGATTTTCTTTTTCGTTGAGGGTTACAAAAATCTTCTTTTTCACCCGAAAAGCATGGTTTTCGAAATGTGATGCTTCATCGACTTCGGGAAACGAAGTAGCAAGTTTCCGAAATGTAACAAACGAAACCATAAGCGTGCTTATTTTTTTTGTCCGGCTGGCAGCGCGGGTTTTACGGTGGGCTTATCGGTAAATTCAACTTCGCAAGGCACAACAATTTGTTTTTCCTGAACGGCCAAATCGCAATCGGTGGTGTGCATGTACAAGACGCGCACGGTGCTATCGGGCATGGTAAACGACATGGATGTTTCGGTAGCTGTTGGTCCTTCAAACTGAAAAGGCTCGGGAAAATCTTCGGCCAAATCCCAATCTTTGATGTGGTATTTTTTGCCTAAGAAGTAGGTGTAAATTTCAAAAATGGCGCGGGTAATTTTAACGTTGATGAGGTTTTTCTGACGGTCGTAGGTAACCGAAACATCGCCTACACAGGTGCTGTTGTAGCTGTATTTCCCAACTTTCACTTGCACATCGGTATGGAAATCGGCTTTTCCGGGATGCAGGCGTATTTGTGGGTTAACGAGTGTCCACGTATAAGTTCCTTTGATTAAGAAAAGGTCGTATGGTTCGGTACCACTAATTTGGCCGAGCGCTTTGAGCATTTTGTTGAGGGTTTCTTCGTGAATGATCACGCGGGTATCGTTTGGGGCGGTTGGGCCGGTGCGGGGCGGGGGCATTTGCGCTTGCGGGGGCGGGGCGGGGGCGGCTTTTTGCCCTTTCTCTTTGTGCTTACACGACGAAATGAGGAGCACAAGGCATACAAAAAGTACCAATCGAAACGTTATTTTCATGGCGCAAAAATACGCGGTATAGATTTTGCTTACTTTGTTTAACCAAAAAAATAATCCACATGAAACTCATTTTTGCTTCGCTTGCCACCATGGCCATGCTGAATCTGGCCGAAAGCCCTGTTGGAACAACCTTTCCAAGTCTTAAAGGCGAAACCATCAACGATAAAACCATCACCATTCCTTCCGATACCAAAGGGAAATTTACCGTTGTTGGCCTTTCATGGTCTGCCGATGCCGAAAAAGATTTAAAAACATGGTACGAGCCGGCTTATGATAAATTCATTGCCAAAACAGGTTTGATGGACGATGCGTTTGATGTGAACCTCTATTTTGTGCCCATGTTTACCGGAGCCAATGCAGCGGCAGCAAAAGCCGCTAAAAAACAAATGAAAGAAACTGTTCAAGCCGATTTGCATCCGCATGTATTGATTTATGCCGGCGAAATCGAATCGTATCAAAAAACCTTGAAAATGGACGATAAAAAGAAACCGTATATCTTTTTGGTGGACAAAGAAGGGAAAATTGTTTATGCCACGTCGGGTGAATACACCGAAGATAAAATGGATGCCATTGATGGCTTGATTGAATAAAAGAAATAAACGATAGACAAAAAGCGTTTGCGCCTGAAATCAGGAACAGACGCTTTTTTTATTGGGCAATTAACTTCGCGTTTGGATATTTCTCCATCCACATGTCCATTGCTTTTTTGGTACGCACAACAATAGTCGTACGGCTGTCGATGTATAATTTGAAGAGCGGTGTTCCGGGCTTGAGCGCGGGTTTGGCCAATTTATTTTTCATGGTGCTTGATTTTAATGATATAACAACTGATCTGCTGTTCTTGTTTTTCAATCTTAGACAAATAAAGTACGAATTAAGACGTGTTCAGGATTTATTCTGCTGTCAGTATCAACAATTCGATGAATGGTTAGTATAGGCCGATGATTGGAAAGGGAATAATTTTGTTCAGAGCTAGTTATAACGTATTCATTCTCAATAGCCCATAAAAAAACATCGCCTGCCGGAGGGACAGACGATGAGGGATGTACGGTGAGATTCTGGGAATCAACCGACAATTTTTGCTTCGGGATACTTTTCCATCCACATATCGAGAGCGCTTTGTGATCTGACAAAAACAATGGTTTTGTTATCAAGCTGCACTTTGATGCGTTCTCCGGCAGGTATGGCGATTTTGTTTTTCGGTTTCATGACAGTTGAATTTATACAAGAGTAAACACAATCCATGCCGTTTTGGTATGCGGTTAACATCTTTTGGCAAAAGGAGGCTAAAAAGGGCAAAAAACGCCCTTATTGTGCAGAAAAATCGTACCAATCACGTTTGCGCGAGAGTTTTAAATCCTGAAGGACTGACGATTTGACCTGAATTGTAACGTTGTAACTCTGGCGGAATCCGAACGGAATCCAGTTGAATTGCATTTCCCAGCAATGCAAATCGCGAAAAACATTAAACGACGTAAAACCAAACTCGCCCCGCACCAAATCGTAGTTGGAATCAAAACCAACTTTCCATTTAGGCGTAACATTTACATCGCCCGAAAACCGGAACGTTTGCGTAACCACGTCGGTAATTCCAGGGCGGCTCCAATCTAAATTATAGGCCAAATTGAGCGACCAGGGGACCGTAAAATCAACATATTGGTTTGGGTTGTTGTTGATGTAATTCAATTCGTCTTGTGTGCCACGGGTCGAGTTGCGTTGCGGCTGCGACGTCAATCCGCCCTGACGCAAGCTCGTATTGAGCGAAATTCCGGCGCGGGTAAGGCGTGCAAGGCGTTTGCCCGTGCGCCATTCAAACCGCTCGATGCGTGTACCCAACGAATCGATCCGATACGGATCTGCCGTTACACCCATCAACACATCCACGCGTTTGAATAAACGGGTACGCAAACTCGCTGTTAGTGGCGACCAGTTGAACTTTTCGGCCATGAAATTGTAATTCATGCTCAAATTCAACGCATCAATCAACATCCGCCGTTCTTCCACATCGGTAGAATCTTCTGGGCGGGGACGCATTTTCGCTTCCAAGCTGTTGAGCAAGTTGAAGCCAAGCGATCCAATGCGTCCAGCTGGCGAAGCGCCAAAAATACCGCCTTCAAAAACGGAGTAATATTCGGTTCGACCAATGCTGTTGGTTTGTACCGTTTCAAACGATGAATAATTTTCTTTTCGGAAATCGGGAACGTACGATAAAATGAGGTTGGGCGTAAGCGTATGCCGCATTTTAGAAAATCGGGTGCGCTTGAAATTAAATGTTCCATAAATACGCGTACCTAAGGTTAAGTTTGCATTCCAATCTAAAGCCGTGCGGGTGTTGTTGAGCGTATCAGTTACAGTTTGTTCGGCATCGGCATCCCAAGTTTTGCGAATGGTTTTGAAATGCGTAACGGTATTGATGTTTGCCGCTGGAGTAAGCGAAAAATAACGCAAGACATTGAACGATGCCGTCATGGGAATATTTTGGCGGATGCCGTTGCGTAGGCGTTGTTGCGCATAAGGGATGTTGTTTACACTATCCATTTTAAACAACAGGCTATCTACAATATTCAAATTGTTTTGAAAATCGGCGGTGTAAGCGAGGCCAATTTTCTCGTACCATTTGTTGCTTGGTAATTCGTTGTTGCGGAATGGATAAAAACGGTTTGCGGTAAAAGCGACTTGTGGCAAGGTCAGATCAACCACACGGGTTTGTGTGTTTTGCGAATGGCGCAAATTGGTAGCAAGTGTTCCAAATTTCCACGATTTGGCCCAAGCAATATTGGATTGAAAGGTGTTGGCGAGGTAATTATTGGCGTTGATGGCGTTGAAGGTTTGATATGTTCCCGAACCTGCATTGACATTGGCCGAAAAGCGAATCGAAGGATTGAATTTGGGGTCTTGGACGTGATTCCAAACTACAAAGAAATCTTTGCGCAGGGCGCGGGTGGGCAATTCGCGTTCGCCTGTTAGAATTTGTGAATACTTGGCGTTGAAATTGCCGCTGAATTTGTAGCGGACTTTGTAATTGGTATAAATTTTTGCACCCCAACTGCCGCGCGAATAAATATCGCCGCGCAAGGCTAAATCAATTTTATCGCTGATGCCCCAGTAATAGCCGCCATCGCGCAAAAAGAAACCGAGCGAGGGCGACTCGCCATAAGTAGGAATTAAAATGCCGGAAGTGCGTTCGCGTTTGTTTGGAAAGAAACCAAATGGGATGGCGAGTGGGGTGGGAACATCTGAAATTTCGAGATAAGCCGGACCCGTAACAATTTTATCGTCAGGAATAACTTTGAGTTTTCGGGCGCGAATGGCAAAGTGCGGGTGGCTCAGATCGCATGTGGTATATTGCCCGCGCAACACATTGATCACATTCGACGAATCTTTTTTGGCGGTATGTGCCAAGAGGTAGCCATCGCCTTGTACCGAACTTACTTCTTCGATTTTGCCTTTTCCAGTCAAATAATTGTACGAAATTTTTTGTGCGTAGAACGTTTGTCCCGCATCGGTAAATGCGGCTTGATCGAGGTAATTTCCAGCACTATCTTTTTTCCCTTCAGCAACAAGCAAGTTGTTTTTAAAATCAATAATGACATAATGTGCCGAAAGGTTAATGTCTTCGTAATCCACATGCGCACTGTCCCAGAGGTAAACCACTTGATTGGCAATGTCAAACTTCATGGAGTCGTGCGCATCGTATTCCACCACACCTTTAAGTTTGGAGCTAACGCCTTGCGCTTTGAGCGAATCGTCTTGCGATTCTTGCGCCAACAAACCGCCGCAAGCGGCCAAAACAAAGCCTGCTATCAACATCAACCTGCTGAAAAGTCGCTTGTTAGAAAGGATAGGGCACAATTTTTTGGCGGTATTTTTGTTTAGAACTATAGAAAATCGGGAACATCCCGTTTTTTCAAGGCTCAAAACTAATGAAAACCCAGCGTTCCCGATCATGAAAACGCTTTCTTTAACAGGCTTTAAGATAATCACCTTACTCTGCATCCCGGTAGTGGTTGTTTTTTTATCGCTCGCCTTCACTCCAAAAATCAAGCCGAACGATAAACAGATCAAAGTCGTGTGCATTGATCCAGGCCACGGTGGCAAAGACCCCGGTTGTCATGGCGAGACCGCGAAGGAAAAAGATGTAGCCCTTGCCGTATCGCTCAAATTAGGGGCGTTTATTGAGAAAAATTACCCCGATGTAAAAGTGGTTTATACCCGCAAAACGGATGTTTTTATCGAACTCGCCGAACGTGCCGCCATTGCCAACCGCAACAACGCCGATTTATTTATCTGTATTCACTGCAACTCGGCTTGCGTGCGCAAGAAAATGAGCAATGGCAAATACAAAGAGGTTTGTAACGAAGAAGCCAATGGTGCCGAAACCTACGTCATGGGCTTGCACAAAACCAATGGCAACCTCGATGTCGCTAAACGCGAAAACGATGCGGCGTTGTTAGAAGAAAATTACCAAGACAAATACAACATGGGCCTCAATTCTGACGAAGCCGTAATCATTCTCAGTGCTTATCAGAATATGTATTTGGAACAAAGCAACCGTTTTGCCGAATTATGCCAAGTACAATTCAGCACCAAAGCGGGCCGCAACGATAAAGGCGTAAAACAAGCCGGATTTTTAGTCTTGTGGAAAACCAGCATGCCCTCGGTACTCATCGAAACCGGTTTTCTCACCAATCCTGCCGAAGAACGTTTTTTGGGTTCCGACAAAGGACAAACCTATATGGCTTCGTCTATTTTCCGTGCTTTCCGAACTTGGAAAGCCGAAATTGAAGGCGCTGCGGCCAAGTTTGATGATGCCATCGAAAAGGAAGATGCCTATAAACCAACACCAGAAGACACAGCCGGATTGCGCAAAGCCGTAAATCATACCAAAGAGCAAGAAGTCGTAAAAACCAATCCCGAAAAAATCAATACGCCTGTTGATACGACCAATACAACCACCAATCCCGAGCAAAACCCAGCAACAACGGGCGTGGTTTATCGTGTTCAAATCATTTCGTCCGACAAACCACTTTCGCGAAGCTCCGATAAATTCAAAGGGCAAACCGATATTTGGTCGTATGAAATGAATGGTTCGTATAAATATACACTCGGATCTTACACCACCTTGGCCGAAGCCACCAAACGACAGGCCGAATTGCGTAAAGCTGGATTTGCAGAAGCTTTTGTGGTAGCGTTTAACGATAAAAAACGCATTCCGATTGATGAGGCCAAAAAACTCAATGGCGGAAAGTAAGTGCGGTTATTTTTTTTGCGCTTCTGTATTTTTCAAATCCTCATTGGCCATATAAAGCGCATCGCGTCGCATCATTTCGTCGAGTGGAACCTTGTTCTTTTCTGCTTTCACCCGTAAATCTTCCATCCATTTTGGATCTTGCCGCATGTATCCTTGGTATTTATCGGCAAGCTCTTCAAGTGTGGTGCTTATTTTTTTGGTTACGAAAAAATTATAGGCCACATCAATATAGCCCCAGCCGAGATCAGCAATATTGGGATCGGTAGCCATTAAAATAACAACATCGTGGCGTTTTGTTTCCAACGCCACATTGTAATCGCTAGCCGGATTCTTTCCTGCATTGCTGTGATAGACTTCCTTATTGTAATACCAATAATCGTTTGGTTGCGAAACATTGATGTTGAAAATAGCCCAATAAAAACTATCGGCAATAACCATCAACCTTGGTTCTGCTTTTCCTTTTCTAGATTCAATGGAATATGGATGATACGCCATTTTCGGTTTGGGAATGCCCCATAATAAATTCAACGCAAGTTCAATATCGTTATCGGGTTCGCGTATGTTCTTCGAAAATTCAGGTTCACCCAAAGTCAAATTCACCATATCGATTTTTCGCTTCTGTTCAATCCAATGAATGATCGAATCCGTTGCTAAAGTGGAAGCATACGTACTCCAATGTATTCCTGTTTTTGGGAAAATCGGATAGGGACTGGTTTTCTTGTTTTGCAAGGCCCACGCATTAAAGTCAATGGCATTGATTTGCAGGGAATCTACCACACGTCGCATTTCGGTATAGTAATTTTTCTTTCCGCGTGTGGCATATTTCTCAGGCAAAAATTCGGGGTAGAAATGTGCTTTGCTTGGAGCCAATACAACCAGCAAGGTAATGCCACGCGCGGCAAGCGAATCTTGTAGTAACCGAAGTTTGCCGCCCATTTGCGGAAAATGATCGGGAGCAACATCAAATTGCCCATTCCAAGCTTGTGCATAACGCTCTTCGTACAAGTAATCCTCTTTGCCAATCAGAACACCGCTGGCATGCGAAACACGAAAAAGAGAAAAATCAAGCTGGTTGTTGATGCGCACATACGATGAGCGAAATCCAAAGTTTTCGTTGTGCCACGTATTGAAACTATCTTGATAAACACCTTCCCAAAAATTACGTCTGCTAAATGTTGGTGCTTTCGCCTCTTCATAAGAACCGCGAAGTTTGCTCGGGCGAAATAAATTCCAGTACTCCTGAATGACGGGCAGAAGCAAAAGCAGCATGAACCCAATCAATAAGAGCCGTGAGAAACTAGCTTTTACAACAGGCAATGGCGCCGTATTTTCTTGTTCGTGTTGCATCAGAAGCGGAAATAGATAAACGGATTAAACGTACTACTAGTAATTGCTCCAACCGAAAGTAAGAAAAGCAAAACTGCCGCAAGGCTTGTCAACGACAAACCCCAATACGACAATTTATTGCCCGAATAAACAAGATCCTGAATGTGCTGCCCTTTGCGGAAAAAAGCCCACCACGAAAATACGAACGCAATAACCAAGGTTACGGGCAAGCGCAAATTGTAATCCAATTGAATTTCAGCCGTTCCTGGAATAAACATACGTTTGAGAAAAGCAAAAGCATCGTCCAGATTTTCGTGCCGGAACAAGACCCAGCCAAACAACACGATCATAAATGTAAAACCGATACGTGTAAGACGACCAATTTTTGCCGTAAAGCGAAGCAAGAAAACACGCTCGGCAACAAGCCAGAAACCATGCCACGCACCCCACAGCACAAAATTCCACGACGCCCCATGCCACAAGCCCGAAAGCAAGAATACCAACCATAAATTTCGGTAAATCTTCCATGCCTCCGGTGTTTTATTGCCCCCCAAAGGAATGTATAAGTAATTCTTCATCCACGCACCCAAGGTGATGTGCCAACGCCGCCAAAAATCCGTAATGCTCTCGGCAATGTATGGATTGTTGAAATTCTCCGGCAGCTTAAATCCAAACATGCGCCCAAGTCCCAAAGCCATATCGCTATACCCCGAAAAATCAAAATAAATCTGGAACGTATAACCAATAGCCGCAATCCACGCTTCGCCCAAACCAATTTTGTTTGGATCAAAGCCCACCATCTTCAACGCCTCATTTCCATAAATTGTATCGACGTATTGTCCAATCACATTCGCAATCAACACTTTTTTGCCTAAACCAATGCAGAAACGCACCAAGCCCATCAAGCGCTCATGGTTATTTTCGCGCGCCTCCCGATTTTCTAACTGGTCAGCAATTTCGTGGTAACGAACAATAGGCCCAGCAATGAGTTTTGGGAAGAATAAAATGTAAAGCAGGTAATTGAAAAAACTCTTTTGCGGCGCGTGAACACCTCGATACACATCCACCACATACGTCATGGTTTCAAACGTATAAAACGAAATGCCAATCGGTAAAATCAATTTTGTCCAAGCAATTCCCTCAACACCCAGAGCTTCCAACAGCACATTGAAATTTTCGATGAAGAAATTGGAATACTTGAAATAAAACAACAAACCAAGATTGACACTAATAGAGGCGATCAATAGCAACGTACGGTTTCTTGCCGAATTACTTTGGTGCATGAAACGCACCAAGAAAAAATCGAGCAGCGTGGTACCAAGAATAACAAAAATGAATTTGGGCGCTCCCCAACCATAAAACACAATACTCGCCACTAACAGCAGCGCATTCTTGTATTTTTTATCAATGAGGAAATAAATCAGCAGCAGTACCGGCAGAAACCGAACAAGAAAAATTGCGCTGCTGAAAACCATAAGATATAGGCCGAAATAGGTTTATGGATTGCGAATATACTGGAATTATTTATGCGCGTTTGCATCGCGTTTCAGAAAAACAAAACCATTTTCGATTCCAATATAGTGCAACTCGGGGAAGAATTGCATGATCTCTTTGCTACGCTTATTATGTACCGCAAAAAATGCCGGCTTATCAATAGTACCTTTCAAAATCCATTGCTGCTGAAACTGAATCTCGTTTTCCGACATGGCCGCTTTGGGATTGTAGTACGTTTTGTAATTTTCTTTTTTCCATTGCTGGAATAAGCTGTTCTCAGGAATACCATCTTGTGTTTCGGCATAAAAGTAATGCGCATAACTTTTATACTCCAGCGTAGAAACATAAACATCTTGCCCCGCTTTCGATTTCCAAAAACGAATTGCCGCATCTTGCGAATACAACCCAATTTTCGGAACAATGAAAAACAGTGCCAATACAATGCTTAGCAACGAAGACCCCGCCAAAACCATTACACCCTCCCGCACACGCCCACGCACCAACCGCCACAACGCATACGCCACACCACCCCCAAAAAGCAAACCAATCAACCATTCAAATCCATGCCAATTGCCATTCGCCTCCAAGCACCCTAAAGCAAATGCATCTAACTTAAAGCCCATTGGCACCAATTGCCCCTTCCACCGATCAATCAACGGAATCAGTATAAATCCAAGCACCAACGGAACTGCCGTGATGCCCGTCAAAATACTCGTCAACCGCTTCCAAACCAGTCGCTCATGCCAAATATGCCATGCTGTATAAGCCGCGATGTACGTCAACGGAAAATAACACAACGAAGAATAATGCACAATTTTGGTTTGTACCAACGAAAACAGAATCAATACCACCAGAAAAAGATACAACATCCATTTTCGAACATGCCCTTCAAACGGCGTGTCGGGATGCTGCCCGCGAATGCCCTGAATAAATAACGGCGCCGCCGGAAAACAACCAAACAACAAAATGATCCAATGGTAAAAAAACGAACCGCCATGCGTCGCATCCTCCGTTGTCAACAACCGAATCTGATAAGCGATAAACTCCCAAATCAGATACCCGCGACCAGTAAGGAGTAAACTCAAAAACCAAATCCCCGGCACCAAACAAACAACACCCGCATACAAGTAAAAATGTTTCCAAGAAATAATCGGACGTTTGATGCGCCAACGAAAAACCAGAAAACACAAACCGAAAATCAACAGCGCAACCGGCCCTTTGGTCAATACCGCCAACGAAATAAATAAGGCCGAAAGCACAATTTTATTCCGCATCCAAGCCGATGGCGAGTTCACGTTGACTTCGTTTGTATAAAGTATAAACTGATAAATGCCCAGAAAAATAAATAAGTTGAACCAAGGATCGATGATGCCACTTTTGAAATAAAAATGCGGCAAGACCGAGCACGCATAAGCAATCACCCAAAACCAACCAAAACGCGCATCATACAAGCGTTTGCCCAAGCGAAACAAGACCAGCAACGTAACCATGCCACAAACCGCATTCGGGAAACGCGCAGCAAATTCATTGACCCCAAATAAATGCATCGACACAGCTTGCATCCAAATAAACAAAGGCGGTTTTTCCCAGAACGGTTCGTATGCAATTTGTACAGAACCGTAATCACCCGAAACCAACATTTCGCGTGCGCACTCCGCAAAATTAATCTCGTCCCAGTCAAACAATGCGGCCCAACCCAATCCCGGAATAAACAGCAACAAGGCTATTATTCCAATAATGAAATAGGAAATGTGTTCTTTCTTCATGGTTGTAGGGGTTCAGGAAATTTAGCATTGACCAAACCAACCACAAGCAATGCCGTTATTGTACCAATTAGCGCACCCGCAGCCACATCCGTAACAAAGTGTTGTGAAAGATAAACACGCGAAAAACCCACCAAGACCGCCAAAGCAAGCAAACCAACTTGTTGCCCCTTTTTTCGGTAATGAAAAGCCAATCCACAACAAACCGCAAAAATCAATGTCGTATGCCCAGATGGAAACGTATTGTACATATTGTTCTCAATACCCGGAACCGTTCGGATTGGTAAGTTGGCCATTTGAAACGAAAGAATGGGACGCGCATCGCCATAAAAAGCCGTCATTTTGAGCGTATAGGTAATGAGCGATGCTAAAATGGCTGCAATGCCCGTTACCAATGCCGTTCGCGCACGAATGAAGAGAAATAAAAACAGGAAAATGGTACACGTAATGCCATCGCCAATCCACGTAAAAAGCAGGAACGTCCAATCAGCCCAATCGGCATAAAACAGGTTGATTTTTCCATGAAGCGCAAACTTATCGACCGACAGCACCAAAATTCCCGTAAGGGTAAGCACGATCAAAAAGCCGACTAAAAAAAAGCGGATCGGGTAGAGGAGAGATCGGACTGAATTCATGCGGACGTAAAATTACGCTCCGAATGCATTAGTACGTTACCAATGCTTTAAGAAGTTGTTGGATCTGTGTTTCCCACAGCGCACGCAAATTGCGAATATCATTGTCGTTTTCGCCAAAATCGGTAATCACAAGCATGATTTCAGCCGTAATCGGATCAACATCAATACGCATCTCGAAATAAGTACCAGCAGGCTTGTCTAACCAACGCATGCGGATGTAGCTATCCAATTTGGCATTGATGATTTTGGCCTGTTGTGCTGCACCATCCCATTTAAAGGTGTAAGTATCGCCGTTGAGTTCAGCCTCATCTGCAAACCACTCGATCAAGCCATTCGGTGTAGAAAGGAAATCGTAGAGAAACTGTACGGTCGAACGAATAGGTTGCTCAACTGTAAATTTTCCTTTGGGTTCGGCTTTCGCATTCTTCTCAATTTCAATCGGTTTGTCTTTAATGACGTGATGATTGATGGTTTCGAGTTTGACAATGCGTTTCTCGCCTGGAATGATTTTTCCTTTTTTCTTTCCAATACGGAAAT